>DASYQE010000242.1:0-2992 GCA_036005805.1 Candidatus Polarisedimenticolia bacterium | reverse complement strand
GGGCCGATCAACGACACGCGACGCAGGCGGCGCCGGCGGCGCAGGGGGCCGCGGCGGTGTAGTCGCAGAGCAGGCCGTTACAGCTCGAGGTGAGCGCCCACACGCCCGCGCCGGTGCACAGGAGGATCGCGTCCCGCGTCGCCTCGCAGGTTCGCTGTCCCTTGACGGTGCAGTGACTGCCGATGGTCGCATCGCGGCCCCGGTCGGCCTCATTCACGAAGTAGAACGGGACGCTGACCGTCCCCGGGTATCCGGCGCCGCCCGCGACGCCGACCGACAGCCGACAGGTCCCCTCCTCCCTGGCCGTGAACGCGCTGCCGGTCCAGGCGATCTCACCATTCGGCCCGGCACAGACGTCGGGCGTCTCGGTCCTGATCGCGGAGGGGAGGCCCTGGCACGCGCGGACGGGGCCGACATCGTCGAGGACCTGGATCTCTTGCTGGCGGCCGGGCGCGAGCGTCGTCGGGGGAATGACGTCGGCGTGAACGACGACGCCCGTCACCTGATCGGGGCCATAGGTCGCCAGCGTCTTGGAGAACGCCGGGTCGAGCGACGAGCCGAGCGTCAGCGAGCCGCCCGCGGGGGGGCTCGACCAGACGTACGACATCACGCCAGACGGCACGAGCTGCGCGTCATCGATTGGGTGCAGGAGCACGCCGCCGAGGGCGGTGCCGCCGGCCGTGAACATCTGCACGCTCAGCGACAGGACCCGCCCTGGCGGAACCAGGCCGGGTGCGGTGTCATCGTCCTGGGGCGAATCGCAGGCGAACGGCGTCGCGACGCGCGCGATCGCCCCGACCTCGACCATCTGGCAGGCTTTCCGGTGCGAACCATCGCTGAACTTCGCCTGCACGCAGAGGTTCGCGTGCCCCGGCGCCAGGCCGTGCACGACGTAGGTCGCGGTGTGGACCCAGGCGATCAACAGATCGGCGGGCACCTCGCCGACCGGAATGACCTCCAGCGCCCCGGGAGGATCGACGGTGAAGGAGTCGACCGACTCGACCGTCTCGCGGCTGCACAGATCGGCCTTGCTGCCGGGACAAACGTCACCGAAGAGCAGCTCGCCGTACGCCCCGACCGCCAGCGTGCCGGGCGCGTCGATGCTCTCCGACTTGTCCCCGAAGCATCCCGCCATCACCAGCGCGAGACCGACGGATGTGACAGCGATCGCGAACCGGTTGGTCACGAGTCGATTGTAGTTTGATTGGTCGCCCTGTCGTGCGACTGGCCTCACACCCGGAGGCGATCTTCGACCGGGGGGGCCGCGCCTACATCTGTTCCGCGTCATGGGCGTGGCCGATGGCGGCGCGCATCCGGGGGTCGAGCTACAGTCGAACAACTCGAAGCGGTTCCCGCCGCTGGCGTGCGCCGGCGATCGCCTCCGGCGGCGCGTAGCTCTCGACCGTTTCGAGAACCACTCGTGGCCCTGACATGACGCGACGGCTTCGCCTATGTATTCGACTGCTCGGGGAACAGCCCCGGCATCCATCTGTGCGCCAGCTTCGCGGGAAAGGCCAAATGCAGCGGCGCGCGCGCGCCTTCCGACGCCAGCACGCCCTTCTCTACCAACGCGGCCAGAATTCGGCGTCCCTGCCTTTCGCCCGTGCCAGCGATCGCATCCACATCGCCACGTGGCAGTTCGCCGCGATGGAGGACCGCCTCCAACACCCGCCCAGACTGCCTGGGCAGTCCGCCCACCCGGACTTCCTCTTCAGCCCACAGCAGAACGCGCGCCCGCAGGCGATCGGGCTTGACGAGGCTCTCCATGAAGTCCACCTGGTCGATGCAGATAGTGAGGAAGAAGCGCGTGAACTCGACGAGCGCTCCCTCGCTGAGCGTCCCGCGCCCGTCGAGATCGTTCCGGCGAGTCGAATCGCAGTTGGCGAGCAAGGTCTTGTACTGCTGGATGTTGCGCGCCAGCCCTCTCGCGACCGACCATACGGCTCCCGTATCGAGGATGCCCAGCAGCATCGCGTGCGACATGAGACGAGCCACGCGGCCGTTGCCGTCGAGGAACGGGTGCATCCAGAGCAGTCGGTGGTGAGCGGCCGCGGCCGAAACGAGGCGGTCCACCTTGCCCAGGCCGCCGTATACCTCGGCGAACCAGGCAAGGAAGCGAGGCAACGCGCCGGGACTGATCGCGACGTGCTGACCTACCTTGACGTCTCGCCGGCGCAGCTCGCCCGCGACGACGCGCGCCCGCTCGCCGGTGTCCGGGTCGTGGACCCAGAGCAGGTCTTCCGGCAGGTGCTCGCAGAAGCGCCGATGGAGGTCGATGATGCCTTCGGGACTGACCGCCTGGTCCACCGATAAGCCGCCCTCATCGATCCACTCCTGGACGGCCACGTGCGCCTTGGCTTCGATCTGAAGGTCGCGCTTTTTCCGGTCCTGGCTGTAGTCGTTCCTGAGCGCCCGCTCGATTTCGATCGGGTGGGTATCGTGTCCCTCGATGAGGTTCGAGTAGTAGCAGTTCATTGCGCGCACGAGATTGGCAAGCGGTGGCTGGACGGGTTGGGGAAGGCCACGGCGGAACCAGGCCGACTTCCGGGTGAGGTCGAACGCCAGATCGTTCAGCGCCGGCCGGTGACGTGAGCCGTGGGGGATGAGCAGCGGCTCCATCGCCGAGGTAGATTCGCCCGTGTCGACCGCCTCCATGACCGCTTCCATGTCCGGATACTATCATTACAAAAGGCTTTCATGACGATTGGTTACGCATATCTGCGTCGTCTACTCGCCGGGTAAATGTCCGGATGGATGGCCGCGCTTCCTACACCTTCCCCGTCGCGGACGGAGGTGAGACCGCGGCGCGGTGCCGGGCCGGGCTCAGGCGGGTCCTTGGGTCGCCCGCTCGTGCCCGCCTCGCCGTGGCTGCTACGGCAGCCCGATGTTCTGAAGCGCGGTCACCAGCAAACGCGCCGCCTTGCCGCTGCCTTGCTCGTTGGGGTGCAGGCCGTCGGTGTAGTCGGACGAGCCGAGCCACCCGCTGGTGTCG
>DASYQE010000241.1:0-4785 GCA_036005805.1 Candidatus Polarisedimenticolia bacterium | reverse complement strand
GGATGAGCGCTTACCTCGCCGTCTTCTTGCATCCGTTCTTCTCGGCGACGAACACGGACGGGAAGTTCACGATCTCGGGTCTCGATCCGGGCACCTACGAGATCACGGCCTGGCACGAGAAGCTGCCTGCCCAGACGGCCTCGGTCACGGTCCCCGCCAGCGGGTCCAAGACCCAGGACTTCAAGTTCGCGGTCGGCGCGAAGTAGCCCGGAGAGAAGCGCATGAGTGACCCGACCGCCGTCGCATCAAAACCGCACGGCGCGCACGAAGCCCATGGCGCGCACGAAGCCTATCACGAGGAACTCGGCTTCTGGCGCAAGTACGTCTTCTCGGTGGACCACAAGGTCATCGGCATTCAATATGCGGTGACCGGCCTGCTGTTCCTGCTCTTCGGCTTCTCCTTGATGATGCTGATGCGCTGGCAGCTCGCCTACCCGGGCCAGGCGGTGGGCTGGCTCGGGAAGCTCCTGGGCGACAACCGCATGCCGGGCGGCGTGATGCTGCCGGAGTTCTACAACGAGCTCGGGGCGATGCACGGCACCATCATGGTGTTCCTCGGGGTCGTGCCGCTGGCCGTCGGCGGCTTCGGCAACTTCGTCCTGCCGCTGCAGATCGGCGCTCCCGACATGGCGTTTCCGAAGATCAACATGATGTCGTACCAGTGCTACTTCCTGGGCGGCGTCACGATGCTGGGCTCCTTCTTCATCCCGGCGGGCGGCGCGGCGCAGTCGGGCTGGACCTCGTACCCGCCGCTGGCCAACATCGCCGGCTCCGGCCAGACCTGGTGGCTCATCGGGATGATCTTCCTGATCACCTCGTCTTTGCTCGGCTCGATCAACTTCATCGTCACGACCATCCAGCTGCGGGCCCCGGGCCTGACGTTCATGCGCTTCCCGATCTTCGTGTGGGCGCAGTTCGTCACCTCGTTCCTGCTGCTGCTCGCCTTCCCGCCGCTCGAGGCGGCGGGGGTGCTGCAGCTCATGGATCGCGTCGCCGGCTCGTCGTTCTTCATGCCGAGCGGGCTCGTGGTGAGCGGCCAGGTGGCGGCCAACGCCGGCGGCGGCAACCCGCTGCTGTGGCAGCACCTGTTCTGGTTCCTGGCGCACCCCGAGGTGTACGTGCTCATCCTCCCGGGGATGGGCATCGTGGCGGAGGTCATCGCCAACAACACCCGCAAGCCGCTCTGGGGCTACCGCTCGATGGTGTACGCCCTCGGCTTCCTCGGCTTCATGTCGTTCATCGTCTGGGCGCACCACATGTTCATGACCGGCATGGGCACGGTGATGTCCACCTTCTTCCAGACGACGACGATGATCATCTCGATCCCCTCGGTCGTCATCCTGACGGCGCTCATCCTGTCGTTGTGGGGCGGATCGATCCGCTTCACGACGCCGATGCTGTTCGCCCTCGGGTTCCTGCCGATGTTCGGCATCGGCGGGCTCACGGGGCTGCCGCTCGGGCTGTCGGTGACCGACATCCCGCTGCACGACACCTACTACGTCATCGGCCACTTCCACTACGTGGTCGCGCCGGGGACGCTGTTCGCGCTGATGGCGGGGATCTACTACTGGTACCCCAAGGCGACGGGCCGGATGATGAACGATTTCCTCGGCAAGCTGCACTTCTGGGGCTCGTTCGTCTTCATGAACGTGCTGTTCATGCCGATGTTCTTCCTCGGGCTCGCCGGCGTGTCGCGCCGCCTGTACGACGGCGGCGCGTCGTACCAGTTCGCGCAGCCGGCGCTGCACTACAACGTGATCTCGTCGTGGGGCGCCTGGATGCTGGCGGTGGCGCAGATCCCGTTCATCATCAACTTCTTCATGAGCCTCAAGACCGGCCGCAAGGTCGGCGCCAACCCGTGGGACGCGACCACGCTCGAGTGGGCCGCGCCCTCGCCGCCGCCGCACGGCAACTTCGAGCACCCGCCGGAGGTCTACCGCGGCCCGTACGAGTACAGCGTGCCGGGGCGCCAGACCGACTTCCAGCCGCAGTTCGAGCGGGCGTAGCGAGGAGACGATGGAGATTCCCTGGACCGTCGAGGCCCGCGAGGACACCGGGCTCAACAATGGCAAGATCGGCATCTGGCTGTTCCTCGCCAGCGAAGTGATGCTGTTCGGGGCGCTGTTCGCCTCGTACATCCTGCTGCGCGTCGGGGCGTCGGAGTGGCCGCGCGGGCACACCATCCTCAACGTGCCGCTCGCCACCTTCAACACCATCGTGCTCATCACCTCGTCGGTCACGATGGTCATGGCGTGGGCGTCGCTCATGCGCCGGAAGTTCGGCGTCTTCCGCGTCTACCAGGCGATCACGGTGCTGCTCGGCGGGGTGTTCCTGGTGGTCAAGTACTTCGAGTATTCCGCCAAGTTCCACCACGGGCTCCTGCCGCACACCAGCAACTTCATCGCCATCTACTTCACGCTGACCGGCCTGCACATGATTCACGTCATCGGCGGCATGGCGGTCAACGCGTACCTCTGGGGGCCCGGGGCGAAGCTGTACAAGACCAACCCCGAGTGGTTCACCAACCGGGTCGAGAACGCCGGGCTGTTCTGGCACTTCGTCGACCTGGTGTGGATCTTCCTGTTCCCGACGCTCTACCTGCTCTGAGGACATCGAGATGAGCGCCTCGCACGACGTCGACATCGACAAGCACGTCAGGGTCTACATCACCGTCTTCGTCTCCCTCATGGCGCTGACGGTCTTCACGGTGTGGGTGGGCTACCAGAACCTGCCGATCGGCCAGGCGGTGGCGGTGGCGCTCCTGATCGCCAGCATCAAGGGGGGTCTGGTCGCTTCCTACTTCATGCACCTGATCTCCGAGCGCAAACTCATCTACGCGGTGCTCGTCTCGACCGTGGCGCTGTTCGCCGTGCTGCTGGTCGTGCCGATGCTCACCGTGAACGACGGGACGATGGTGGAGCACCCGGGCGGCGTCGTGCACACGGTTGTGCCTGCTCACGAGGGCGGACACGAGGGCGGGGCGGAAGGAACGCCTGAGGCCACGCCCGAGGCGGCTCCCGCGGCGGCGCCGGAGTCCGGCGCGGCGCCGGAGTCCACGCCCCCGCCGGCCGCCGCGCCCACGCCCGGCGGCGCCCAGCCCGAGCCGTCGCACAACTGATCGTCTCGCCATGAACCTGCGCCTCTTCCACGTCGTCTTCGTCGTCGCCGCCACGCTGCTGGCGGCGTGGATGGCCGCCTTCTGCATGGCGCAGTGGCGCCGCGGCGAAGGCGGGACGGGGATGCTCGCCGGTGGCGTCGGGGCGGTGGTGGTGGCGTTCGGGCTGGCGGCGTACGGAGCCTGGTTCCTGCGCAAGACGAGGAACCTGTGAGCGGTCCCGCCGTGCTCGCCTGCGCCTCCTGCTTCGGGGCGGCCGACTCGCCGCTCATCGACGGGGCGCGGGCCGGGGCCTTCTTTCTCATCGGCGTGATCCTGGCGATGCAGGGGGCGTTCGCGGGATTCTTCTTCTATCTGAGGTCGCGCGCCAAGCGCGCGCAGAGCCGCAGGTTCGACCGCGAGTGGTCGGCGCTGCAGCAGACGAGGACGACACGATGACCGACTGGATGAACCTGCCGACGCTCGCCACCAAGCACGGGGCGGCGATCGACACGATGAACGGCGTCATTCACATCCTCATGGCGATCCTCTTCGTCGGCTGGGGAGCGTTCTTCGTCTACACCCTCTTCCGCTTCCGCAAGTCGGCGCACCCGGTGGCCGACCACCACGGCGTCACCAGCCACACCTCGACCTACCTCGAGATCGGCGTGGCGGTGGCCGAGGCGGTGCTGCTCTTCGGCTTCTCCGTGCCGCTGTGGATCAAGTGGGTGGACAAGCCCCCGGCCGTGGGCGAGGCGCTCACCGTGCAGGTGACCGGCGAGCAGTTCGCCTGGAACATCCACTACCCCGGCCCCGACGGGAAGTTCGGCCGGCAGTCCACCGACAAGATCGACATGCAGACGAACCCGCTCGGGCTCGACCGCTCCGACCCGGACGCCAAGGACGACGTCATCACGCTGAACCAGCTCCACCTGCCGGTGAACAAGCCGGTCATCGTGCGCCTGCGGAGCAAGGACGTCATCCACGGCTTCAACGTCCCGGAGTTCCGCGTCAAGCAGGACGCCGTCCCCGGGCTGACGATTCCGATCTGGTTCACGCCGACGATCACGACCGAGGAGATGCGCCAGAAGACCGGCAACCCCGAGTTCACCTACGAGATCGCCTGCGCCCAGCTCTGCGGCCTCGGCCACTACCGCATGCGCGGCTTCGTGACCGTCGAGAGCCAGGAGGAGTTCACCAAGTGGTTCGATTCGGAAGAGGCCAAGGCGGCCGAGGAAGGATCGGATGCCTGGAGCAACTGAGGCCCACGAGCGCCGCAGCCTCCGTGCCGTAGTCGCGATCCTGCTCGCCGGCACGGTCCTCCTCGTCGCCCTCGCGCTGAGCGGCCTGCCAGCGCGCGCCGACGACGACAAGAAGGACGAGAAGAAGGCGGAGTGCACCATGACCTTCACCCTGAAGGGCTGGTCCGCCTTCTACAAGACCGCCAGCGGAGAGGGGACCATCACCTGCCACGGCGGCGGTTCGATGAAGGTGAAGATCAGCGCCAAGGGGGGCGGTCTCACCTTCGGCAAGTCCGAGGTGACCGACGGGACCGGCCGCTTCTTCGGCGCGAAGAGCGTCGAGGACTGCCTCGGCTCCTACGCCCAGTCCGAGGCCCACGCCGGCGCCGGCAAGTCCGCCGACGCCCAGGCGCTGACCAAGGGCGACATCAACCTCACCCTCACCGGCAA
>DASYQE010000240.1:0-3240 GCA_036005805.1 Candidatus Polarisedimenticolia bacterium | reverse complement strand
CATCTCCCACAGGACGATCGACCAGAACTCGCCGACGTCGTGCACCTCGCACGGGATGAGGCTCGGGTTGCTCGGCGGGCCGGTGCAGATGAAGCCGTAGGTGAAATCGTCCGGCCCGGCGTCCATCGAGAAGCGGCGGATGCCGTTCACCGGGCTGTCGACGACGTATTCGCCCAGCGCCGGCTCGTCGGTCACCGAGGCGGCGTAGAAGTCGCTCCAGCCTTCGCCCATCCCGCCGCTCTCGCCGACGAGGCCAAGGCCCAGGCAGTCGGTGTTGTTCGGACCGCCGATGAGGCGGTTCGAGAGGCCGTGCGTGAACTCGTGCAGGACGACGTCCGAGTCGAAGGCGCCGTCACGCTCCGGCCCGGAGAACAGGTACATCTGCATGCGCGGGTTCGAGCCGTCCGGCGGCGTGCCGAAGTTGGCGTTGTTGGTGCCGGAGCCGTCCTGCGCGTCGGCGAAGAGGAAGTCGTTGCCGAGACCACCACGGCCGAAGTTGTCCTTCTGGAAGTTGCCGGCCGCCTCGGTGAAGCCGAGGTGATACAGGAAGTCGTGGTACCAGTTGGTCAGGTAGAAGAGGTTGGTGACCGAGGGGTCGAGGTCGGGCGCGGCGCCGGCGAGACGCTCGGCCGAGGCGACGGCGAGCGGCGCCTCCTCGGCGTACGGGCCGTTCTGCGCGTACAGGTTGCGGAAGACGAACGGGCCGCCGGTGAAGTCGCCGATGAGCCCGCCGTCGGCGCGGTGGCCGGCGGTCGCCTCGTCGTCGTCGGCCTGGTCGTCCTTGGCGTCGACGTTGTTGCCGATGGTGAGGTACCGCCCTCCCTGCTTGATGAACCAGCCCTGCGGCGACTGCGGCGTGGTGCCGAGCGGCAGCCGGTTCGATCGCAGCGGCTGCGCCGCGTCGGGCAGCGGCTGCACCATCTGCGCGACCGAGGCGTTCTTCGGGTCGCCGCCGTGCGCGATCACCGCCTCGGTGTCGGCGCCGAGCTGGGGCGCGTTGGCGAAGCCGCGCACGCCGCCGAGCGCGTCCGCGGTGAGCGGGTACTTCCGCAGGAAGTCGCCGGTGCCGCGCACCGTCGCCAGCGGATGCTCGATGAACACCTGGGCGCGCGGCGTGACCGGGTTCGACTCGGCGGGCGCCGACGGCGTGAGCTGCCCGGCTTCGACATAGATGTTGCGCAGGTGGAGGATCGTCCCGTCCGCGGCGTCGACCAGCACGTCGTACCACTCCCGTCCGTTCTTCAGGAGCGTCATCCGGTACGCCAGTCGCGCCGGTCCCCCGAGCAGCGGGTAGAGCGCCTGCGACACCTTGACGTCCTCACGGAAGCGGCCGCGATCGAGGACCACGGCATCGCCGTCCGTGCCGCGCCGGTGGGCCTTGAAGTCGACGCCGACCTGGTCGGCGGCCCGCTCGGCCGCCTGCTCGGCATCGAGACGCGCGCCGCCGCGGCGGCGCGTGCCGGGGAAGAGATCCCCCTCGACCCCGAGCACGCGGCCGCGCCCGTCCAGGTGCACGCCGACGGTCGCCGAAAAAACCGGCAGTCCGTCCGCCGTCTGCGTGTAGAAGACGTGCGTCACGCCGTTGTGCTCGTCGGTGTACGAGGTGTTCAGTCGCAGCGCGTCCACCTCGGTCTCGGAGAGGCCCCAGACGTCGCGATGCTGGCGCAGGAAACCGCGCGCGATTCCCTCGGGCGCGGCATCGGAAGGCGACGAGAGCGGCTTGTCCGCCCCGAGTGTTCTGGGAATCCGGGACAGACCGTTGAAGCGGACGCGAACTTTCGCGCCGCTCGCTGCCTCGAGCCGTCGCATCGCCGCCGATTGCGCCGGCCAAGGAGCCACTCCCGTCGCCAGGCCGATTCGGAGTCCACCCGCCGCGTCGAAGTCGCGCCGCGGCTTGTCGGCCGGGCGGAGGGCGAAGAGGGGACCCGAGAAAACCATGAACGCGAGCAGGGCCACGCCAAAGGTGAGTGGGAGGGAACGCACCCGAGCGAATCTCATGTTTCCGTCCTCCGTCGATGTTGCGGGCGGCCGGAGGGCTGCCCCGCTGGTTCGCGCGGAGATTGCGGGACGGGGGTTGAAGGATCCTTGAACGGGGGGTCGAGAGGACCCCGAACGGGCGGCCTAAGTCCTTGCGGGAAAGACTCTTGGGAGTTCTTTGATCAAAATGCGCGCGGCGCCTTGCCGGATCAGGGGGCGGCGGCCCAGGTCTGCGGGCGGGGCTCCGTCGTGGTCACGCTCTTCAGCACCTGGCGAACTCCCATGGCGGGGACGATGGAAAGGCCCCCGTTGCGATCCCCGAGCAGGCGCAGCAGGTACCGCGCCGCGGTCAGCCGCGGGATCGATCCGGTCGGAGCGAAGCGGGTCCCCGGGTGCGCCGGGATCGTCTCGATGAAGCCGTGCTCGAGGGCGACGGCGGCATAGCCGCGCAGCGCCAGCGGAATGGCGGCGTCGTCGTTGAGACCGAGGACCTCGCCGGCGCGCGCATCGGCCTGGGACGCGAGGCCGGCGGCGCGCACCGCGCCGACCGCGAACGTCAGGCGATCGATCGCGTCGGCCGGCCGGAACAGCCCCGGGCTCTTCGGATCGACGAGCACGGTGCGCGCCCGGATCCCCGCCGCGGTCTCGACGAAGGGGAAGTCCTGGCTCGACGCCGGCACGTCGGCGAACGACGGCGCGGCGGGGATGCGCTGCGGCAGATCGGCGATGAGGCCCAAGGCCCGGGCCGCCTCGCCGCGGCGCAGCGCCGCGTTCGGCTCGAAGCGCGACCCGCGCCCCTCGAGCACGTGACGGCTGACCGCGCGCGCCAGCAGATCGCGGTCGAAGGCCGTCAGCTTGTCGAGGTCGCCGAACGCCGTCAGCAGCGCCACCGACGCTTCGTGATGGATCGACACCGGCACGTCGGTCACGCCCACGCCGGCCTTGAAGAACACGCGCGCCGTCATGCCGCGCGGGATGGCGCCCTGGAGGCCGAGGCCTTCGGTGTGCGCGAAAAGCGCGGTGCCGTTGATCGACTCCGACCGGCCGATCTCGGCCGCGGCCTGGTCTTCGACCGTGAGATCGAGGTCGGCCGGATCGAGATCGCCCCAGGCGATCGACAGTCGCCACGAAGCAACCGCCTCGTCGAGGGCGATCGGCAGCGCCAGCGTTCCGCCCGCCGGCACCACGCCGGTGGTCTCGACCGCCGGCCGGTGGTCATAGCGGTACGGCCGCAGGTCGAGCCAGCCGGGCAGGAAGGATCCG
>DASYQE010000239.1:0-10411 GCA_036005805.1 Candidatus Polarisedimenticolia bacterium | reverse complement strand
GGAGAGTACGGATCGAGCCGGGTCGCCGGCGCCAGGCCGGGGTCCGTTCGGTTGCGGAGTCTAGCATCGGGGACCGGCGCAGAGGACTTGTCAACAGTGGGGAAGTGGCCATAATGCCGACGGCATGCTGACGACCAAACCATTCCATTTGCTGGCACTTGCCTGCCTCGCGGTCGCGACCATGGCGCTCACGCCATCGGCGCTGCGGGCGCAGGACACGCAGCCCTTCGGCCAGGAGCCGCCGCGCGAGGACACCGGGACCGAGACCCAGCCTCCGCCGCAGAAGCAGGCGGTGCGGCCGTCGCAGGCCGACCGCGACTCGCGCCGCCTGTTCCAGCGCTTCGCCGAGGACTCGGCCATCATCCCGGGCGGCTGGGTCGAAGGGCAGTTCAACTTCGAGCACATCGACAGCGGCGTCGAGCGCATGAACCTGAGCGGCCTGTTCGCCTTCGCGGTCGGGCACACCAACGAGGCGGGGTTCAGGCTCGGCTTCGAGAAGCTCAACGCCAACTCGCCGGATCCCGACGGGTCCGGCATCGACGACGTGGACGTGTACTTCAAGCACCGCCTGTTCAACGGCGAGTCGCACTGCGCGCTCGGCGGTCTCCTGAAGATCGGTCTCGCCGACGCCGATGAGGGGCTGGGCACCGGCAAGACCGACCTCGAGGTCTTCGCCGCCTGCCGCGCCGACACGCATGCCGCCACCTTCACCGGCAACGTCGGAGGGCGCTACAACGGCCAGCCGGACCCGCCCCTGCCCGACTCCGAGGTGTCGATCCTGGCCGGCGGCGCCGTCATCTTCCCGTTCGGCAACGAGTGGTCGGCGGTCATCGAGGCGACGTGGGAGAGCGAGCGCCTCGACGGCCTCGGCAACGACGCGCGCCTGACCCTCGGCCTGCAGGGCGTGGCCACCCGCCCGGGGTTCGGCTTCCGCGGCGCCTTCGCGCTGCCGCTGACGGACGCCACACCGGACTACCAGTTCCTGTTCGGCGCGGTCTACATCTTCTGATCGCTCCGTTCGGGTCGGAGGATCGGCCTCGATGAAGCATCGGGCCCACCAGCTCGCGCTGCGATTCCTCGGCAAGGAGTGGGATCGGGCGGACGAGCACGAGCGCCGCGTGCTGCTGGCCATGGCCGAGCAGATCGGCAAGCGCCGCGACGCGCCCGGGAGCAGGGACGCGCGCACCACCGGCGAACGCGTCGCAGACAAGGTCGCGGCGTTCGGCGGCTCCTGGACTTTCATCGGCATCTTCGTCGCCACCCTCCTCGCCTGGATCGCGCTGAACTCCTGGATCCTCGCGTCGCGCGCCTTCGATCCGTATCCCTACATCCTGCTGAACCTGCTCCTGTCGTGCCTGGCGTCGC
This sequence comes from Candidatus Polarisedimenticolia bacterium, assembly GCA_036005805.1. Taxonomy (GTDB): domain Bacteria; phylum Acidobacteriota; class Polarisedimenticolia; order Gp22-AA2; family Gp22-AA2; genus DASRAU01. The sequence goes on along the minus strand of DASYQE010000239.1, from coordinate 9,046 downwards.
TGCAGGCCCCGGTGATCCTGATGAGCCAGAACCGCCAGGCGGCGAACGACCGGCAGCGGGCCGAAGAGGACTACGAGATCAATCTGCAGGCGGAGATCGAGATCAAGGCGCTGCACGAGAAGCTGGACCAGCTCGCCGATCAGATCGAGCCCTTGCTCCGCAAGGAACCGATCCCCCGCAAGTGACCGACGGCAACGCCGGTTCCACCCCGACTTCCCCGGGCCAGGGCTCGCCGGCCGCCGGCGGCCACGCCGAGGCTGCGCTGCGGGCGCCGCTCGGCCTGCGGGTGCTCGCGAGCGTCGGGCGCTTCTGGCCGTTCCTCCTCCTCGCCGCCATCGCCTTCATCGGCTGGGAGGACCTCCGGAAGCTCGATCTCGCGGCGGTGCGGACCGCGCTGCACCTGCTCGATCCGCGCTGGCTCGCGATCGCCGCCGGCATCACGGCGATCAACCTCGTTCTCTTCGGTCTCTACGATCTCGTGGCGCTCGCCCGCACCAGCGTGCCGCCGGCGGCGCGCTGGCGTCTCGGAGCCCTCGCCTTCGCCTGGAGCAACTTCCTGACGCTGGGGCCGCTGGCGGGACCGGCCATCCGCATCTGGCTCTACGCGCCGTACAACCTCGAAGCGGGGGCGCTGCGCGGCGCGGTCATCGCCACGATGATCTCCTTCGCGACGGCGCTCGGGGCGGTGCTCGTCTGCGTCGCGGTGCTCCCGCCCCTGGCGGCCTTCGCCGCGGCGGCGGTGCTGCTCGCCATCGTGGCGCACCTGCTCGGCAGCCTCGAGAAAGCCGAAGTCGTGCCAGGGTGGCTGAAGCGCGGCGGCGGAGGCTGGCGGGCGCTGCTCGCGGTGGCGCTGGCCGACTGGATCCTCGCGGCGCTGGTCTTCGCGGCGGCGCTCAGCGCCTGCCGGGCGGACCTGCCGTTCCGCGACGCGCTGCGGGGGTTCTTCAACGGGCAGGCGGTCGGTGTCGTGTCGCTGATGCCGGGAGGCCTCGGCAGCGCCGACGCCTACTGGTTGTTGCGGCTTCCCGTCGAGCAGTCGACGCTGGCGGCGGCCCTCGTGGCGTACCGCATCATCTATTACGTCATCCCATGGCTCATCGCCTGCCTGATCCTTTTGGCGCGGGGAGCGCGCACAGGGGCCCGCTGGCTGAGCCCGATCCCGGCGGTGCTGGGGCTGCTGGTCGCCGGGGCCGGAGCGGTGATGCTGGTGTCGACCGCCTCGCCCGCGGTCGAGCACCGCATGAAGACGCTGTCGCACTGGGTGCCCATAGGTGTCGTCGAGGTGGGGCACCTCTTCGGAGCGCTGTCGGGGCTCGGGCTGCTCTTCCTGGCGCGCGGCGTGATGCGCGGCTACCGTGAGGCGCACCACCTGACGGTCGGCATTCTGCTCGCCGCGGCCCTGGCGGCGGCGCTGAAGGGGCTCGACTACGAGGAGGCGATCGTCCTCCTGGCGATCGCCGCCATCGTCGGCTCGCAGGCGGCGCAGTTCCGCCGCTCCGGCCGCGCCCCGTGGGTCGGCTGGACGGCGATCCTGCTCGTCGGCCTGGCCATCTTCATCTATGCAGCGGTCGGCTTCGGGTCGTTCTCAGCCTCGGCGTACGAGCACGCCTCGTGGGGACGCTTCGGGTTCGGCGAGCACGCCGACCAGATGGCCCGCGTCCTGCGCGGGCTGGCGCTGCTGTCGATCGCCGGGGCCGGCGTGCTGCTGATGGGAGGGCTGCGCGCCGCGTCGAAGTTCCACGCGCCCGATGCGGCCGAAATCGACCGGGCGCTGGCCTCGCACGCCCGGACCGGGCAGGGGACGACCGCCATGATGACGGCGGCGGGGGACAAGGCGATCTTCTTCCAGGACGGCGACGCGTTCTGCTCGTACCGCGTCGTCGGGTCGTATCTCGTGGTGTTCGGCGACCCGACCACGCCTCCGGGAGACGAGCGGGCGTTTCTCGACGCGCTCATCGAGCACGCCGACGCGCTCGACCGGCGCCTCCTCTTCTACCAGATCTCGGCGGCGTGGCTGCCGAGCTTGCACGATCGCGGCTTCTCATTCTTCAAGCTGGGCGAGGAGGCGATTCTCCCGCTCACCGACTTCTCGCTCGCCGGCGGCCGCTGGAAGTCCTTCCGCCACGCGGTGCGCCGGGTCGAAGAGAAGGAGGGAGGCGGTTTCGCGGTGCTGTCGGCCGACGAGGTCGCGGCGCGCCTTCCCGAGCTGCGGCGGGTCTCCGACGAGTGGCTCGAGCGGCAGGTCGGCCGCGAGAAGCAGTTCTCGGTCGGCGCCTTCAGCGAGGACTACCTGAAGCGCTTCCCGTGCGCCGTCGTCCTCGACGAGCGCGAGCGCATCGTCGCGTTCGCGAACCTCCTGTGCGGCCCGAACAAGGGGGAGCTGTCGATCGACCTGATGCGCCACGGACGCGAGGCTCCCGACGGCGTGATGGACTACCTGTTCGCGAGCCTGCTCGAATGGGGGCACAAGGAGGGCTTCGCCACCTTCAACTTCGGCGTCGCGCCGCTCGCCGCCGTCGGCGACCTGAGCGGCGCGCGGCTGTGGGAACGCATGGCGCATCTGCTCTTCCGGCACGGCGAGGGGCTGTATCATTTCCAGGGTTTGCGGTCGTACAAGGCGAAGTTCCAGCCCCGGTGGGTGCCCCGTTACATGGCGTATGGCGAATCGTGGGAGTGGCCGTTCGCGGTGGTGCAGGTGTCGGTCCTGATCGCCGGCGGCTGGCGCGCCGTCCTGCGCCCCGGCAAGGCCCAGGCGTGACGGCGCTGCTCCTGGCGCTGGCGCTCGCGGCGGGGGCGGGTCATTCGACCGCCGCGGCGCCGGCGAAGCCGCACGCGTCGTCCGCTTCGAAAACCTCGGCCACCGCCTCCCCGAACGACGGCCTCAACGAGCTGTCGGTCCGCGTGCCGTTCGCCGGGAACGCCACGCTTTATCTGCCCCGGAAGCCGGCGACCCGGGCGATCCTCTTCCTGAGCGGCGACGGCGGGTGGAACCTCGGCGTCGTCGAGATGGCGCGCCGCGCGGCGCGGGAGAGCGGCGCCGCCGTCGCCGGGCTGTCACTGCCGGCGTACCTCAAGGCGGCCAACAGCGAGAAGGTGCCGTGCTGGTGTCCCGCCTGTGACCTGGAGGAGATCGGCAAGTCGATCGAGAAGCAGGCGGGGTTCGATGCGCCGAGCCCGCCGATCCTGCTCGGTTATTCGAGCGGCGCGACCCTGGTGTACGCGGCGCTGGCGGGCGGGCCGCCGGAGACCTTCGCGGGCGGGATGAGCCTCGGGTTCTGCCCCGATCTCGAAGGAGCGCCGGCGATCTGCCGTCACCAGGGCTTCCGGCCCCAGTACGACCCGGCGAAGAAGCGGATCGATTTCCCCCCGGTGAATCTCGAGCGGCCCTGGATCGTCCTGCAGGGAACCGTCGACAAGGTCTGCGGCGCCGCGGCGACCGAGGCGTTCGTCCAGAGCGTGGCCGGGGCGAAGCTCGAGCGCCTCGAGGGCGTCGGTCACGGCTATGGCAACGAGAAGCGCTGGGGGGCCGCCTTCGACGACGGCGTCCGGACGCTGGCGACCGGGCCCGGGGCGCAGCCCCTGTTCGACGCTGCCGCGCCGGGTGAAGTCTTCGCCGACGGCGGGGACGGGCGGGACGATATGGGCGGCGGCTCGGGTGGCGGCACGGGGGTCCCGGCCGGTGCCGAGGCGCTGCGCGCGTCGCTCGAGAAGCTCGACCTGCCGCTGATGCTGCATCTCTCCGACAGCCCGCGCGCCTATCTTCTTTTCATCTCCGGCGACGGCGGCTGGTCGAGCCTCGACCGCACCCTCGCCGCGCGCCTGGCGAAAGACCACGTCGACACCGTCGGCATCAGCGCCCTGCAGTATTTCTGGAAGGAGAAGCCGGCGCCGAAAACCGCCGCCGATCTCAAGCACATCCTCGACCTGCTGCGGCCGCAGGGCAAGCCGATTCTCTTCGGCGGCTACTCCTTCGGCGCCGAGGTGGCGCCTTTCCTCGTGAACCGTCCGGAGTACGCCGCCGGCGCCGCCGACCCGCCGTTCCTGGCTATGGTCATCGTGTCGCCCGGGCCTTTCGCCACCTGGGAGGTGAGCCCGCTCGACTGGTTCCGCCACTCGGAGAAGCCGAGTCCCGACAAGGTGCGGCCGCAGATCGAGAGCCTGGCGCTGCCGACTTTGTGCGTCTACGGCTCCGAGGATCGCGAGTCGGCCTGCTCGGGGCTGGCTCCGAGCGCGGCCCGCCTGGTGCGCGCGCTCGGCGGCGGGCATCACTTCGGCGGCGACTACGATGTCATCGCCGACGAGGTCGCGGCCTTCGTCCAGAAGGCGCTCGCGGGCGGCGTGCTATCATCCGGCTCCGCTCCAGCCGCGCAGCAGAGTCATCCCTGAAGGAGGCATCCATGGCGGTTTCCCTGAAGCTCTACGACCTCGGTCCGTCCCCGAACAACATCAAGGTGCGCTGCGCGCTGGCGTACAAGAAGCTGCCGTACGAGCGGGTCGCTGTCGATCCGGCCAACCGCGAGGCGGTGGTCAAGGTGTCGGGCCAGCCGCTGACCCCGGTGCTGCTGCACGGCGACACGGTGGTCTTCGACTCGTACGCCATCCTGCGCTACCTCGACGCCAACTTTCGCGACACCGCGCCCCTGTTCAGCGCCGACCGCGCCACGCTGAAGTCGATCGAGCAGTGGGAGCTGTTCGCGCGCACCGACGCCGGTCCCGGGATCTCGAAGGCCTTCGGGCAGCTCCGCGAGGCGAACCCGGACCCGGAGGTGCTGAAGACCGCCAACGACATGCTGAATCGCTCCGCCTCGCGCGTCGAGGAGGCGCTGTCGAAGGGGGACTGGCTCGTCGGCGGCAGCGGTCCCAGCGCGGCGGACTTCACCGTCGGCACGATGCTCTTCCTCGGTGCTGTGACCGACGCGGCCGTGAAGCGCGTGCCGGCCTGGGGCTTCTTCCAGAAGCACATGAAGATCGATCGCGCCCCGAAAACCCTCTCCTGGGTCAACCGCGTCATGGAGTTCGACCGCCAGCCCTAGTTCCGCCGACCACTTAATCCTTACGCGGCCGCTCCCGCCGGAAGCATTCCACCTATGCTTCCAGGGCCGGGGCGGCCGTCGTGCGTCGGGGTCCTTTTCGCGGCAACCTCAATACCGGTGCTGGTTTGAAGCCGTTCCCCGCCGTCCAGCCGGGCCGGCGGCCGCGCTGGAACGTCTCTTGCGGAGTCGCCCCGGACCATGCTCGCCTGGGGATCCAAACGAGCCGAATCCAAACGAGCCGCCTCGAACGGAGCGGGACCGGAGAAGCTCGGACTCGACGCCGCGGCGGCGCTCGTCGTCGCGGAGATCATCGGCATCGGCATTTTCCTCACCCCCGCGGGCATGGCGCGCGATCTCGGCTCGCCCTTTCTCCTGCTCGCCGTCTGGCTGGCGGTCGGTGTGGCGGTTCTGTGCGGCTCCCTCAGTTATGGCGAGCTGGCGGCCCGCTTCCCCGAGGCGGGGGGCAACTATGTCTACCTGCGCCAGGTCTGGGGGCCGGCCGTCGCCTTCCTCTACGGCTGGAAGAGCCTGCTCGTGATGGACCCGGGCCTCACGGCCGCGCTCGCGGCCGGCCTGGGGAAGTACACGGCGGCCGTCGTGCCCCTGTCGGCCACCGGCGAGAAGGCGGTCGCGATGGGGGCGGTGCTCGCGCTGGCGGCCCTGAGCGCCCTCGGCATGCGGGTGGCGGGGAACATCATGCGCTTCTTCGCGGTAGTGAAGCTCCTGCTGCTCGCGGCGATCATCGTGCTCGGCTTCACGTCGGCGCACGGGACCTGGTCCAACTTCGTGCCGTTCGCGGCGCCGCGCCCCGGAACCCCGTCTCTTATCGCCGGGCTCGCCGGGGGCGTCCTCGGCGCCTTCTTCGCGTTCGCCGGCTTCTGGGACATCGCCCGGATCGGGGGGGAGATCAAGGACCCGGCGCGTACCCTGCCGCGGGCGCTGGCGACCGGCGTCGGTGTCGCCACGGTCGTCTACCTGCTGGTCAGCGGCGCGTTCATCCGCCTCGTTCCGATGGACGCGGCCGCCTCGGGGCCCGCCTTCGCCGCCCAGGCGGGCGCGGCGCTGTTCGGCGAGAGCGGCGGGAGAGTGTTTGCCGGCATCGTGATGATCGCCATCCTCGGAACCATCGGCGCGGTCATCGTGACGGCGCCGCGCGTCTCGTATGCCATGGCGCGGGACGGCTACCTGCCGGCGGCCATCGGACGGATCGACCCGCGCTTCGGGACGCCGATCCGGGCGATCGCGCTGCAGGCCGTGCTCGCCTGCGTGATCGTGGGGCTGGCGACCTTCGACGCGATCCTCGGCTACTTCATCTTCATCACGGTGGCGTTCGAGGCGCTGACGATCGCGAGCCTGTACCGGCTGCCGCGCCCGGAGGCGGGCGCCTTCCGCGTCCCCGCGTACCCGTGGACGCCGCTGTTGTTCCAGCTCCTCCTCCTGACGCTCATGGTGCTGCTCGGCGCCGGCCGCCCGCTCCAGGCCGCCCTGGGGACCGGCATCGTGGCGCTCGGGTATCCGGTCTACCGTCTCATCGTCTCGCCGCGCGCCGCGCGGCTCGCGGAGGAAGTCCCATGACCTGGATCAAGACCGTGCCGCTCGACCTGGCCGGCCCGGAGCTGAAGGCGGCGCTCGAGGCCCAGCACGCGCTCTACCCGAAGGAGTACGAACGGCAGCCCGGCGACACGAGCGAGAGCATCGTCGCGACCCACTCGCTCATCCCCGCGGTGCTGCACCACGCGTTCGCCGCCTTCGGCGCGCTGATGTCTGCGGATCTGCCGCTGACGCGGCGCCAGCACGAGATGATCACGACCGTCGTGTCGGCCGTGAACCGGTGCCACTATTGACTGGAATCCCACGCAGAGTTTCTGCGTCGCGTGACTCTGGATGATGACTTCGTCGCGGCCATCCGGAAGGACTTCCGGACGGCGCCGATCTCCGCGCCGGATCGTGTCATGCTCGAGTACGTCGAGACCTTGACGAAGGACGCGACCCGTCTCGGCCGCGAGGACCAGGAAAAGCTCAAGGCCGCCGGGTTCGATGACCGCGGCATCCTGCAGATCACCCTCATCGCCTCCTGGTTCAACTACATCAACCGCGTCGCGGACGCGCTCGGCGTCGGTCGCGAGTAGCCTGTGCGCATGAAGGTTATGCGGCGGCGCGCGCCGGCATGATGATCGCGCCGCCGGTCCGCCCGCGCTCGCCGCATCGTCCCGCCTGAATGGCCCTCGAGGGAGGTTTTCGCGGCGCTCGCGGCGTCTTTGGCGGTGGCACATCGCTTGCTTTTCCGGCCGCGACATCGCTGACGCGCACGACGCGCGTCGTTCGCCGCTTCCGGAGACTCGACATGAAAGTCCCGCGCCAGGCCCTCCCGGCCCTGATCCTTCTCGTTGCCGCCGCGGTCGTATTCCCCCCCGCGCCGGCGCTGGCCCAGACCGAGCCCTCCAGGGACGCCACCCTCGGCGGGGTGGTGCGCGACGCCGGCAACCAGCCGATCGCCGGCGCGACCGTCACGGCGACCAGCACCTCGGCGAAGGTCTCGCAGAAGGCGACGACCGGGGCGAACGGCGAGTACGTCCTCATCCTGCCGCCGGGAACCTACAGCGTCACGGCGACCGCGCCCGGCTTCTGGGGACCGTCGCACACCATCGACCTCGTCGCCGGCCGGCAGGATCAGATCGAGTTCAGCATGATGCCGATGCTCACCGAGCAGGTCAGCGTCACCGCCTCCAAGCAGGGGGAGACCAAGCCGATCGACGTGCCGTACTCGGTCGAAGCGCACTCGGAGCAGGACCTGCGCGACCGCGGCGCCTCGAACATCGAGGACGTCGCCGCCAATGTCGGCGGCTTCACGGTGCAGAGCCTCGGCCCGGGGCAGAGCCAGGTGGCGATGCGCGGCGTCTCCTCCGGCCAGATCGCCCGCGACCAGCCCGGCGTGAAGGAGCAGGTCGGCGTCTACCTCGACGAGTCGGCGGTGTCGATGTCGCTGTTCACCCCCGACTTCGACCTCGTCGACCTGAGCCGCGTCGAGGTGCTGCGCGGGCCGCAGGGAACCCTGTACGGCTCCGGGTCCGAGGCCGGCACGGTGCGCTACGTGACCAACCAGCCGCTCCTCAAGGTCAACGAAGGGTTCGTGGACTTCGGCGCGGCGGCGGCCGACGAGGGGAGCGAGGCGGGGGACGTGAAGGCCGGCGTCAACATCCCGCTCGGAGACAAGATGGCGGCGCGCGTCGTCGGCTACTACTCGCACCTGTCCGGCGCGACCGACGCGCTGCAGCCCGACTTCAGCGTCGACCGTGATGTCAACGACGGCTTCCGCACCGGCGCCCGCGCCGCGCTCACCATGCAGCCGAACGAGAAGCTGACGATCACGCCGCGCCTCGTCTACCAGCGGGCCAAATCCTACGGCTGGAATCTCCAGGATGAATACAACATCCTCGCCAACCCGTTCACGACGACACGCCCGGCCGTCGACCTGGACAACCGCGAGGAATTCACCCAGCTCGGCGAGTCGTTCCAGGACAACGTCCTGATGGCCGACGTCAATGTCCACTACGACTTCGGCAACGGCCTGGCGCTGACCTCGATCACCTCCTACATGGAGCGCGAGATCCGGGTCGTGCGCGACACCACCGCCCTGACCGCTTCGTTCACCGGCGGCAACATCGGGCTGCCGGAGCCGATCTACACGCTCGACTCGCCCCTCTACGACAACACCGACGGCACCATCTGGACGCAGGAGCTGCGCCTGACGGGTGGCCAGGACAAGCTGACGTGGCTGGGCGGCCTGTTCTTCACCAACGCCACGCGCCGCTACGGCCAGGACGTCACGGTCCCCGGGCTCAACGCCGCCACCGGCGGTCCGGGTGTCGGCCTCGCGTCGCCGGGAGCCGTCGCCCCGGTCGACACCCTCTACTTCGCCCGCTTCGACTACGACCTCGACCAGTTCGCCCTCTTCGGCGAGACGACGATGAAGTTCACCGACAAGTTCAGCGCCACCGCGGGCGTGCGCTGGT
>DASYQE010000238.1:0-1849 GCA_036005805.1 Candidatus Polarisedimenticolia bacterium | reverse complement strand
CGGATGCTGGCGGTGGCGGCGCGCCTCCTCGGCTCGCGCGCCGACGCCGAGGACGCGGTGCAGCGCGCCTTCATCCGCTGTCACGCGCACGCGCGCTTCTACCGGTCGGAGTGGACGGTGACGACCTGGCTCTATCGCATCTTGACCAATGCCTGTGTCGACGAGATCCGGCGGCGGCGGGCGCGTCCGGAGGAGCCCCTGCCCGTCCTCGCCCCGGCAGCGCGAACCGGTCCGGGACCCGAGGCGCGCCTCGATCTCGAACGCGCCCTCGCCGCCGTCCCGACGGAGGCGCGGGCGCTGCTGGTGCTGCGCTACGTCGAAGGGCTGTCTTACGGCGAGCTGGCGCGGGTGCGCGGCATCAGCGTGAACACGGTGAAGAGCCAGTTGAAGCGCGGGCGGGAGATTCTCAAGGCGGCCCTCACGGAGCGGCCGCGTTCGATGCAGGAGGGAGGCGGACGATGACTTCGCAGACGCAGGGAACGCTGTTCGAAATCGAGGAGGCGCTGCGCGACCGGCTGCGGCCGGAGCCGGTGGCAGCCGACGCGGTCCGCCGCATCGCGCGCGGGGCGTTGCGCCGCCTCGCGCAGCTGGAACGGATCCGCGACGGCTTCGTCGTGGAGGCGAGCGAGCGGGGCGTCGTGGCGGTGCGCCGCGGACGCCGGACGGAATCGTCCGGAGCGGCGGCCCGGCGGCACGCCGCGCAGGGACAGGAGGAGCTGCACGAGTACCTGGACGGACGCCGCTCGTATTTCGAGGTTCCGGTGGATCTCTCCCCGCTGGCGGCCTTCCAGCGCCGCGTGCTCGAAGGGGCGATGCAGGTGCCCTTCGGGGAGACGACGTCTTACTCGGCGCTCGCCGCGCGCATCGGCTCCCCGGGCGCGTCGCGGGCGGTCGGGACGGCGCTCGGGCGCAACCCGGTGCCGTTCATCGTCCCCTGCCACCGCATCCTGCGCGGCGACCGGAGCCTCGGCGGCTACGCCTTCGGCCTGCCGATGAAATCCGACCTGCTGCAGCTCGAGCGCTCGACCGCGGTCCTCGAGGGCTGCACCAGCACGCACATCCTCTGCCGGGTCGGCTGCCACGCGCTGGCGCGTTCGCGTCCCGATCGCCGGGTGGTCTTCGCGTCGGTGGCCGACGCCCGCTCGGTCGGCTACCGGCCGTGCAGGCTGTGTCGTCCGGAAGCGGCGTGACGTTCGGCGCCCTCGACTGGACCGCGGTCGGACGCGACCTCGACGATCTCGGCGTCGCGCGCCTGCCGTGCGTCCTGAGCGAGGCGGAGTGCGATGAGGCGGTCGCCCTCTACGAGGACGCGGCGCGCTTCCGCAAGCGGGTGGTCATGGAGCGCCTGCGCTTCGGCGCCGGCGAGTACCAGTATTTCGCAGACCCGCTGCCGCCGCTCGTGGCGCGGCTGCGTGAGGCCGCCTACGGACCGCTCGCCGCCATCGCCAACGACTGGCAGAAACGGCTCGGGCGAAAGGCTCGCTTTCCCACGACGCTCGCCGCTTTCCTGCGCCGCTGCCACCGGGCCGGCCAGAAGAAGCCCACGCCGCTCCTGCTTCGCTACGAGGCGGGGGGCTACAACCGCCTGCACCAGGATCTCTACGGCGCGCTCGCCTTCCCGCTGCAGATGACCTTCCTCCTCAGCGGCCCGGGCGAGGATTTCGAGGGAGGCGAGATGCTCTTCCTCGAGAACCGGCCGCGCGAGCAGTCGATCGGCACCGCCGTCGCCCTGCGCCGAGGGGAAGGAGTGGTCTTCGCCGTCGGCGACCGCCCGATCCGCGGCGCCCGGGGATGGCGCCGCGCCGTCCTGCGTCACGGCGTCAGCCGCATCACCTCGGGACGTCGCCAC
>DASYQE010000237.1:0-1756 GCA_036005805.1 Candidatus Polarisedimenticolia bacterium | reverse complement strand
GCCATCAGCGCCACCGCGTTGGGCCGGTTGAGGAGGTAGCGCATGCGGAACGCGGCGCCTTCCGGCGTGTCCACGAGGAAGCCGGTGTGGTGGTCGACGACCTGCAGGACGATCCCGCCGGCGCGGCCACCGATGACCGGCTTGCCCTTCCACAGCGCCTCGGTCACCGTCAGCCCGAAGCCCTCCTTGAGGGATTTCTGCATGACCAGCGTGGCGCGCCGCTGCAGGGCGTTGATCTCGCGGTGCGCGTCGGGCGGCAGGAGCAGGACGTGCACGTCGGGGTCGTCCCCGCGCGCCTCGCGCACCGCCGCGAGCACCGCGTCCCCTTCCGGGTCGTCGGTGGCGGTCCCGCCCACGAGCACGAGCTGGATCGGCAGGTGGCGCTTGGCGATGCGGTAGGCCTGGATGACGCCGATCGGGTCCTTGAAGCGGTCGAAGCGGGAGACCTGAACGACCACCGGCCGCGACGGGTCGAGCCCGTGACGCGCCGCCACCGAGCTCACCTCGGATTCCTCCAGCGGCCGGTTCTTGTCGCTCAGGGGATCGATGCTCGGCGCGATGATGTACTGCGGGTGCGGCAGGGGCTGGGCGAAGGCGGCCATCGAGTAGACGCTCGCGTCGTAGGGGGCGACGATCGGGCGCAGGAACTTCCAGACCGGCCGGTGCGGGCGGCTGACGTCGATGTGGCAGCGCCACACCCAGCGGCCGCGGCGCCTTGGCAGGTGCCGCAGGATCGCCGCCGGCTGCGGATCGTGGATGAAGACGAAGTCGGCGTCGGCGAGCGCGGGACCGATGGTCCGGGCCGCCTGGCGGTTCATCTCGTCGTACACCTCGAGGCCGCGCGGCGTCGGCGCCACCGGCACGCCCTGCAGCGCGTTGTGAAAGGTCTTGGTCACGCCGTAGAACTCCTGCGTCCCCTCGATCACCTCCCAGCCCGCGTCCATCCCCAGGTCCTTCATGAGCGGCACCAGCCGCGCGAGGATCTCGGCCACGCCGCCGCCGACGCGGGTGGAGTTGACGTGCACCACCCGGCGGCCGCGGAGCGGCCGCGCCAGCCGCTCGAGCGCGTCGATCACCTCGGGCCCGGCCGCATCGGCGTAGTCGCGCAGCGCGACGCTCACGTCGCACCCTCCGGAGAGGCGTCGAGGCAGTCGACGATGCGCGAGCGGGTTTCGCCGAGCGACCACAGCTGGAAATCCACCTGCGCCAGGCGGTCCGCGAGGGCGCGCCCCTCGTCGCCGAATCCCGCCAGCCACGCGGAGTAGTCGTCCCGCTTCTGCGGCGAGCGGAAGCGCGCCTCGACGAAATGGTAGAAGACGCTGCCGGTGGTCGTCTTGGGCAGCATCTCGCGCAGCTCCTTCACGGTGGTGGCGCGCACGCCGGTGTCGAAATAGACCATCTGCGAGCGCAGGAAGCGGAACTCCATCCCCTCCGGGACGTCGGCGTGGCGCGGGTCCTCGGCGAGGCGCTCCTCGACCACCTCGATCAGCCGGTCGCGCACGTCCTCGAAGTCGGCGCAGTCGAGCGGGTTGATGACCGACAGTCGCTCGGCGAGCGGCGTGTCGCGCAGCATGCGCCGCGTCCAGGCGGCGAAATCGTTGCGGTACTCGCGGTCGTCGAACGACGGGCGCAGGAACGCGTCGTAGAAATGGTGCTGGATGCTGCCGACCGGGACCGCCGCGAGCTCGGCGCGCAGCTCCCTCAGGTTGCGGGCGATGCGGCCGAGCGAGACGATGGTCAGCGAGCAGTCGCGGAA
>DASYQE010000236.1:0-3756 GCA_036005805.1 Candidatus Polarisedimenticolia bacterium | reverse complement strand
ACGATCGACTTCCCCTGCGCCTTGATGTGGGAGAACTGCGACGCTTTCATGCCGCCGAACGGGAGCGACGCGACCGGGGCGGGGATGCCGACGTTGACGCCGATCATGCCGGCCTGCGTCTCCATCTTGAAGCGGCGGGCGTAGTAGCCGTTCTGCGTGTAGATCGACGCGCCGTTGCCGTACGGGTGGCGGTTGATGATGGCAATCGCCTCGTCGAGGCTGTCGGCGCGCAGCATCACCTGCACCGGGCCGAAGATCTCCGTCTGGTGCACCTGCATGCCGGGCTTGACGTCGGCGAAGACGGTCGGTCCGACGAAGTGCCCGCGCTCGCGCCCCTTCACGGCGAGGCCGCGGCCGTCGAGCACCAGGCGCGCCCCTTCCTTGACGCCGGTGTCGATCATCTCGTGGATGAAGGAGCGCGACTGCGCGCTGATGACCGGGCCCATGACCATCGCCTCGTTGGCGACGGCCGGGTCGAGCGGGTCGGCCACGCGCACCTGCTTCGACGCCGCGACGAACTGCTCGACGACATCGGCGTAGTGCGAGCCGCCCACGGCGACGATGGCGGACGACGCCATGCAGCGCTGCCCGGCGCAGCCGTAGCCGGAGGTGATCATGTTGCGCACCGCCTCGTCGAGCTTGGCGTCGGGCATGACCACCAGGTGGTTCTTGGCGCCACCCATCGCCTGGAAGCGCTTGTTCGCCGCGACGCACGCCGCGGCAATCGCCTGGCAGGTCGCCGATCGGCCGACGACCGAGATGCCGGCGACGTCCGGGTGCGCGATGAGCGCCTCGCTCACGCCCCGGTCGCCGTTGACGAGGTTGACGACGCCGGCCGGAAGACCGGCCTCGGCCAGCCATTCGATGAGGAGCTGCATCGTTCGCGGCACCAGCTCCGAGGGCTTCAGCACGAAGGTGTTGCCGGTGGCGACGGCGTAGGGGAGGAACCAGAACGGCACCATCGCCGGGAAGTTGAACGGCGCGATCATCCCGAAGACGCCTAGAGGCAGCCGCAGCACCTCGCCGTCGATCCCGGGCGCAGCACCCACCAGCTTGTCCCCCTGCTGCAGGATCGGCATGCCGCAGGCGACCTGGACGTTCTCGATGGTGCGGTCGATCTCGGCGCGCGCGTCGGGGATCGACTTGCCGTTCTCTTCCACGAGGGCGCGCACCAGCGTCTCGCGGCGCTGCCGGATGAGCGCCTCGAGACCGAAGAGGGGAGCGACCCGCTTGTCGGCCGGCGTCGCGGCCCAGGCCGGGAAGGCGGCCTTCGCCGCCGCCACCGCCGCGGCGACATCGTCAGCGCCTGACAGAGGCACTTCGCCGATGACCTCACCGGTCGCCGGGTTCTCGACCGGCAGCCAGGAGGCGCGCACAGGCTCGACGAACCGGCCGCCGATGTGGTTGCGCAGCCGCGGGGCGCTCATCGCCCGGCCCCGCGGGTCGGCTGCTTCGCGGCGCCGGGCGTGTCCTGCGCCCCTTCCACGTCGAGGTGGAAGCGGTGCAGGAAGCGATGCACCATCGGCGCCACCATCACGCCGACGATGGAGAGGAAGGCCACGCCGCTGAACAGGGAATAGAAGGTGGCGAACAGCTTGCCGCCCGTCGTCGTGAGCGGATCGACCGGCCCCATCCCGGTGAGGATCATCGACGCGTTGAGAAGCGCATCGATCCAGGCGAGACCGGCGAAGCCGTGGTAGCCGGCGGTGCCGAGCAGAAGCGACGCGGCGATGAAGACCAGGCCGAGAAGGAGGTTCCGCGCCAGGCGCCGCAGGAAGACGGCGCGCGGCAGGAGCGGGGCGTGGTGCCCGTGCACGGCGGTCACGCCAGGACTTTGGCGATCCGCTCCAGCGCCCAGTCGGCCTCTTCGCGCGTGATCATGAGCGGCGGCGCGAAGCGGATCACCTGGCCGTGCGTCTCCTTGGCGAGGATGCCGAGCGCCATCAGCTTCTCGCAGTAGGGACGGGCGGTGCCGTGGTCGTCCTTGATGTGCACGCCGATGAGGAGGCCACGGCCGCGCACTTCCTTGACGTGCGGCGAGTTCATGGCGCGCAGGCGCTCCATGAAGTAGTTCCCCATCTCGTCCGATTTCTGCGCCAGACGCTCGTCCACCAGCACGTCGAGCGCGGCGATGCCGACGGCGCAGGCGAGCGGGTTGCCGCCGAAGGTCGAGCCGTGGTCGCCGGGACGGTAGAGGCCGAGCGTGTCCTTTTTGCCGATGACCGCCGAGACCGGCATGAAGCCGCCGCCGAGTGCCTTGCCGACGACGTAGAGATCCGGGTGCACGCCATCCCAGTCGCTGCAGAACATCTTCCCGGTGCGCCCGAAGCCGGTCTGGATCTCGTCGGCGATGAGCAGCACGCGGTTCTTGCGGCACAGCTCGAGCGCCGTCTTGAGGTAGCCGGCGGGCGGGATGAGGATCCCGGCCTCGCCCTGGATCGGCTCGACCAGAAAGCCCACGGTGTTCGGGGTGATCGCCTGCTCGAGCGCCTTGATGTCGCCGTACGGGATCAGCTTGAAGCCCGGCGTGAACGGCCCGAAGTCCTCCTTGTACTGCGGCTCGGAGGAGAACCCGACGATGGTCGTGGTGCGGCCGTGGAAGTTGTCGGTGCAGACGATGATCTCCGCCCTGTCGGCGGCGACCTTCTTGACCTGGTAGCCCCACTTGCGCGCCGTCTTCACGGCGGTCTCGACCGCTTCGGCGCCGGAGTTCATCACCAGCGCCATCTCCATCCCGGCGAGCCGGCACAGCTTCTCGCAGAACGGCCCGAACAGCTCGTTGTGGAAAGCGCGCGACGTCAGGGTGATCTTGTCCGCCTGGTCCTTCAGCGCCTGGACGATGCGCGGGTGGCGGTGCCCCTGGTTGAGGGCCGAGTACGCCGACAGCATGTCCATGTAGCGGTTCCCGTCGGGGTCGTACACCCACACCCCTTCGCCGCGCACCAGGACGACCGGAAGCGGGTGATAGTTGTGGGCGCTCCACTTCTCGGCCTGCTCGATGAGCGTCTGGGTGGATGCGGACGCAGCCTGGCTCGACGGGGTCATGGATTGGTCTCCGGCGTGTGAAGCGGAAGAATACACCAGACCTGATGTACCTTCTGCGTTCATGCCCCTGGCCCCAGGCTCGCGTGTCGGTCCCTATGAAGTCGTCGCCCCGCTCGGGGCCGGCGGGATGGGGGAGGTCTACCGGGCGCGCGACCCGCGCCTCGGGCGGGAGGTGGCGCTCAAGTCGCTGCCGGCGGGCATGGCCTCCGACCCGGACCGGCTCGCGCGCCTCGAGCGCGAGGCGAAGCTCCTCGCCGCCCTCAATCATCCGAACATCGCCGCCATCTACGGCGTCGAGGAGGAGCCGGGCGGCGCCCGCATCCTCGTCCTCGAGCTGGCGGCGGGGGAGACGCTGGGTGAGCGCCTCCAGCGCGGGCCGATGCCGCTCGAGGACATCGTCGCGGTGGCGCGCCAGATCATCGCCGCCCTCGAAGCGGCGCACGAGCGGGGCATCGTGCACCGCGATCTCAAGCCCGACAACGTCAAGGTCGCCCCCGACGGCGGTGTGAAGGTCCTCGACTTCGGGCTCGCCGCGGCGTTCGGCGGCATCGCGGGCGCGTCCGACCCGGGGGCGATGATGTCGCAGTCGCCGACGATGTCGGCGCGCATGACCGCCGCCGGGATGCTCCTCGGCACCGCCGCCTACATGAGCCCGGAGCAGGCGCGCGGCAAGCCGGTGGACAAGCGGGCCGACATCTGGGCCTTCGGCGC
>DASYQE010000235.1:0-3659 GCA_036005805.1 Candidatus Polarisedimenticolia bacterium | reverse complement strand
CTTCGGTGTCGACACCCCGACCACGGTGGACATGGTGGGAGCCCGCTGGTTCCATGACAACGTCACGAAGAACGGCGCGGTCTGGAACGCCGAGGTGGCCCAGCAGTTCGGGCAGATCAGCGACCTCTCGACGCCGGGCGTCTTCGAAGCCGGCGCGGATCTCTCCGGCACGGTCGTCGAGGCGATGTTCGGCTGGAACTTCAAGGCCGGGAACATCATCCACCGGCCGTATGGGAAGTACGAAGCGGCCACCGGCAACAAGACTCCCTCGGGCGGCGGTCTCGATGACAAGGACGAGGGCTTCCGTCCGTTCTTCGAAGACTTCCACAACCGTCTCGGTCACGGCGATTGGTTCTTGCTGACCGGCGGCGACCCGTCGTTCGTCGGTGCGGGCGTCGCGGGTGCGGGCGGTAGCGGCATCACCGCCTTCTCCGTGGGCTACACCGGCTGGACCGGCCGTCACTCGTGGGGCGCCGAGTACTGGGACTATTCGCTCTCCGAGGATACGGACCTGGGTCCTGCGCTCGGGGGCACGACCAGCGATCTCGGCAAGGCGCTCGACCTGTTCTACGGCTTCAACTACACCAAGAACGTCACCTTCGAGGCTTCGTGGTCGCAGCTGTCGCCCGGCGACGCCATCACCGGCGGCGGTCCGGACGACTCGGCGATGCGGCTCTACGGTCAGGCGCGCCTCCGCTTCTAAGCGCGGCTGTTCGGCATTTCCCGACCCCCGCGGGGCTTCCCCGCGGGGGTTTTTTATTGTCCGGAAAGCCGATCGAAGTCGTCCCAGAACCCGGGATACGACTTGGCGACGCAGGCGGGGTCGAGCACCGTGGTGCCCGGGACGCGCAGTCCCGCGACGGCGAAGGCCATGGCCATGCGGTGATCCCCGCGCGGGTCGATGGCGCCGCCGTGGAGCGGGCGCGGCCGGATGGTCAGGCCGTCTTCCGCGGTCACCGCTTCCCCGCCGAGCGCCGAGATGCCGGCGGCGAGCGCCTCGATGCGATCGCTCTCCTTGAACTTCAAGTGCGGCACGCCGCGGATGCGGCTCACTCCGTCGGCGAAGAGCGCCAGCACCGCCACGGTCGGTGCGAGATCCGGCATGCCGCCGAGATCCGCGTCCACGGCGCTGAGACGCTCCGGTCCTTCGACCATGACCCTTCCGCCGCTCGGCGAACGCCCCGCGGAGACGTTCGTCTGCACGAGGCAGCCCATGCGGCGCAGCAGCTGGAGGATCCCGGCGTCCCCCTGGCAGGAGCTCGGATCGAGCCCTTCGACCTCGACGCGCCCCGGGACGATCGCCGCCGCGGCAAAAAGGTAGGAGGCGGAGGACCAGTCGCCTTCGATCTCGATGTCGGTCGGGCGATAGGACTGGTTCGACCCGACGGCGAACCGCTCGGTGATTCCCGCGCCGGAGGCACCCGGTGCCGGAGCCGCGCCGACCGGTCCTGCTCCCGTCTCCGCGGCGGTCCTGCCGACCTCGACCCCGAAGCGGCGCATCACGCTGGCCGTCAGCTCGACGTACGGCCGCGACACGAGCGGCCCTTCAACGCCGACGTCGACCCCCTGCTCCAGGCGGGGCGCGGCCATGAGGAGGGCGGAGATGAACTGGCTGCTGCGCGCGCCGGACAGGGAGACCGCGCCGCCGCGCGGCCGGCCGCCCCCCACGCGGATCGGGGGGCAGCCGTTGCCGCGCACCGATTCCGCCTCCATGCCGAGTCCTCGAAGCGCGCCGAGCAGGTCTTCGATGGGCCGCTGCCGCATGCGGGGGCCGCCGTCGAGCAGGCGCGGATCGGGCTCCACCGCCAGGCGGGCCGCCAAAAAGCGCATGGCGGTGCCGGCGTTGCCGAGCATCAGCGCCATCCCCGCGCCCCGCGCCGCCTCTCCCCCGGCCACCTCGAGATCGGCTCCACCTTTGCCGCCCGCGCCGATGCCTGTGCCGCTGGCCAGGAGGGCGTCGCGCAGGAGCAGGCCATCCTCACCGAGGAGCGGCCGGACGAGGCGCGACCGACCGGGGCACAGCGACGCGATGAGGAGGGCCCGCTGAGTGACGCTCTTGGAGGGGGGCGCCGTCAGGCGCGCGCGCACGGTACGAACGGCGTCAATCTCGCGCACGACGATTCCGTCACCGTGCATTCAATGAGGGCGCTCCCGGCGCCTTGACGATGGGGCCCCGCCGTTCCTATGTTGGAAATGCCGGCATTTTCCGGACCGGCCTGGTGCCCCCGCTTGCGTCACGCTTTCGTCCTCGCGCTCGCTCCGCTGCTGGCCGCCTCCGCCGTCTTTGCCGGCGCGTCGCAGCCCACGCCGAAGGCATGGCCCGAGGGGGTTCAGAGTGCCGATGACCGGGGCTTCACCATCGTGCTGACGAGCCCGGTCGATCCCTGGTTGCACGGGAAACAGACCCTCCGCGTCGAGACGATGATCCCACGAGACGACATCGTGGATCAGGTCGATTTCTTCGTGGACCGGCACCTCGTCTTCGTGGACACCGACGAGCCGTACTCCACGACCTTCGAGTTCGGTCCCGAGATCCGCCGCCACACCATCGAGGTGAAGGCGCTGACGCACGAGGGGCGGCGCGCCCGCGTGTCGTTCGTGTCGCGATCGGCGGACCTCGCGGAGAACGCGCCGGGGCGGGTCGTCACCTTCGCGGCGATGGTCCGTGACACGGCCGGGCAGCCGGTCGATCGCCTCGACGTGAGCGACTTCTCCGTCTCCGAAGGGACGGCGCCGCAGAGCATCGTGCACTTCCTCGCGGGACCGGCGCCCACATCGATCGCGATCGTCGTCGACCCTGCGGTGGCGGATGCGGCGCGCGAGCCGATCGTCCGTTTCCTGCGCCAGCTGCCGCCCCACCAGGCGCTGGCCGTCTTCGGACCGGCCGGATCCACCGGTTCCACAGCGCCGGGCAACGCCGGCGCCGTCGCAGGAGAGACGGACGCCCCGCTGCGCCGGAGAGAGACCTCCGCGGAGCCCGCGCAGGAGGCCACCGGGAAGCCTGGACCCGCCGTCCCGCGCGCCGAGCCATCTCCGTTCACCTATGACGTCGCGTCGATCCTCGCCGCCTTCGACACACCGGCCGCACCCGCTCCTGCGCCCGACGCGGTGCCGGCGGAGAGCCACGCATCCAGCCATCGATCGCCGGGCACACCGTCGGCCCCGCCGTGGCCGGAGCTCCTGGCCCGCGCGGCCGCCACCCTCGCCCGGCGCCCGGGGCCCCGCCTGCTGCTGGTGATCGCGCCCGTGGCGCCTTTCGGTGACGAGCCGCTCGGTCCACCCCTGCCGGCGGCGCTGCTGGAAACCAGGACCGGTTCGAAGGCATCGGCCGTCCCCGCCGTCCTGGGCGCCGCCGCGAAGACGGCCTCGACCGGCGCGAAGACCCCGCCCGCCGAGATCGATCCCCTGACCGCGGCCATCGAAGCCGCGCGCCGAAGCGGCGCGTCGCTGCGCGTTCTCGCCCTGCCGGCGCCCCCCGAGCGGCCCTGGAGCGAGGCGAAGAAGACGGAGAAGGCGCTCGCGGAGGCGGCCGCCGACACCGGCGGCGCCTGCGACGCGGCTTCCGATGCGACGGCGATCGGCCGGGCCCTCGATGCCGTGACCGAGACGCTGCGCCACCAGTACATCGTGTCGTACGTCAGCGCACCCGGTGAGCACGC
>DASYQE010000234.1:0-19486 GCA_036005805.1 Candidatus Polarisedimenticolia bacterium | reverse complement strand
GCCGATGGCGACCGTGCCGCGCTTCAGGAAGAGGTCGAGGTCCAGCAGCCGGTAGTGCACGATGGCGGCGGCGAACGACAGCGGCACGAGCGCCATCGGCAGCACCGAAAGCTGGCTCCAGTGCCCGATGCGGACCCCGAGCGACAGCGGCGCCAGGTACAACAGGGCCGGCGGCAGGAAACCGCACACGCTCCCCCACGCCATCCACTTGAGCTGCCAGCGCGTCTGCAGCTTCTCGGCGGCGAGGTACGAGCGCACCGCCATGACGATTCCGGCGATGAGGTACGCCGCGACGTAGAGCTGCTCCAGGCGCTCCTTGAAGCGGATGGCCGCGACCGGGTCGTCGAAGCGGTAGGCGCCCCCGAAGGCGATGAGGACGAGATTGAACAGCAGGAGGACCAGCGGCGGCGCGTAGAGCAGGGCCCGCTTCAGCCTGCGGCCGGCGGCGCCGCGGTCGTCGTCCGTCAGCGCCAGGTTGATGTGCACGAACAGGGCCGGCGCCAGGAGGAGACCCGCCAGGTCGCCCCAGTAGGTGGCGAGATCCAGCAGACCGCCGCGCCCGGTCGGCTTGTGGATGAGGTACAGGAACATCGCCTGGCAGTGCAGCGCGAACGGCACCGCGGCGCGCGCCCGCGTCGCCCGCAGCCACACGAGGAGCCCGACCGAGAGGAACGTCAGCGCGACGATGGCGAGGTAGTAGTCCACCGCGTCGCCGCCGCCGACCCACAGTGGCCGCACCGGGCACTCGACGGTTTCGCCGTTGCGATCGACCCGGAACAGCAGCGTCCCGTCGCGCGCGACGGCGTCCACCGCGCGCTCCGCGTCCACCGCCATGCGCGCCGTCGCGTCGTCGATCTCCAGGAGGCGATCCCCGGGACGCAGCCCGCCGCGCCATCCCGGCTCGCGCGGCACCACCCAGTCGGCGGCGGCGCCGCGCGGCGTGTCGATCCATTCCACGCCGATCTCCGGCTCGAGCCGGGTCAGCCGGGAGGTGAAGGAGTGCGCGCCCCAGGCGAGCAGGAGCAGCGTGACGGCGACGGCGAAGGTGCGGCGCAGGCGCACGGTCGGACCCGGCTTAGAAGGTTAAGCCGACGCCTCCGGTCAGTCGGGTCGCCGGCCCGGGGACCGCCACAATAAAGAAGGATGCGATGAGCAGGCGGGAATTGCTCCGGCTTCGCCCCCGACGTTGCCACTTCATTCCGGCCCCCCGTCCAATTTCCTGAATCGAACGACCGAAGAGTGCACGCGATCGGTGCCCGGAAAAGCGGCTTACTCTAATCGAAGCAAGAATTTGAGTCAATCACGGCGGGGTCCGGACGGGGGCAGGAACGACTCCAACGGACACCCCCGGCAATCCGGAATTCCAGATCGGCACTGCTCCTTGGCCAGGCGGACGATGAGGGCATGGAACTCGTTGTACAGGATCACGTCGGCCGGGAGCGCCGCTTCGAACCTCCGCCTCACGTCTTCGTAGCCCTCGTCGCGTCCGAGGTGGCCGTGCCGATGGAGCAACCGGCGGGTATAAGCGTCGATGACGAAGACCGGGCGCTTCGCCGCATACAAAAGGATGGAGTCGGCGGTCTCGGGCCCGACCCCCGGCAGGTCGAGCAGCTCGCGCCGGACGATTTCCAGCGGCTGCCGGAAGAGCCGGTCGAGACTGCCGCCATGCCGCGTCTCCAGGAGGTGGACGAAGGCGAGCAGCCGGTCCGCCTTCTGGTTGTAGTAACCCGACGGTCGAATCAGGTTCGCGACGACCCCGGCGCCGGCCCGGCGCATGCGCTCCGGGTGGAGCAGGCGCGCGTTTCTCAAGTTGCGGAGGGCCCTCGCGACGTTCGACCAGGCGATGTTCTGGGTGAGGTAGGCGCCGACGATCACCTCGAACCGGCTGCGCCCCGGCCACCAGCCCTGCGGCCCGTAAGCGCGGAACAGGGCCTCGTACCAGCGGCGCAGGGGGGCGTCGCCCGCGGGGGCGGCCGCCCGGCGCGGGCGCGCGCGGGACGCCGCGCGCCTCCTGGTCAGAAGCGGGTCCGGACCTGGATGAGGTAGTGCAGATCGCTCCATCCTTCCCGGACTCCGCCCGGAACGACGATCTCGAACGTCCGCGCCTCGAGCGGCAGGAGGAGGAAGGTCTCGCTCCTTTCGATCGGGTGCGGGACGGCCGCCTCTCCCCCGCCGACGGTTGCGACGTCTCCGTTCACGCGGACCTCGAGCTGCAACTTGCCGGCGACCACGACCACCGGTGCGATGGCGAGGTCCAGGCGCTCGCGGCGGAAGCGCGCCTCGTCGCCGTCGGCCGGCAGGGTCGCGTGATCGCTGACCGTCACCGCGACCTCGCGCCCGAGCATCGCCACCAGCTGCTGGTCGCCCAGGATCGAGGCGGATTCGCCTTCGACGCGCCGTTCCACCTCGAGATCGATCGAGATGAGATCGACCTGGTCGTCCCCCTCGTGCCGCGCGGTGTCGCAGCGCACCCGGAGCGCCACCTTGCCGCCGCTCTTCGGGGAGATGTACGCGTCCACCAGCCGCTCCTCGCCGGCCTTCAGCGCCAGGGACGACGACACGCTCCCCAGCGACCGGCCGCGGCCGTGATCCGACGCGGGGGCCGCGGAGGCGGCGCGGGTCTCGACGGAGAGGGCCAGGAGGCAGGCCGGACCGCCCGGCTCCTGCACCTGCAGGACGAGCCGCGCCTCGAGCTCGATCGCCTCTTTGGTCCGGCGCGCGTCCTTCGCCTGCAGCTCGATGGATTTCTTCAGCACGCCCGGGGCGCCGGGGATCAGGTCGGCCTGGTCGGAGCCGGCGCTCCAGGTGCCGCGCCGATCGATCACCACGGTCTCGACGAGGACCCGCACGGCCGCGCCGTCCGATTCGGTCGAGGGAGCGACGATCGTCGGGTCCGCCGCGGGCCGCGGCGGGTGCGCGGCGGATGCGGCGAGGAGCCAGAGGGCCCAAAGCGGCGAACACAACGGCGCGATCAACGAATCCGGCGCTCCGCGTCGAGACTATCACAGCGCTCGATCGTGTATCCTCGGGACGTGGCCATCTCGCTCGACGAAGTGCGCCGGATCGCGCGCCTCGCGCACCTCGCGTTCTCCCAGGAGGAGCAGGAGCGCTTCACCCGGCAGCTGAGCGCCATCCTCGATCACGTCCGCAGCCTCGACCGGCTCGACACGCAGGAGGTCGAGCCGACGGCGCACGCCGGTTCCGGGACGGCGCTGCGCGACGATGCGATCCTCCCGCCGCTCGATCCCGAGGCGGCGCTCGCCAACGCCCCCGAGTCCGAGCGCGGGCTCTTCAAGGTGCCGCGGGTGATCGGATGACCGGCGCGAGCGCTCCGCGACAGGGCGGAGACGAGTTGATCCGCGCGGGCGCCGTGGCCCTGCGGGAGCGGATCGCCGCGGGCGAGATCACCGCCGCCGCGGTCGTGGACGCCTGCCTCGACCGGATCGCGGCCGTCGACGGATCGATCGGCGCCTTCATCACCGTGGACGCGGACGGCGCGCGCGCCGCGGCGGCGCGCCTCGACGCCGACCGCAAGGCCGGGCGTCCGCTGGGGCCGCTCGCCGGCGTGCCGATCGCGCTCAAGGACATCCTCGCCACCGCCGGGCTCCCGACGCGCTGCGGGTCGCGCATCCTCGAGCCGTTCGTCCCGCCGTTCGACGCGACCCTGGTGGCGCGGCTGCGCCAGGCCGGCGCGATCGTCCTCGGCAAGACCAACATGGACGAGTTCGCCATGGGCTCTTCCACCGAGAACTCCGCCTACCAGGTCACCCGCAACCCGTGGGACCCGGAGCGCGTCCCGGGCGGATCGAGCGGCGGCTCGGCGGCGGCGGTGGCGGCCGACGAGGCGCCGGTCTCCATCGGCACCGACACGGGCGGGTCCATCCGCCAGCCGGCCGCCCTGTGCGGCGTCGTCGGCATGAAGCCGACCTACGGCCGCGTGTCGCGCTTCGGCCTCGTGGCGTTCGCCTCGTCGCTCGACCAGGCGGGGCCCTTCGCGAACTCCGTTGCCGACTGCGCCGCGGTGCTGCAGGCGATCGCGGGTCACGACCCGAACGACTCCACCAGCGCCGCGGAACCGGTCCCCGACTACGCCGCGGCGCTCGGGCAGGGCCTCCACGGCCTGAGGATCGGCGTGCCGCGCGAGTACTTCCCCGACGGGCTCGACGCGGAGGTCGGCGCGTCGGTGCGCGCCGCCATCGACATCGCGAAGGGCCTGGGCGCCTCGGTCCGCGAGGTCTCGCTGCCGCACACCGAGTACGCCATCCCGACCTACTACATCCTCGCCACGGCGGAGGCGTCGAGCAACCTGGCGCGCTACGACGGCGTGCGTTACGGACGGCGGGTCGCCGGTGCGAAGGACCTGGCCTCCCTCTACCAGGGAACCCGCGGCGAAGGGTTCGGCGCCGAAGTGAAGCGTCGCATCATGCTCGGCACCTACGTCCTGTCCTCGGGTTATTACGACGCCTATTATCTCAAGGGACAGAAGGTGCGCACGCTCATCCGTCGCGACTTCGACGAGGCCTTCGGCCAGGTCGATGTGCTGCTGACGCCGACGAGCCCCACGACCGCGTTCCGCATCGGCGAGAAGGTGGACGACCCGCTGGCGATGTATCTCTCCGACATCTTCACCGTCACCCTCAACCTGGCAGGGCTCCCCGGCCTGTCGCTCCCATGCGGCGTCAGCCGCGCCGGCCTGCCGATCGGGCTGCAGCTCGTCGGAGGGCGTTTCGCCGAGGCCACGGTGCTGCGGCTCGCCGCGGCGCTCGAGGCGGAGATCGGTTTCCGCGCGCACCGCCCGCGGCTGCCGCGCACTCCGCCGGCGGCGCCCTCGAGGCCTTGAACCGGCCCCACTCCGGAACCCGGCCGCGCCCGCGCGGCATGGATCTGCTGGCACGCGGCGCCGTCCTGGTGGCGTGCGCGCTGGCGCTGCCGTCGCCCGGGATCGGCGCCTCGCACGGCGATGCGGGCGCCAGCCCATCGCACCCGAAACCGGCCGTGCGCCTCGACGGCAAGACCGCGAGCCCGGCGAAGCCCGCGGGCGAGATCGTGGTCGGCATCGAAGGAGATATCCGCGCCGTCGTCGTGGCGGGCGACCTGTTCCTCGACGTGGCGGTTCCGAAAGAAGGGGTGAGCGACGCGTGGCTTGCCCGCTTCGTTCCCACCGGCTCGGCGCGCCGGGCGGAACGCGCCGCCCGCGGAGGCACCTGGCCGCCCCCCGGGAAGCGGCTGCGGCTGCGCTACCCGGTGGTGGACGAGGCGTGGCGCGTGAAGATCGTGCGCGCCCTCTTCCCCGGGGCGGCGCCGGGCCCTGCCGGCTGGGTGCACCCGATCGACGCTGGCAGGATCTCACCGACGATCCAGACGCTGCCCCGGCTGGCTCTCTGGTACACGGGTTCGGAGCGCAACGCCCCGGCGCTCGCCGAAGCGAACCCGCAGGCGGCGACCGTCACGCACTCGGGGGACGCGATCGCCGTGCCGCGGGCGCTGCTGCTCCCGGCCTTCGCGGCCGTGCTGCCGCCGGCGGCGCCCGCGAAGACCGCCTCGTCCCCGGAGAAGAGTCCCGTCGCGGCCGCCTCCACGCCGGACGCCGCGACCACGGGCGACGCGACGCTCGCGTCGCTCTCCCCCGTCGAGCCGGGCCATGAGCCCGACGCAAGCGGCGAGCCTCCCGAGCCCGAGGACGATTTCACCGAGGCCCCCGCCACCCCCGAAGAGGAGGAGCCCGCGCCTCCCGCCGGAGGCGAGGCGACCCCTCCGGGGCCGCCGCCCGCGCGGCGCCCCGTCGCCGAAGGGGCCAACGAGCTGACCTACGGCCGGGATGCGCAGGGTCCGTACGCCGTCTACCGCCTGAAGAAGGGCGAGGCGCTCTACTCGGCGGTCGTCGTGCGCTTCACCGGACGCGTGGACGTGCAGGAGGTCAACGACCTCACCGCGCGCGTCGCCGAGCGCAGCGGCATCAAGGACGTCACCCGCATGCCGGTCGGATCGCGGGTGCGCATCCCGCTCGACCTGCTGCTCACCGAGTACCTGCCGCGCGAAGACCCGCGACGCCAGGAGTGGGAGCGCCACCAGGCGGAGGTGGAGCGCTACACCAACCCGGCTCCGCGCACGCGCAACCTCGAAGGGGTGGCGGTCATCCTCGACGCCGGGCACGGCGGCCGCGACATCGGCGCTTCGCACAACGGCGTCTGGGAGCACGACTACGTCTACGACGTCCTCTGCCGGGTCAAGGCGCTGCTCGAGAAGACCACGCGGGCGCGGGTGATCCCGACCATCCGCGATCGCAAGGACGGCTACAGGACTCAGGACGCCACGCGCCTGAAGCGGAACCAGTCCGAGGTGCTGCTGACCGATCCGCCGTTCCCGCTTTCCGGAACGGTGCCGAGCGTCAACCTGCGCTGGTACCTGTCGAACTCGTGGTACCGCAAGCTCGTGCGCGAGGGGACCGATCCCTCGAAGGTGGTGTTCACCTCGTTCCACGCCGACGCCCGGCACCCGTCCATGGCCGGCGCGATGGTGTACGTCCCGGGAGCGGAATACCGCGCCGGACGCTACGGCAGCCGGCGGGAGGTCTACGCGCGCTATCGGGAAGCGCGCGAGGTGCCGTACATCTCGTTCACCCGCACCGAGCGCGAGCGATCCGAGGGTCTGTCGCGCCAGTTCGCCGACGATCTGATCGGGGCGTTCGGCGACGGCGGCGTGCGCGTCCATCCTTACGAGCCGGTGCGCGAGCGGATCATCCGGCGCGGGCGGGCGTGGGTTCCGGCGGTCCTGCGCTGCAACGCCGTGCCGGTCGAGGTCCTGATCGAGATCAGCAACCTGAGCAACCCGCAGGACAGCCAGTCGCTCGCGGACCCGGCCTATCGGCAGAAGGTGGCGGAGGCCTACGTCGACGCCCTCGGGCGCTACTTCGACGGAACGGGGCCCACCACCGCTTCGCGTTACGGCGCGATGAATCTCGACTCGACGTCGAGATAGACGGCCTGCGGCTCCGGCTCGGGCCGGCCCGGCCGCCGCCGCATCGCCGGCGCGAAGACGAGTCCTCTCGCCGCCTCCGCCGACGCCCGATCCAGATTCGCGTCGCCGCTCGATTCCTGGATCGCCGCATCCGCGACCGTGCCGTCCGCGGCCACGGTCAGACGCAGCCGCGTGGGTCTGGCCGGCGCCCTGGCGCCGGCCGGGAGCGTGACCTTGACGGCCGGCCGCGGCGGCGCGATCGTCGCCGCGGCCGCGTCCTTTCCCGCGCCGTCCACCGCCATCGCCTCGGCGAGATCGAGGGGCGCCCCGCCGCCGGTCGGCGCCGCCGGGTGGGTGCCGTCCGCCCGGATCTCGAAGCGGATCTTCTGCGGCTTCCCGTCGTAGGTCGGCGGATCGAACACCCAGGTTCCGGGCATCGACTGCAGGCGCAGCGCATCCTTCGTCGCCGGATCGACGAGGCGCGCGTCGATCACGTGACCGTCCTCGCCCACCGAGATGTCGAGTCGCGTCGCGGCCGCGTCTCCTTCCGCCTTCATCCCGGTCGTCTTCAGCACCGGGGCGGGGAACAACCGGTTCTTCGGATCCCAGGGGCGCGGCTTGCCGGGGCCGGTGAGCACCTCGCCGGACGGGAACACCCCCTCCTCGCGCGACGCGATTCCCTCCCGCACCGGGCGCTTCTCCAGGCGGACGGTGATCGGCACGCGGTCCAGCGGGTTGTCGTTGAGGTCGCGCGGCACCGAGGCGATGCGGCGCGCCACCTCCATCCCCTCGACCACCTCCGCGAAGATGGTGTACTTGCCGTCCAGCCGCGGGAGGTTTTCGAGCGCGATGAAGAACTGGCACGAGCCGCTGTCGGGGTCGGCGTCGCGCGCCATGCCGATGGTTCCCGGGCGGTAGTGCAGGCGGGTCGAGAACTCCGCCTTCAGGCGGCGGTCGGCTTCGCCGTCGCCGTCGTCCGATCGATCCTCGTTCTTCGAGTTGGGATCGCCGCCCTGGATGACGAAGTGCGGGATGACGCGGTGGAAGGTCGTGCCGTCGTAGAAGCCGCGGGCGATCAGGCTCTTGACGTAGGCGACGTGCTCCGGCGCCTCCTTCGGGAGGAACCGCCAGACGATCTCGCCCTGGGGCGCGTGCAGGACCGCGACTTCCTCGGTTCCCGCGGCGGCGGAGAGAGGCGCGAGCAGGACGATCGCCGCCAGCAGTGAGGCGGCAGGGAGGCGGCTCATCCTGGCGACTCTGGTCGAACCGGGCGCGGCCGTCAAGACCAGACCGGCCGCGCCCCGTGCCCGGGAAACAAGTCCCGAGGAACGCGCGCTCAGAGCACGACGACGCAGACGAAGATCATGCCCAGCAACAGCACCGTGCGAGTGTCCATGTGCCTTCCTCCCCGTTGCTTGAAACAGTTCCTTCCAACCTCTTCACGAAACCTCAGGCCGGCATAGGCGCAGCGCCGGTCGCCGGAGTCGGCGGCGGCACTCCGGCCCGGCGCGCCTGGCGCGCCGTCCAGATGGTCATGACGATGGCGCCGAACCCGGTGAACACGACCATGAACAGCGCCAGCTTGCCGAGCACCGGGATGGCGAACACCACGTACAGGACCGGGATGCCGAGAGCCACCGCCGCGAACGGCCCGGCTGTCTTCCCGAGGCGCTGCAGCAGCCACTCGCCGACGAACACTCCGACCGGCACCTGCGCCAGGTACAGGAGCATGAAGTAGGCGATGTAGCCCAGAACCACCGCCGGGATGGTGATGATCAGGATGCAGGCGATCGCCAGGGCCACCGGGATGACGATGGCGCTGATGAAGCCGACGCCCGCGCTCCGGAGCCCATCGCCGCGCACCGCGGCGACGACGTCGGGGGCGCTGCGGCGGAACATCGCCAGAGACACCAGCCCGGCCAAAAGCGCGGTCGCCGTGAAGAAGAACCACTTGATGAAGCCGTGGCTCGACACCTTCGGCTGCGAGCGGCCCGGCGTGTAGACCACGGGACCCTCCACGACGTGCTTGAGGTCCTCGTCGATCTGGTTGCGTGATGTGTAGGTCAGCCCGCCGTCCACCTTGGCCCTGGGGTCCACCTCGATGACGTCGCCCTTCAGCTCGGCGCTGCCGCCCACTTTGCCCAGCAGGTGCACTTCCCCGCCGGTGGCGGTGAAATCGCCGTCCACGGTGCCTTCCATCTGGACGCGCGCGCCCTTGGCGTCGAGGTCGCCGGTGATGCGTGATCCCTTCTCCACGACGATGGACTCGCCGACCGCCACGAGGTCGCCGTCGATGACCCCGCTCAGGTGGACGCTCTGCGCCATGGCGCGCACCGAGTCGCCCATCTTGCCGCTCAGGTCGACCGACTGCGTGAAGGCGTTGATGTCGCCGGTGACGGTCGCGCCCTTGGCCACCTCGAGCTCGCGCCCGAAGACGATCAGGTCGCCGTCCTGCTTGCCGCGGATCACCACCGCGTCCTTGAACAGGTAGAGATCCCCCTGGTTCGTGGACCCCTCTTCCAGGATGTAGCGGGGGTTGCTCTTGTCCCCGCCGGACTTCCTGGGCCGCGGAGGTGGGGGAACGTCAGGATCAGGCGGCTCGGGGGCCTCCGAAGGCTCCGCGACCGACGGGGCCGCCGGCGGCTGCGGGGCCGGCGTCCTGGGCGCCTTGTGGGTGGTGGCCGCCTGTGCCTCGGCCGCCAGAATCGTTGTCCCGAACAGGAGCGCCAGCGCCAGAAGCACTCCCATCCCCCTTGCGATGAAACGTCCCGCCGTCCACATCGTCCTCACGGGGTTCATGGGACTCTCCTCTCTCTCTCGCGGAATGGAATACGCCATGGAAAAGGTCGAATCCAGCCCTTTCGGGCCGGCGGTCGGAACCGGTCCCCAGCGGTCGATCCGGGGGGTTGAACGGCGCCCGGAAAGGGCACGCGGGGTTACCAGGGGAGGAGATCCCGCAGCAGGCGGGCCTGTCGTCGGGACAGCGGCAGGGCGGTCCCGGCGGCGTCCTTCATGATGACGCGCGCCGTTCCACCCTCCTCCGGCTGGATTTCGGCGATGCGGGAGACGTTCACCAGGTACGACCGGTGGATCCGGAAGAAGACCGGCCGCAGCAGCTCCTCGAGATCGTTGAGCGGGCGCTCGACGAGCAGCCGCGCCTCGTCGGTGCGGGCGAAGACGATGGTCTCCTCCGCCTCGAACCAGAGGATCTCCCCGGGATCGAGCAGGACGATCTTGTTGGCGCGCCGGACCGGGATGCGCAGCGGCGCCGCGGCCGCGGGGGCCGCCGGGGCCGCGGCCGGCGCGCGGCGGATCTCCTCGATGAGCTTCAGCAGATCGGCGGGAGCGGGGGCGCCGCTCCCCGCCGCGATGGCCCGTCGCGCGCGGTCGAGCGCCGCCGCGAAGCGCTCGCGGCTGAACGGCTTCAGGAGATAGTCGAGCGAGTTCACCTCGAACGCGGGGACGGCGTAGCGATCGTAAGCGGTCGTGAAGATCACCCGCGGCGCGTGCCGGACCCGCCGCAGCACCTCGAAACCATCGCCCTCGGGCATCTCCACGTCGAGGAAACACAGGTCGGGGCGCTCGCGGTCGATGAGCGCGGCGGCGCCGGCGGCGTCCCCCGCCTCGCCGACCACCTCGCAGTCGGGGTGCTCCGCGAGCATTCGCCGCAGCCGGTCGCGCGCCGGCTTCTCGTCCTCGACGATGACGATCCGCATCGGTGGCGCTCCTATCCGCGTTCCGGCGCCGCGGCCGGCAGTGCGGCGGCGCCGATCCCGGCCGCGGCGGGTGCCGTGGCCTCCGGACTCGGCGCCGCGGGCGCCGGGATGCGAATGGTCGCGACGGCGCCCTGTCCCTCGTCTCCGGGCTGAAGCGTCAGCCGGCCGCGCTCGCCGTAGAGCGTCGCGAGGCGCTGGCGCACGTTGTCGAGGCCGTGGCCCGGCCGAATCGGATCGCCGTGCGGCGGCAGGCCGCGGCCGTCGTCGGACACCTCCACGACCAGCTCGTCGGAGTCGACGCGCGCCGCGATGCGCACCGTCCCGCCGCGCCGCAGCGTCGCGACGCCGTGCCCGACGGCGTTCTCGACCAGCGGCTGCAGCAGCAGGCCCGGCACCGGCACCTGGAGCGCCGCCGGAGTCACGTCCGACACCACGCGCAGGCGCTCGCCGAAGCGGGCCTGCTCGATGGTCAGGTAGCGGCGCACGAAGTCCAGCTCCTCCTCGAGCCGCACCGGCCGCGACTCGGCGGCGCGGAAGGTGTAGCGGAACAGCTCCGCGAGGGTCGTCACGATGTCGCCGGCGCGCCGCGGATCCTCCTCGACGAGCGACGAGATCGTGTTGAGCGTGTTGAAGAAGAAGTGCGGGTTGATGCGGGCCTGCAGGGCCGCCAGCTCCGCGAGCGCGGCCTGCTCGCGCAGGCGCGCCTCGCGCAGGCGCACCTCCTCGACTTCCCGCAGCGACTCGGCCAGGCGCCAGCGCAGCGCCTCGTAGACATGCACGACGCTGCCGACCGCCAGCGCCAGGACCGCGTTGATGGCGCCGACCGTCAGCGCCTGCCGCAGGTCGCGCAGCACGAAGAGCGGGAAGAGGTAGAACGCCAGGGCGGTGCCGGCGACGGCGCCCGAGAACAGCGCCAGCCCCACGAGCAGCGCCCGCAGCCACGGCCCCACCTCCCGAAGCCGCGGCGGCAGGAGCGTCGAGGTCAGGAACACGGTGAAGCCGACGACGTTGCCGAACAGGATGCCGATGACCAGCACCGTCGGCTCGAACACCCCGCGGCCGAGCAGGTTCACCGCCAGGCCGACCGCCGCCCCCGCCAGGGAGTTCCCCAGGGCCCACAGGAGCACCTGGAAGCCGAACGGCGTGCTGCGCGGGATCATCGAAGCCGCTCCTCTCACCCGACGCGCGCCAGGACGAGCGTGGCGTCGTCGTGCGCGTGCCCGCCGCTCCACTGCTCCAGGTCCGCCATGATCTTCAGGACCAGGTCGTCGAGGTCGGCGTTGCGATGGCGGGTGAGCAGCTCGATGAAGCGTTCCTCGCCGAACTCGACGCCGTCGAGCCCCTGAGCCTCGACGATGCCGTCGGTGTAGAGCGCCAGGAGGTCCCCGGGCTCGAGCGTGCGCTGCGCCTGGCCGTAGCGCGCGTCCTCGAACAGGCCGAGGGGGATCCCGTCGGCGCCGAGGTGCGCCACCGATCCGTCCCGCCCGACGAGCAACGGCGGGAAGTGCCCCGCGTTGCTGTAGGACAGGACCCGCCGGTCGGCGTCGTACAGCGCGAAGAAGAGAGTGGCGTACCGGGCCGTCGTCGTCGAGCGGTACAGCATGCCGTTGAGGAGGCGGTTCACCTCTCCCGGCTCGACGGCGGGTCCGGCCAGGCTTCGCACCGATCCCTGCAGCCCGGCCATCAGCAGCGCGGCCGGGATCCCCTTGCCGGCCACGTCGGCAATGACGATCCCGAGGCGGTGCTCGGAGAACTGCAGATAGTCGTAGTAGTCGCCTCCGACTCCGATGGCGGGGCGGCAGGCGCCGGCGATCTTCAAGCCCGGGACGATCGGGCAGGCGCGCGGCAAAAGCTCCCGCTGCACCTCGCGGGCAATCTCGATCTCCCTCTCCATCGCCTCCTTCGAGCGCAGCGCCTCGAACTGCGCCTGGATCTGCTCGCGCATCGAGTCGTAGGTGCGCAGCGCGATGCCGACGATGACCCCGAGCACCGCGTTGACCACGACGATCATCGCGACGGTGCGGAAGTGCGCCAGCGCGAAGTAGGGCTGCGTCGCGATGACCACGATCGATCCGAACACCGTCCCGGAGAGGAGCGTGAGGATCTGCAGGCCGAGGTTCGCCGCCGCCGGCATCCGCTCGAACAGCGGGAAGACCATGCGCGTCGACAGGAGGGCCGTGAACCCGACGACCTCCGCGAACAGGATGCACATGAAGAGCGTGGGCGCGAGCTCGGCGCCACTGCGCGTGAAGGCAATTCCGGCCGCCACTCCGGCCCCGATCACGAAGTTCCCGAGTCCCCAGGCGGCGAGGAGCTTCGTGGGAGGCATGGCGACGCTCCTGGGGGCGGGCAGGCTGACTCGGCGGGCCTCGGGAGCCCCGCTCTCCACGGCAGCGACCCCCATCGCAGGGGCGCTTGCGGTCACGGTCGGAGGACTCAACGTGGGGCTCCGTCTGGAGGGGCAAGTATAGCCCCATGAGCGTGTTGCCCCACCGGATGGGGCCTGCTGAGCCGGCCCCGCCCCGGCCTCGCCCCCCCGTCATTTTTGAAGTGGCGCCCGCCGATTCTTTGCGTACACTTCCGGCCGTTCATCATGTCGCTCGGCCGTCCCCGTCCCGGTCGTCTCCCCTCGTGCGCGCGGATCGTCTGTCCGTGAGGGTCAGGCGCCTGGCCTGGGTGGGCCTGATTCTCGCCGTTCTGGCTCTGGCGGCCCAAGGTTCCGGGCCGAGGGCCCAGGGGAATGACACCGCCGCCTCCGTCCGTCCCGCCCTCCAGCCTCCCCCTACGCAGGAAGAGCGCCGCAGGGTCCGCAAGAGTCTCGAAGCGGGCGAGGCCGCCTCGATCGAGGCGCGCATCGAAGCGCTGGCGGCGGCGCCCCTGCTCGTGGACGTCGAGCGCTACTCGATCACCCTCCTGGTCACGATCACGGGGGCGACCAGCGGCCGCGTGGACGGGTCGGTGCGGATCCAGGCGCGCCCGGTCCTCGACCCCGTGAACACCCTGAACGTCAACCTGTACGACGTCCTCACCCTGAGCTCGGTGCGCAAGACCGGGGGCGCGCTGCTGTCCACGACGCGGGGCGGCAACGTGGTGCACGTGACCCTCGACCGGGTCTACAACCCTGGGGAGCTCATCGACATCACCGTGTCCTACGGCGGCGTGCCCCCGGCCGCGAACTTCAACGGGCTGGCATTCTCCTTCCAGACGCACGGGACCGGCCTGCCGGGGCAGGGACCGATCGTCTCGTCGTTGTCGGAGCCCGACTTCGCGGGAGCCTGGTGGCCGTGCCTCGATCGCCCCGACGACAAGGCGATCGTGGACATGGACCTGCGCGTTCCCTCGAACCTGATCGGGGTGAGCAACGGCCTGCTGGTCGCCAACATCCTGAACGGCGACGGCACGCGCACCTTCCAGTGGCGCTCGAGCTACCCGATCAGCACGTACCTGGTGTCGGTCGCGGTGTCGAACTACGTCACCTGGACGGATTTCTACACGCCGGTGACCGGCGGGCCGGTGATGCCGGTGCAGCACTATGTCTACCCCGAGAAGGAGACCGCGGCGCGTACCGACTTCAACGTCACGGTGCCGATGCTCACGTTCCTGTCGAGCACGCTGGGCGAATACCCCTTCGTCGCCGAGAAGTACGGCCACGCTCTCTTCCCGTTCAACGGCGGCATGGAGCACCAGACCGTCACGTCCTACGGCGGGGCGCTCATCCGCGGCGATCACCGTTACGACTACATCGTGGTGCACGAGATGGCGCACCAGTGGTTCGGCGACGCCGTCGGACCCGCCGAGTGGCCGGAGGTCTGGCTGAACGAAGGGTTCGCCACCTACGGCGAGGTGCTGTGGCAGGAGCACCTCGGCGGCGCAACCGCGATGCGCACCTACGTCCAGTCGCTCGATTCGCGACCGTTCACCTGCCCCGTCTACGACCCTCTCCCCGAGTGCAGCGACCTGTTCGATCACACGGTGTACGACAAGGGAGCGTGGGTCCTGCACATGCTGCGCCACGTCGTCGGAGACGCCGCCTTCTTCCAGGGGCTGCGCAACTACTACGCGACGTACAAGCTGAGCTATGCCACGACACCCCTCTTCCGGGCCCAGATGGAAGCGGCCTCGGGGCTCGACCTGGCCTCGTTCTTCACCCGCTGGGTCTACCAGACTGGGGAGCTGAGCTACACCTTCGGCTGGACCGCGGCCCTGACGCCGGCCGGGTACGTCACGCACGTGCGCATCGATCAGCAGCAGGTGACCGGGCTCTTCGACATGCCGATCGACGTCCGGGTCGCGTGGTCCGGCGGCTCGCAGACTTTCGTCGTGCACAACAACGCGCTGGGCCAGGACTTCGCGCTGCCGGCGGTCCCCGGCCAGCCGACCCAGGTCACCTTCGATCCCGACCTGTGGATTCTCAAGACGCTCAACCTCGTCACCCTTCCGGACCAGGACACCGACGGCGTCCCGGACACCGCCGACAACTGCAGCGGCCTCGCCAACCCGGGGCAGCAGGATCTCGACGGGGATGGCCTCGGCGACGCTTGCGATGCGGATCTCGACGGCGACGGCCGCGTCAACGCCAGCGACTGCGCCCCCACCGATCCGACCGCGCAGGATCTTCCGGGAGCGGAAGTCTCGTCGCTGAGCGTGGACGGGGCGGCGAACGCCACTCTTTCCTGGACGCCCCTGGGGGGGGCGCCGCCGACCTGGACCTACGACGTGCTGCGCGGCACGCTGTCGGCGCTGCGCTCCACGCACGATCTCTCGGCTCTCGCCTGCTTCGCGAAGGCCCAGCCGCCGTCCACGTATCCCGACGCGGCGCTGCCGGCCCAGAGCGACGGGTTCTACTACTTCGTACGCGCCCGCAACACCTGCGGCCCCGGCCCCATCGGCAACCAGTCGAACGGCACGCCCCGCCCCGCCCCGTCCTGTCCGTGATTACGCCTGATCGTAGCGGAAGTTGAGGTCCACCTTGATGTCGGGGTGGAGGCTGCGCTCGACCGGGCAGGAGTGGCCGGCGGTCTCGAGCATGGGGCGCACCGGCATCTCGATCGCGGCCGGCAGGTGGACGTCCACGACGATGCGGCCGACGCGGCGCAGCGGGTCGGCCACCATCTCCTTCGACACCTTCACGTGGCTGCCGCGCAGATCGATGTCCTTGCGCCGCGCGTAGATCCCCATGATGGTCAGGATGCACGAGCCGAGCGACGCCGCCAGGAGGTCGGTCGGCGAGAACGCCTCCCCCTTCCCCTGGTTGTCGGGCGGAGCGTCGGTGACGATCTCGGCGCCCGACGGCCCGTGGTGCAGCCGGCAGTGCAGGTCCCCTTCGTACTCGATGTCGATCTCGGTGGCCATCGCTCCCGTCCCTCCGGTGCGGCTCTTCAGGACCCCGCGCCGATGATCGCCTCCGCCTCGATTTCGACCAGCATGTCGGGATCGACGAGGCGCTTCACCTCGACCATCGTCGAGGCCGGCCGGACGTCGCGGAAGACCTCGCCGTGCGCCCGGCCGATCTCCTCCCAGCGCGCGATGTCGGTGACGTAGACGCGGGTGCGCACCACGTCTTCGATGCGCGCCCCCGCCCGCTCGAGCGCCGTACGGATGTTCCGGAGCGTCTGCACGGTCTGCGCCCGGGCGTCGCCGCGGCCGACCAGCTGGCCTGTGGCGTCGAGGGCGGTCGTCCCCGCGACGTGCACCACGTTGCCGACGCGCACGGCGCGCGAGTAGCCGACGATCGGCTCCCACGGCGCGCCGCTGGAGATGCGCTGGCGATCGCTCACGGGTCTAGCGGCGTGCCTCCAGGATCAGGTTGAACGGGGTCTCGGCGGCGCGGCGCACGTGCCTGAAGCCGCCCGACTTGATCACCTCGGTGAGCCGCTTCTCGCCCGCCTGCGCGCCGAGCGCGAGACCGACCTCCTGCGCCTTCGAAGCCGGGCAGCAGATCATGGTCGAGGCGCTGTAGAAGACGCGGCCGACCGGGTTGAGGTTGGATTCGACGGTGTCGCCGGCCATCGGCTCGACCACCATCCACGAGCCGTCCTGCGCCAGCGACTGGTGCACGTGCTTCGCGGCGCCCGCCGGGTCGCCCATGTCGTGCAGGCAGTCGAAGAAGGTGACCAGGTCGTACCCCTGGCCCGCGAACGATTTGGCGGAAGCCACCTCGAAGCGCGTGCGGTTGGAAACACCGGCCTGCTTCGCCCGCTCCTTCGCCGTCTCGATCGACGCGGGGTGGTAATCGAACCCGACCACTTCCGAGTTCGGATACGCCTGCGCCATGAGGATCGACGACGAGCCGTGGCCGCAGCCCACGTCGGCCACCCTCCCGCCCTTCTTCAGCTTCGCTTCGATGCCCTCGAGGGCGGGGATCCAGTTCGTGACGAGGTTCGCGGCGTAGTTCGGCCGGAAGAACCGCTCGGTGCCGACGAAGAGATCCGGATGGTGCTCGTGCCAGCCGACGCCGTTGCCGCTCTTGAACGCGTCGGCGATCTTCGGCGCACTGGCGAACACCGCGGAGATGACCTGGAACGCGCCCGGCAGGTACGCCGGGCTCGTCTCGTCGGCGAGCGTGAACACCTGCTCGTCGTTGAGGAAGTACTTGTTCGC
Organism: Candidatus Polarisedimenticolia bacterium; assembly: GCA_036005805.1. Taxonomy (GTDB): domain Bacteria; phylum Acidobacteriota; class Polarisedimenticolia; order Gp22-AA2; family Gp22-AA2; genus DASRAU01. Next base: position 2,213 of record DASYQE010000234.1, on the reverse strand, counting down.
GGCGGCATCGAACGAGACATAGCCGCCCGCGGCCATCGCGTTGAGCCACTCGCGCAGGTAACGCTCGGAGGTGCCCGTCTTCTTCGACAGCTCCGACGACGTCTGCGGCCCCGCCGCGGCCATCGCCTTGTAGAGCCCGAGCCGGTCCCCCATCACGGCGAGAGCGGCGTGCATCCCGGCGCCGAGGTCGCCGACGAATTTCCCCATGAAGGCGTTGAGCTTGTCCGGATCGACGGCCATGACTCCCTCCCCGATTTGGAATGGCGGCGAGTGTAACATGCCGCCCAATGCCGCCCCCCGCGCGCCCCGACAGGGTCCTCCTGCTGGTGCTCGCGGCCGCCGCGGCGCTCCTGCTGTGGCGCGGTGGCTCGATGGCGGTCGCGCACAGCGAGTCGTACGACGACGAGTACCACCTGGTCCACGGCGCCGCCTACTTCCGCGGGGGCCTGCACGATGCCCCCCAGCCCGATCCGCCACTCGGACAGGCGCTCACGGCGCTGCCGATGGTGCTCACCAATGCCAACCCGCGCTGGACCGGCACCCTCTACGACCACTCACGCCCGCCGGAGACGGTGCTTTTCCTGACGGCGCTGTGGCGATCGCTGCTGTTCCTGCCCGCGGTCGGCGTGGCCTTCGCCTGGTGCCGGCGCCTCTACGGCCTGCCGGCCGGGTGTCTCGCCGCCGCGCTGCTCGTCGTCGAGCCGAACTTCGCGGCCCACATCCCGCTCGCGGCGCTCGACGCGCTCGGCGTCGCCGGGGCGCTCCTGGGATCGTTCCTCCTGTGGCGCGCCTTCGAACGGCCGTCGTTCGGGCGCGGCGCCGGGGCCGCCGCCGGTGGCGCCGTCGCGCTCCTGCTGAAGGGGACGACGATCCTCCTGCCGGTCGTCGCGGCGGCGTACGCGGTGCTGTTCTGGATCGTCCGCCCCTGGCGCGCGGCGAGGGCCTCGCCGGAACAACCAAACGCCCGGAAGGAAGCCGGCACCCCATCGACCTGGGTCAGCGCGCTGCCGCGGCGGCTGGCCGCACTCGTCGGCTTCGCGGCGCTGGGATTCCTGATCCTGTGGGCGCTGCTCCTGTTCGACGTCAGCCGGCCGGATCAGCCGCCCGACTGGCAGCAGGCCCCGACGCTGCTCAGCCGCCTGCTCGACCGGCCGCTGCCGGCCGGCCTCTTCTTCGAATCGCTGGTGCGCGGCGCGTGGCACGCCGACCAGGGGCACCTCGCGTACCTGCTCGGCGAGCGCAGCCGCGGCGGCTGGTGGTACTACTTCCCGGTCGTCATGGCGTACAAGACGCCGCTCGGCGTCGCTCTTGTCTTCCTGCTCGCCCTGCTGTCGCTCAGAAGCGTCCGGCCGCGATTCGAGGAGTGGGGCCTGGCGATCCCGGCGATCCTGTGGACCGCGCTCTTCCTGACGACCCGGATCAACATCGGGGTGCGGCACTTCCTCCCCGCGTATGTCTTCCTGCTCCTGCTCGGCGCACGCGCGCTGGCCGGCGATCCACCGCGCTGGCGTGCCCTCGGCGCCTGGATCGGGTTCGGCCTCACGGCGATCCACGGACTCATGTGGCATCCGGACTATATCGCCTACGAGAACCTGCCCCGTCCGCGGGCTTATCTCGATCTCAGCGACAGCAACGTGGACTGGGGGCAGGGCCTGAAGCAGGCGCGTGACTGGATCGACGCGCACCCGCAGCCGGCGGGCCGCCCCATCTCTCTTCTTTATTTCGGGGACCCGAACAGCCCGCGGCGGGTGCTGCACTACCTCGGCAACCGCGTCAGCCTCATCCCGCCGCGCGCGCCGCTGCCGGCGGACGGCCTGCTCATCGTCAGTCCCGTCTGGGTGGCCGGCCCGTTCGACATCGGCGACCGATACAAGGCGCTGCGGGGGCTGACGCCTGTCGACGTCATCGGACACGCCCTTCTGGTTTACGATCTCGCCCCGCTTTCGGGAGGAGGGACCTGATGCTCGCCAGAATCATCGGAGTCGTCGCGCTCGTGGCCGGGGTGATCGTCCTGGTCTACGGAGGCTTCAGCGTGCCGAAGAACCGCGACGCCAAGCTCGGCCCCATCGAGGTCAAGGTGCAGCAGAGCGAGAAGGTGCCGGTTCCGACCTGGGCCGGGGTCGCCAGCATCGCCCTCGGCGGGCTGCTCCTCATCGCCTCCGGCAGGCGCAAGTAGCCCCGGCCGAATCGACGGCCGGGCCCCTGACTGTCCG
>DASYQE010000233.1:0-1759 GCA_036005805.1 Candidatus Polarisedimenticolia bacterium | reverse complement strand
CATCGTCCATCTCGGCGAGCGCGAGTGCTCCATCCAGAGGCGGCACCAGAAGATCCTCGAGGAGTCGCCCTCGACGGCGCTCGGCGGCAAGCTGCGCAAGCGCATGGCGGACGCGGCGGTGCGGCTGGCGCGCTCGGTCGGGTACCAGAACGCCGGGACGCTCGAGTTCCTCCTCGACGAGGAGGGGCGCTTCTACTTCATGGAGATGAACACCCGCATCCAGGTGGAGCATCCGGTCACCGAGATGGTGACCGGCATCGACCTCATCAAGGAGCAGATCAAGGTGGCGGCGGGGGAGTCGCTCGGGTTCCGCCAGGACGACGTCGTGCACACGGGTCACGCCATCGAGTGCCGCATCAACGCCGAGCACCCGGAAACCTTCGTGCCGTCGCCCGGCACCATCACCACCTTCCATGTCCCGGGAGGCCCCGGCGTGCGCATCGACACCGCGGCCCACCCGGAGGCGCGCATCTCGCCGTACTACGACTCGATGATCGCCAAGCTCATCACCCGCGGGAACAACCGCATGGAGGCGATCTCGCGGATGCGCCGCTCGCTCGAGGTCATGGTGGTGGAGGGGATCCACACCAACATCCCGCTGCACCGCCGCATCCTCAACGACGCCGACTTCATCCGCGGTCACCTTGACACCGGCTTCCTCGAACGGATGCTGACGCGCCGGGACGAAGCGGCCGCCTCCTAGGGGCCGGAAAGCGTTCCAAGGACACCGCCGTGCCCCGGGATGAATCCCCCCTGTTCCTCGTCGGCTTCATGGGAGCCGGCAAGACGACGGTCGGCCAGGCTCTGGCGCGGCTGCTCGCCTGGGATTTCCTCGATCTGGACGACGCCATCGTCGCGGCGGAGGGGCGCGACATCGCGCGCATCTTCGCCGAGTCGGGCGAAGCGCACTTCCGCGAGCGCGAGCGGGCCGTGCTGGCCGGGCTCGCGGGACGCCGGCGCCTCGTCGTCGCCTGCGGCGGCGGCACCTACGCGCATCCCCCCGCCGCCCAGGTGATCGATCGTCTCGGCACCGCCGTCTGGCTCGAGGCGCCCCTGGGGCTCTGCCTGCGGCGCGCCACCCACGGTCCACCGCGTCCGCTCCTGAAAGGGCCGGCCCAGGCGGAGGCGCTGTACCGGTCGCGGCTGCCGCGCTACCTTGCGGCGCCGGTCCGGCTGGATGTCGAACCGCTGACGCCGGAGGCGGCGGCGGAGCGCATCGTCGCCCTCCTCGACGCGCGCGGCGCTGGCGGAGAGGGTCCCTCCACCCTATCTTCTTGAACGCGGCACCTGGAGGAGACGCGATGATCCGCCTCTTCGACAACGACAATGACGCCCCGATCGGGGAGATCACCGAAGCCCAGCTCGACTTCCTGCAGGAGCAGCTCATCGAGGAGACCCTCGACTCGACCACCTTCGCGCTCGCCCCTGCCACGGTCGACAGCCTGGCGATGAACGGCGGGGATCCGGAGGTCATCGCCGTCCTGCGCAAGGCGCTCGGCTCGCGCAACTCGATGGAGCTGCGCGTCGAGCTGGACTGAAAACATCAGCCGGGAGACGGTTTCCCGCTCCCGGTCAGCCCACCCACCACCAGGCGGCGTAGAACGCCGCCAGGAGTCCCGCCAGCGGCAGGAAGAGCGCGACGATCGCCAGGTGGCGATCCGGCCGCGTCGCGCCGGCGCGGGCCCAGAGCATCGGCACGGGATAGATCGTCGAGGCGAAGCGGGTGAACGACCACAGGGTGGAGCTCAGCGGCAGGAGG
>DASYQE010000232.1:0-50010 GCA_036005805.1 Candidatus Polarisedimenticolia bacterium | reverse complement strand
TGTCTTCGTCGATCTGGCCGTCGTCCTCGATCGCAACGGCGTCCCGGTGCACGCCGCCTCGGCCCCGCTCGGCGATCGCGTGCAGGTGCACGAGATCCGCATCGAAGGGACCGACATCCTGGTCGACGTGACGCAGCAGGGCCCCGGCGATCCCGCCTGCTGTCCGACGCAGAAAACCACGCGCAAATTCCATTTCGCCGACGGGCGGCTCGTGGACACGGCCCCGCCGCCCCAGGTGGCGCCCGGCGCGGGCGAAGCCCCGGCTTCGGGTGCCGCTCCGACGTCGGGCACGGCCCCGGGCGCACCCGCGCCGCACTGAAATCCGGCCCGCCCGGGTCAGCGACGGATCGTGCGGGTGAGCGGCAGGTTGAGGCGGAGGGTCATCGGCTCGCCGGCCGCGAGCTCGACGTCATGGCCGCGCATGCCGGCGGCGACGCCGGTGCCAATCGCCGCACCGAGTATCGTTCCCCGGACGGTGCTCTTCGAGGAGCGGCCGAGGATTTTCCCGAGGGCCGCGCCGCCGGCTGCCCCGCCGCCGATGGTTCCGGCGGTCCTCCCGCCCGAGGCGGCGCCTTCGCGGGTCACCGTCGCCGAGAGCGGCGCCTCGGCGCCGTCCGGCGTGCGCAGCCGATCGAAGGCAAGGCTGAGCGAACCGGCCTTGTCTCCGAGCCCTCGCTTCGCGGGAAGGGCGGCACTCACCCGGCCGTAGAGCGTGCTGCCGGCCGGAACGACCACGCGGCCGCCGTCGAGCACCGGCTGGGCGAGGCGCGCCGTGACCGCCTGGCCGACCTGGCTCGTGCCGGACGAGACCGGCGCGTCGAGCGTGACCTCGAGAGCCGTCCCCTCGGCCACCGTGACCCGCATCGTCGGAGGCGTGCGCGGGACATCCGGAGCCCTGGCGGCCGGAGCCGGTGGCTTCGGAGCATGGTCGGGAACCGGCTTCACCTCGAGCAGGATGTCCTCGCGCCGCGGCAGCGGCGTCCCCGATCCGGGGACGCTCCCGGCGGAACCGGCCGCGTCCCCCGGACCGGCCGCCCCGGCGCCCGTCATGCCCGCCGCCTTCGCAGCCGCCGGCGGCGGCTGTGGCTGCGGCAGGGAATGGCTCATGGCGCGCAGCGTGTCCGGCCGGGCAAGAAGCAGCCACGCGGCCGCGCCGGCGCCGGCGAGGGCGACCGATCCGATGGCCCACGACAGGAGGCGGGCGCGACGCGGCCCCGGCACGGGCGGCGGCGCGGCGGCGCGAGCCTTCTCCCCCGGAAGCGACGCACCGGGCGGCAGCGGCACGGTGCGCCCGAGCGGCACGGTCAAAGCCGGCGCGGCCGCGGCCTTGCCCTGCACCGGCTCCACGACGGTCCTCTCGGAGGGGTCCGGGGCCTTGGCCTGCGCCGCCTCGATCAGTCCGTCGCGGAACGAGCGGGCGTCCGGGAACCGCTTCGCCGGGTCCTTGGAGAGGGCGCGGTCGAAGAACCGGTCGAGCGCCGGCGGGCAATCCTTCATCTGGCGCGCCAGCGGCACCTGGGTCTCGTGGGCGATCGAGTAGGTCAGCGCCACCAGGTCGTTCCCCTTGAACGGACGGCGGCCGCAGAGCGCTTCGTAGAGGACGACCGCGAGCGAGAACAGGTCGCTGCGGCCGTCCACGTCGCCGCTGGTGATCTGCTCGGGAGACATGTAGCCGGGCGACCCGGGGGCGGTGCCCGTCTGCGTCAGCTCGGACGACTTCAGGTGCGCGACGCCGAAGTCGGCGATCTTCGCGGCGCCGTCCTCATCGCGGATGAGGATGTTCGCCGGCTTGATGTCGCGGTGCACGATGCCGGCCCGGTGCGCCACACCGAGCGCCTCGGCCAGCACGGCGCCGGCGCGGAGCACCCAGGCCGCGTCGAGCCGTCCGCCCGCCTCGAGCTTCTGCTTCAGCGTGCATCCGGACACGTACTCCATGGCGATGAACGGCAGGCGGCGCTCCGCGTCCTCCCCCGCGTCGAAGACGGTCACCAGCCCCGGGTGCGACAGCGATGCGGCGGCGCGCGCCTCGCGCAGGAAGCGCTCGTGGAACTCCGCCGCGAGGTCCGGGGCGACGCCGTCCGGCAGCGTGTAGGTCTTCACCGCGACCTTGCGCCCGAGGTGCGGGTCGGTCGCGAGAGAGACGACGCCCATGGCTCCGCGGCCCAGCTCGCGCTCGATGATGTAGCGGCCGATGGTCGCCATCGACCCGAATATAGGTGCATGATTCCGGGGCACAACCGCGCGAACCGGCGTCGATTCCCCGACGCCCGCGGGATGGGCGCCTGCGCGGAAACTGGACTCGCAACAGACCGCGCCCGGATGGCTGGCGCATCGGTTCGGGAGACGGAACCAGGTGAACGAGACGCGACGCGGACCGGAGCAGCGGCCCCCCCTCGATCGGGACGGCGATCCCGACGCCCGGCTCGAACCCGCCGGTCCTCCTCCGTCGGAGACTCAGCCCGCGCCCGTTCCCTGGTGGGAGACGCGCCCCGGACGGCTCGGACTCGGCGTGCTCGCCGTCTTCGCCGGGGCCTGGGCCATGCAGCTGGCCCGGCCGGTCCTCCTGCCGATCGTCCTGGCCGGACTCATCGCCATGGTGCTGGCGCCGCTCGTGCGCGGGCTCGGTCACCTCCGGCTCCCCGACCCGGCCGGCGCCGCGCTGGTCGTGGGCCTGTTCGCCGGTGGCATCGGTTTCGGCGCCTACGCGCTGTCCGAGCCCGCGCTCGGCTGGCTCGAGCGGGCGCCCGAGACCTTGCGCGAGGTGGAGAAACGGCTGCGGCCGGTGAAGGCGTCGGTCGAGGAGGCGCAGGCGGCGGCCGAGACGGTGGAGAAGATGGCCACGGTCGGCGGGGACTCCGCACCGCCGTTGGTCACGGTGAAGGAGCCGTCCCTCGCCGCGCGCGTGGCCGGCATGGCGCGCCTGCTGCTGTTCCGCGCGCTGGAGGTGCTGCTGCTCGTCTATTTCCTCCTGGCGTTCGGCGGGTCGTTCTACCGCAGGCTCATCCGCATCCCCGAGACCCTGCGCAGCAAGCTGCGCGTGGTGCAGATCACCACCGAGATCCAGAAGGAGATCTCGATCTATCTCATGACGGTGACGGCCATCAACATCGGTCTCGGCACCGCCACGGCACTGGCGACGCGTTTCCTCGGCATGCCGAACCCGATGCTGTGGGGGGTGATGGCGACGGTGTTCAACTTCGTCCCGTACCTGGGAAGCGCCGTCACGCTGGTGGTGCTGACGCTCGTCGCGCTGCTCTCCTACGAGACGCTGACGCAGGCGCTGCTCGTGCCGATGGTCTTCCTGGGGCTGGCCACGATCGAGGGGCAGTTCGTCACCCCGATCATCGTCGGGCGCCGCATGTCGCTGTCACCGATGGTGATCGTCGTGGCCCTGCTCATCGGCGACTGGATGTGGGGAGTGGTGGGGCTCCTGATCGCCGTGCCGGTCCTGGCGGTCTTCAAGATCCTCTGCTCGCACGATGAGCGCATGGTCCCGATCGCCGAGCTGCTCGGCCAGGACTGAGGCGCCTGCCCGGGCGGCGCGTCGCTGCAGACTCAGCGGCGGCGATCGATGGGCCCGCGACGGACGCGGGGCCCGGGGCCCTCCTCGAACGGCTCCTTGAGGATGACCTTCACCCCCTGGATGGTGCCGGCGACCGCCTCGCGCACCTTCGCGCCCGCGGTCGCGCCCAGCTCCGCCGCAGCCCGGGTCGCCGCCGTTGCCGCCGTCGCGGCCGCCTCGGTCGCGTCGATCCCCAGCTCCTTCGCTCCCTGGATGGCCCCCTCGACGAGACCGCGCGCCGCATGGCCCAGGTCTCCCGAGAGCTTCGCGGTGGTGCGGATCACCGACTCGGCCGCCTGGTCGAGCGAGCGCAGGTCAGAGCCGCGCCCATGATCGCGCATCACCCCCATGGCGATGCCGCGCGTCGCCTGGGCCAGGTCGCCGCCGGCCTCCATGGCCGCCTGGATGGTGCCGTGGCTGACCGAGGAGAGGGCCTGCACGAAGGAATCGGCGATCCCCCCGAGCCCGGCGATCGCCCGGGACACCGTCCGGCTGATCCCCTCGACGGTCGCGCCGGCGACCTCGCTGGCGCCGCCGACGGCGCTCACCAGGGCCTGGCGGACCCGCGGCGACGGGTCCTTGCGACCGGCGGAGGAGGAGGCTGCCCGCCGGGGCGTGCGCTTTCCCTGCGCGCCCTGCTTGATCGGTATCGGGGGTGCCTGGGAGGTCCGTTTGCGGCGGGTGGTGCGCATTTTCGCCTCGCCTCCGCGAGCCGGGGTGGACCGTCGCGCCCCGCTGCGCCGACGCCGGCCCTGCGTCACCGCGGTCCGGGATCCCTTCTTGCGACCCCCGGTCTGGCGGCGGGGCTGGCTCGTGGATGAACGTTTCATGGCGGACCTCCTCCCCCATCTGTTGACTTGTCAGCGGACGGCGCGGTTGCAAGCCTCGTGCCCCGGCGTGAGACCCGGCGGCTGCCATGTTCTTTGCGCCCGCCTGGCAGGAAACTCCGTCTCCCCCGGCTGCGTAGAAAGAACCGTCGTCGATTCCAGGCTCCCCGCGGAGCCGTCTCACATGAGAGGAGGGTGGCCATGCTTTCCGGATGGACGGGTCTCAGGCGCGCGCGCGCCGTTGCGGGGACAGCCGCAATGCTTCTTGCGGGGGCGGTCACCGCGCCCGCGGCGTTCGCGTCCGACCACAACATCTCGATCTCCACGGCGGACGAGACGCCGCTCGAGCGCTGCGACCAGGTGAAGGTCTTCTTCGGGAGCAAGCGCCATCCGCTTCCCACGGCGCGCGACGAGCGCAGCTTCACGCTGAAGGGTTCGGAGACGCGGACGCTCCAGATGCACGTCGAGGGCACGGCGGGGATGGCGCTGCGGGGCTCGAAGGGATCGGATTACGTCGTGACGGCGTGCCTCGCGGCCGCAGGCTCCACCGACGAGAAAGCCCGCGCCTCCCTCGGCGGGATCCAGGTGGCCTTCGACGCGGGGCGCCTGTCGCTGAGCGGGCCCGAGGAAGAAGAAAACGACTGGATGGTCTACTTCCTGGTGCAGGTTCCGGACGGCAGCACGCTCGACCTGAAGGCCGACAACGGGCCGATCGGCCTGAGCGACGTCTCCGGGACCATCCGCGCCCGCACCCACAACGGGCCGCTGGAGCTCGACGGCTGCGAGGGGGAGATCGACGTGGCGGCGGAGAACGGACCGGTCAGCCTGCGCGCCGGCGGCGGACGACAGAAGGTGAGCGTCGTCAACGGACCGCTGGCGATCGAGCTGCGCGGCACACGCTGGGACGGGGACGGCATCGAGGCCGACACGAAGAACGGGCCCTTGAGTCTCACGATCCCGGAGCGCTACGAGTCCGGGGTGAGTCTCGAGATGTCGGGGAACGGTCCGATCCACTGCAGCAACGGGTGCGAGGGGGCCTGGGTGCCGGGCCATTCTCAGAACCTGCTCTTCGGCTCGAGCCACCCCGTGATCCACATCACCACGGTCAACGGTCCCGTCGAGATCGACTCGGGGACGAAGGCGCGCCGGCAGGCGTCGATCTGAAAGAGAACGGGCCCCCGGATGCGCGCCGGCGTTCCTTCGCGCCGGAGACGTCCCGGGGGCCCGTCTCGATGTCCTGGTGTGCGGAGCGCTTACGCCGCGCGGTACTGCCGCTGCATGCGCTTGTACGACTTGAGCATGCGCTCGTGCTTGCGGCGGGCCTGAACGGCCTTCTTCCACGTGCGGCGCATCTTCGACTGGAGCTTGTTCTTGGCACGCTTGGTCATCAGACACCTCCCGCACGGAATCTAGGTCCCTCCCGCACGGCACGCCAGAAACGGCATCGTCTGCCGACCGCCGCAGGGCCCCGCGCGGGGACCGCTGACGCCTTCGGCCTCGTTCACTGACCACAGGCCGCACAGATCGCCGCCGAACGTCGGATTCCCGACGCGGCCGGTGTCAGGGCGCGCGCCGACCTTCTCGCTGCGGGAAAAAAAACGCGCGGCGCCGAGCCACGGCGCCGCGCGGGGAACGGGGGGAGGACGGAGGCGTCAAGACACGTCAACGCTGTGGCGGCGAAAAACCTTCAGGACGAGGAACATTCCAATCGCCAGGATGCCCATCAGCAGGATCAGCGGCCCATGGCTCGCCGTCGCCGGCAAGTTCTGGTTGGCATCGGGGTCGGCGTTCGCCGCGTCCGGATCGGCGGCGGTGTTCGCCGGCGCGTAGGCCGGAGGGGCGGCCTGGTCGGCCGGCGCCGGCTGGTTCGGGTCCGCCGGGTCGGACTGGATCGCCGGCGGATCATCTGCGGGGGCGGTCGCCGGGTCGCTCTGCGCCAGCAAAGCGGTCATCGGCAGCGCCATCAGGACGATGAACATCAAAAGAGCTTTCTTCATGGAAGCCGTCTCCTTTGTTCTTGACCGCTTGTCAATCGCATTCCGATTCGCCGTGAACAGCAAGCGAAATGCCATCGTCAGGAATTCGTCGCAAAGGGGCGTGCTTCTTCTGCCCGGAAGGCGGACGGGCGGAGGCGTACGGAGAATCCCCGGTCACCGCGAAGGGACAGCTGTCCGGTGCCCGGTCCAACCTGACGCTTCGCGACCCTGACCGTCAGGCGGATCCGGAGAGGCCGCTACCGGCTTCCCCCGATTCGTCCAGCAGGCGGCGGGCTTCTTCGCGCAGGGCCGGCAGGCGGGAGCGGAAGAACAACGCGGTGACGAGGCACACGAAGCCCCCCGCCGCCACGGCCGGCCCGGCCCCCGCGCGGTGCGCCACCGCCCCGGCCAGGAGCGCTCCGAACGGCGCCATCCCCATGTTCATCGCGGTGTAGAGCGACATCACCCGCCCGCGCAGCGCGTCCGGCACCATCGACTGCAGCAGCGTGTTGACCGCCGCCATGTGCACCATCATGGTGAACCCGACGCCGACGAGAACCACCGCCGCCAGGCCGACCGAGCGGGTCGCCACGAACACGGCGAGCAGCACCCCGAGCCCGGCCGCCGCGCGCGCGGCGCGGCGGCCGAGCCCGCGCACCGTGGAGCGCATCGCCAGGCTGACCGCTCCGAGGAGCGCGCCGATGCCGACCGCGCCCATCAGCACGCCGAGCGTGCGCGGGCCGCCGGGGACCAGGTGATCCGCGAAGACGGGCATCAGCGTCGTGTACGGCGCGCCGAAAAGACTCACGGCGCCGACGAGCAGCAGGAGCGCGCGGATCGGCGCGCTCGCCCACGCGAATCCCACCCCCTCGACGAAGTCGCGCCACGGGGAGCCCGCGGAGACACGCACCGGGCGCGGCGGCAGGCGCATGAGCAGGAGGGACGCGATGACCGCGAGGAAGCTGACGCCGTTGAGGAAGAAGCACCACCCCTCGCCGAGCGCCGCCACCAGGATCCCCGCCAGCGCCGGACCGATCGCGCGCGCCCCGTTGAACATCGACGAGTTGAGGGCGATGGCGTTGGCGAGATCGTCGCGGCCGACCATCTCGACGAGGAACGACTGCCGCGCGGGGATGTCGAAGGCGCTGACGACGCCTCCGAGGGCCGCCAGGACGCCGACGTGCCACACGCGCACCTGGCCGCTGAGCGTCAGCGACGCCAGAGCGAAGGCGAGGAGCATCGCGGCGGTCTGCGTGGCGACGACCAGTCGGTGCCGCGCCCGGCGGTCGGCGACGGTCCCCGCCAGGGGTCCGAGGAGGAACACCGGGAACTGCGACAGGAACCCGATCACCCCGAGCAGGAGGGCCGAGCCGGTCAGCCGGTACACCAGCCATGCCTGGGCCACGTTCTGCATCCAGGTGCCGACGAGCGACACCATCTGCCCCGACAGGAAGAGCCGGAAGTTCCGGTGGCGGAGCGATCGCAGCAGCGCCTGCAGCGGGCCTTTCGCCGCGTCGGACGTCAGGCGCGGATCCCCGGCGCCTCGTGTCCGGTGCGCTCGACGTACTCGACGTACGAGCCGGGGAACAGCAGCGGCTTCGCGTCGCGCCCGCTCTCCCCGCCCAGCTCGAGGACGCGCGTGGCGAGGCCGCGCAGGAAGGTGCGGTCGTGCGACACGAACAGCATCGTTCCCTCGAAGGAGCCGAGCGCGTCCACCAGCATCTCCTTGGTGGCGAGATCGAGGTGATTGGTGGGCTCGTCGAGGACGAGGAAGTTCGGCGAGGTGAAGAGCAGCCGCGCCATCGCCAGGCGCGAGCGCTCGCCGCCGGACAGCGCCCGCACCTTCTTGTCCACGTCCTCGCCGCTGAACTGGAATGCGCCCGCGAGGTTGCGCAGGACGCCGGTTCCTTCGCGCGGGAAGTCGGACTCGAGCTGCTCCTCCACGGTGAGGTCGGCCTTGAGGACATCGAGCGACTGCTGCGCGAAGTAGCCCATCCGCACCGCCGCGCCCAGCCGCACCGTGCCGCCGTCCGGGTCGAGCACGCCGGCCACCAGCCTCAGGAGTGTCGTCTTGCCGGCGCCGTTCCTGCCCATGACCGCCCAGCGCTCGCCGCGCCGGATGGTGAGGCTCAGATCGTCGTGGACCGCGCGGCGGCCGTACTCCTTGCGGACGCGCTCCAGCACGGCCACCTGGTCCCCCGACCGCGGCGGCGCGGGGAAATCGAAGGTGACGATGGCACGGCGCTTCGGAAGGGTGACCTTCTCGATCTTGTCGAGCGCCTTGATGCGGCTCTGTACCTGCGCCGCCTTCGCCGCGTGGGTGCGGAAGCGATCGATGAAGCGCTGCTCCTTCGCGAGCATCGCCTGCTGCCGCGCGTAGGCCGCCTCGCGGTTCGCCTCGCGCAGCCGGCGCTCCCGGTCGTAGAAATCGTAGTTCCCCGAGTACATGGTGATCTCGCCACCGTCGATCTCGACGATCTTCGACACCACGCGGTTCAGGAACGATCGATCGTGCGACGTCAGCAGGAGCGTCCCCTGGTACTGCTTCAGGAACGACTCGAGCCAGACGATCGATTCGATGTCGAGGTGGTTGGTCGGCTCGTCCATCAGCAGGACGTCGGGCGAGCCGAGCAGGACGCGGGCCATCGCCACGCGCATCTTCCAGCCGCCCGAGAGCGCCCCGACGTCGCCGTCGATGCGCTCGTCCTCGAAGCCCAGGCCGTGCAGCACCTCGCGCGCCCGGCTCTCCAGCGCGTAGCCGCCCAGGTGCTCGTAGGACTCCTGCACTTCGCCGAAGCGGGCCAGGATCGCGTCCATGTCGTCGGCGCGCGCCGGATCGGCCATGGCGCGCTGCAGGGATTCCAGCTCGTGGTGCAGGTCGCCGACCCGGCCGCTTCCGGCGATCGCCTCGTCGAGCACCGACCGTCCCGACATCTCCTCGACGTCCTGCCGGAAATAGCCGAGGGTCAGGCGCTTCGGGACCACCACGTCCCCCTCGTCGGGAGACTCCTCGCCGGTGATCATCCGGAACACGGTCGTCTTGCCGGCGCCGTTGGGGCCGACGAGGCCCGCCCGCTCGCCCGGGTTGAGCTGGAAGGACGTTTCGACGAAGAGGACCTGCTGGCCGTACTGCTTGCTGACGTTGGTGAACGCGATCATGGGAGAAGGGATCCTGTCACAACCCCGCTCGCTACCAACGACTCAATATCCACCGCCTCGGAGGGAACAGGAATCGACCCCGCCGGGGACGGGGTCCGGTGCCGACCCGCGCAGGGGATTTGGTCCAACCGTCTTGCCATTCCTGCGTGCGGGCCTCTAGACTCCCGAACTCAAATCGGCATTCGTCACCGGCCTCAATCTCGGAGGAAAAGCAAAATGCTTCATCACAGGAAGAACTGGATTCTTGTCCTGGTCGCCACGGGCCTGGCCGCCACGCTGGCGGTGGCGCAGGGGACGCAGCAGAAGGCGCCGTCCGCCAAGGCGCCGCAGGCGCCGCCGACGATGACGCCGGAGCAGAAAGCGGAGATGGAGGCGTTCGCGAAGGCCGGCACGCCGGGCCCGCAGCACCAGGCGCTCGCCGGGATGGCCGGGACCTACGACATGAAGATCAAGGCGTGGCATGCGCCGGGACAGCCGCCGGCCGAGGACACCGGGACCGCGACCCGCTCGATGATCCTGGGTGGCCGCATCTCGGTCGAGGACGTCTCCGCCTCGATGATGGGCATGCCGTTCAACGGCCACGGGATGATGGGATTCGACAACGTGACCGGGAAGTACTGGTCCACCTGGAACGACAGCATGTCCACCGGCCTCTTCGTCTCGGAGGGGACCTGCGACGCCGCCGGAAAGACCTGCACCTTCACCGGCACCATGAACGACCCGGTCAAGAAGACGCCGTCGAAGCTCCGCATGACGACCCGGTGGCCCTCCCCGACGGTCGAGACCTTCGAGATGTACGGTGTGGGCCCCGACGGCAAGGAAATGAAAATGATGGAGATGACTTACACGAAGAAGTAGGCGACGCTTTCCGGTCTCGGGCGCCCGTGTCGCGCGGCATGATCGCTGCGGCCCGGGCGTTTCTCTTACTCGGCGCGCAGGGCGATCATCGGGTCGACGCGCGTGGCGCGACGCGCCGGGACGAGGGTCGCGAGGAGAGACGCGAGCGCGAGGATCGCGGCGACCGTGGCGTAGACGAAGGGATCGCGGGGGCTGACGCCGAAGAGGACGGTCTGGATGCCGTCGCCGACGGCGGTGGCGAGCCCGAGCGTCAGCAGCAGGCCGAGGCCGAGGCCGACGGCGGTCTGCATCGATCCCTGGCCGAGCACCATCTTCAGAATGCGGCGCCGGTCGGCGCCCAGGGCCATGCGCACGCCCAGCTCCTGCACGCGCTGGCTGACCGAGAACGACATGATCCCGTAGATGCCGGCGGCGGCGATGACCATCGCCACCACGCCGAAGATGGTGAACATCACGGCGACGATCCGGTTCTGGCTGACGAACCCCTGGATGTGGCGGGCCGGCGTGTCGACGTAGTAGAGCGGCAGATCCGCGTCGACCTTCGCCACCTCGCGCCGCAGCCCGTTCGCGAGGGTCGCGGCGGCGACACCGCCGCGCGGTTTCACGAGGACGGTGGCGAACTGGGTGACGTTCGGCCCGGGCTGCGCCGGTCCCGAAGGGGTGGCGTAGAACGGCACGTAAAAGCCCGTCTCGTCCACGTTGGGGATGTTGAACGGCGGCATCATCCGCACCGTCGTGACCACCCCGACAATGGTGCGCCACGGGCCGGCCTGCTGGTTGCCGTCGAGGCCGCGGAACCGACGGCCGAGCGGGCTGTCCGAGCCGAAGTGGCGGCGGGCGAACGCCTCGTTGACGACCGCCACCGGCAGCTTATCGTCGCGGTCGTCCTCCAGGATGCCGCGTCCCGCGACGATCGACTGGCCGAGGGCCTGGAAGAAGTCCGGCGTCACCTGCTCGAAGTTGGCGTTCGGCCGGTCGCGGCGCTCCTTGTACTCCTTCCCTTCGATCTCGATCGGCCCACTGCCGGAGAACACCATGCGGAAGCGGTTGGTGAGCGCCACCGTCGCGTACTCGGGGTTCCGCTGCAGCTCGCGCACCAGCCGGTCGAAGAAAGCGGCGCGATCCTCGCGTGTCGGGTAGGCCCCCTCCATCAGCCCCATGCGGGCCGACATGAGGCCCTTGGTGTCATAGCCGTAGTCGATGGTCTGCTGCGCGACGATCGAGCGCAGCTGCAAGAGCGACCCGATCAGCAGGACGCACGTGACCAGCACCTGCACCACGACGAGGCCGCGCATCAGCACGCGCGTCTTCCGGCTGGTCCCCGAGCGCCCTCCCTCCTTGAGCAGGGAGACGACGCTGGCCCGCGATCCCATCCAGGCGGGTGGCAGCCCGGAAATCACCGCCGCCAGAACCATGGCGCCGACGCTGAAAATCAGGACGGGCGGGTCGAGGTCGAAGGTGATCCAGGCCGGGGGCGGATTGTCGAAGTTCCGGATGGTGGCCTGGAGCAGGCTGACGCAGTGGGCCGCCAGGGCCACGCCGATCCCCGCCCCCGCGCCGGCGACCAGCAGGTTCTCCGTCAGCATCTGCACCACCAGGCGCGAGCGGCTGGCGCCCAGCGACGAGCGGATGGCGAGATCGCGGGCCCGCAGCGTCGAGCGCGCGAACTGCATGTTCATGACGTTGACGCAGCCGATGAGCAGCAGCCCGGCGCAGAAGGCCAGCATCGTCAGGATCGTCCCGCGCAGCGGCAGCGGCGTAAAGGTCTTCAGGAGCGGCTCGACCTCACCGCTGGCGAACTGCTTGTTGGTGTCGGGGTGGGCCTCCGCGGACGCCTTGGCGAACGCGCTCACCTCGGAGTTGGCCTGCTCCAGGGTGGCGCCGGGTTTCATGAGGGCCATGACGGCGGGCGTCAGGGCGCGCGGATCGCTTCGCTCGCGCGGCGGGAATTCGGTGTAGAGAGGGATCCACAGCTCCTCGTTCTGCGGGAAGGCGAATCCCTGCGGCATGACTCCGACGACGGTCGTCGGCGTGCCGTTCACCCGGAAACCCTTGCCGATGATGTCCTGGGTCCCGCCGAAGTCCCGCTGCCAGATGCCGTACCCGAGGACGGCCACCTTCGCGGCACCCGGGACGTTGTCCTCGGGGCGCAGATCGCGGCCGAGAATGGGGGCGACCCCGAGGACGCGGAAGAACGGGTCGGTGATGTAGCCGCCGGTGTAGCGGCGCGGATTCCCATCCACCGTACAGTTGACCGTCGAGCCGCTGATGTAGGCGGTCATCGCATCGAAGGACCGCTGCTGCCGCCGCATGTCCTCGAAGTCCATCGAGTGGATCTGGCCGTTGACGCCGAACGGAGTCCGGCTGGCCGGGTCGATGAAGTTGACGCTGACCAGCCTCGCGGCGTTGGGAAACGAGAAGCCGCGGATCAGGATCCCGTTGACCACGCTGAAGGTGGTGGTGACGCCGCAGATCCCGAGCGCCAGGACCACGACGGCGGTGACGCAGAACCCCTTGTCGCGCAGCAGCGCCCGCAGCCCGACCCGGACGTCCTGGATGAACGTAGAGACTCCCATGTCCCCGGCCTCCGGTCGAAGCATACGGAAGCCCCGGAACCCGCGTTCCCGGATTCTTTCGAGCCCGAGAGGGGCCGGGGTCGGGACCGAGGGAGCCGGGGGGGGACCGACCCGGGCTCAGGCGCCCGGCAGGAGGCGGGGCAGGACCCCCTGGACGACCCGGTCGCAGATCGAAAGATGCAGGCGGAAGGCGCCGGAGGTGGTCGCCCCCGTCCGGCGGTGCAGGTTCAGGCGCAGCCGGGTGCGGGCCCGGAAGAGGCGCATCCGGATCACCGCCTCGTTCACCCCGAGGGCTTCGGCCGTCTCCGCCGTGCTGAGCTCCTCGACCTCGCGCAGCACGAAGACGGCCCGGTCGTCGGGGGACAGGGCCTCGATGGCCCGATCGAGCAGCGCCTGCGCCTCGCCCCGCGCCGCGGTCTGCTCCGGGTTCTCGTCGGAGGGCTGCGGTTCGATTTCGTAGACCAGCGGGATGCCGACCGGGATCGGCGCGCGACGGGCGCGGGCCGCCGCCTCGTTCACCGCGATGCGGGTCAGCCAGGTCGCGAAGCGCGCCCGGCCGGCGAACTGGTGGAGGTGTGAATAGGCTCTCAGATACGTCTCCTGCATCACGTCCTCGACCTCGGCGTCGCTGTGCAGGATGGCGCGTGCGATGCGGTAGAGCCGCTGGTTGTAGCGGCGCATCAGGACCTCGAACAGCGCGGTGTCTCCGGCCCGGACCCGATCGACGATCTCCTCGTCGGTCAGCGCGGCGGTGACGTCGGGTGTGGGTGTCGGCATGACCTCCTCCGTCGTGCGCGCATTGTAGCGGCGCGCGGAACCTTCCTCCCTCCGGAGAAATCGGTAGTCACGCCGGGTTCGTTCCCGACTCTATCCGTGCGAACGCAGTCCATTCTTCTGTGATGGAGGTCACATGACCTTGAAGGGAGTTCGAGCGGGCACGACGGCCGCGCTGGTCCTGGTGTGCGCGGGTCTCGTCGTGTCGGCCGGCGACAAGAAGGACGCGCGCAGAAACGATGCCGTGACGGATAACGCGCAGCAGCTGATCACGGAAGGTCGGACGACCTTCCGGTTCGAGACATTCGGCGACGAGGCTTTCTGGGGCCAGACGTTGAGGCTGCACGAGGCGATCGCCGGCGCCGATCTGGGCGGCGTCGGACCGGGCGTCTCTCCCCGCACGGCGCTCGCGGTCGGTCTCAAAGTCGACATCGACGCGCTGCCACCGCCCCTGCTCTCGGCGCTGAGCCGCGGGCAGGTGCCGCTCGACTCTCCGGCCTCCACGGTCGCGCTGCTGAAGGCGAATGCCGTCGTCGGCGTGACCGGGTTCTTCGACCCGTCCGGCCGGCTGCGGTCGATGGGGATCCAGTGCGCGCTGTGCCACTCGACGGTGGACAACTCGTTCGCGCCGGGGATCGGCCACCGGCTCGACGGCTGGGCCAACCGCGACCTGAACGTCGGCGCCATCGTCGCGCTGGCCCCCGATCTCTCCGCCATCGCGAACCTGCTGGGCGTCGACCAGGACACGGTGCGGACGGTCTTGAACAGCTGGGGTCCCGGCAAGTTCGACGCCGAGCTGATCCTCGACGGCAAGGCGTTCCGCCCCGACGGCAAGTCCGCCGCGACCCTCCTCCCGCCGGCCTTCGGCCTGCCGGGTGTCAACCTGCACACGTGGACCGGCTGGGGATCGGTGACGCACTGGAACGCCTTCGTGGCCAATCTCGAGATGCACGGCCAGGGGACCTTCTACGATCCGCGGCTGAACGACCCGGTGAAGTTTCCGGTGGCGGCGCGCGCCGGCTTCGGCGACGTCCGCAGCCCCGTGGATCGGATCACGCCGAAACTGGCGGCGCTGCACTTCTACCAGCTCGCGCTCCCGGCGCCGCCGGCGCCCGCCGGCTCGTACGACGCCGCCGCGGCGCAGCGGGGCCGCGCGGTCTTCAACGGCCCGGGCACCTGCGCCACCTGTCACGTCCCGCCGCTGTTCACCGAGCCCGGCTGGAACATGCACACGGCGGACGAGATCCACATCGACGACTTCCAGGCGTCGCGCGCGCCCGACGATCGCTACCGGACCTCGCCTCTGAAGGGATTGTGGACGCACCAGAAGGGCGGCTTCTACCACGACGGCCGCTTTCCGACTCTCGAGGCGGTGGTGAGCCACTACGTGACGACGCGCAACCTGACCCTCAACGATCAGCAGCGTCGCGATCTGGTGGAATACCTGAAGTCGCTCTAGCTGCCGGCGCGGCCGAGGCTCGCGACGCCTTCGGAGGTCGGCGGATCCTTGGCCGGGTCGCTGTAGTTGCGCGCGATCTCGGTCTGGAGGTTCTTCGCCCGCTCGAGCGCCAGGGAGTGGTCGCCGAAGAAGAAGTTGGTGACCTTGTTCCCGTCGCCGTACTTCTCGGCGAAGCGCTTCCAGAGCGCGGGCGCCTTGGTCTCGTCGAAGCCGGCCTCGTAGACGTAGCGCAGCCCCACACGGTCGGCCTGGTCCTCGTAGTCGCGGCTGTAGACGTTGCCGACCGTGGTCACGCCCAGGGCGGTGGCCCCGGCGGCCGCGATCCGGCCACCCTCGTTGCCGATCTGCTGGGCGGCGACGGTGCCGACCACCCCGGCGATCCCCTGGATCACGCCTCCCTTCGCCTGGCGCCGGCTGTGCTCGTAGGTGGCGTGCGTCAGCTCGTGCCCGAGCACGATCGCCAGCTCATCGTCGTCGAGGTCCGGCAGCAGCCCCTTGAAGACGTAGACCGAGAAATTCGCCATGGCCATGGCGTTCCACGCGTTGTTGTCCACGACGTAGACGCGCACCTGGTCCTTCGGGATGTAGGCGGGGAGCAGCCGCATGACGATGCGGCGGCAGCGATCGACGTCGGGGCCGCTGTCGATGAGCTTGCCGATCACCTTCTCCTCTCCGTTGGGTCCCGTGTCCGACACCTTCTTCTGCTGCACGTACTTCTTCTCTTCCTGGTTGGTGGCCTGCAGGACCTCGCTCTCCATGAACTCGCTGCCGTTCTTCTCGGCCTGGATCTTCGTGGCCACGATGGTGCCGTCCTTGGCGCGGCTCCCCTGGGCCTTGATGTGCCAGCCGAGCGGGATGTCCATGGCGCGCTTCACCCTGCCGGCGGACACCCGGGTCTTGCCGGTCACCTCCAGCCGCTGTCCGTCGACGATGAGATACGTCGGCTTCTTGAAATCCAGGTAGCCGTCCCACTTGTCCTTCGCGGCGGCGCCGGACGGAACGGCCAGCGCGACGCAGAACGCGGTGACGGCGAGGGTTCTTGCGGGTCGCATCGGAATCTCTCCTTCCTGTCGGTGTCGGACACGGGACCGGCGGGACCCCGCAGGGTCCCGCCCCGGTCCTGCCGGTCGAACTAGCTCGAGGCGCTGCTCTCGTGGGAGCCGTTGCCGCGTCGGGGCGGTGGAACCTTGTCCCCCTTCTCGCGCGCCTCGGACAATCCGATCGCGATGGCCTGCTTCGGATTGGTCACACGGCCTCCGCGGCCTCCGCGGCCGCTCTTCAGAGTGCCGCGCTTGCGGCGCCGCATCGCGCTTTCCACCATGCGGCTGGCGCCCGGCCCGTAGCGCCGGCCGCTCCGGGAGCGCCTTCCGGAACGGCCGCGTGGACGGCTGGAGGAACGCCCGGCCGAGCGGCTCGAGGAGCGGCGAGCGCTGCGACGTCCGCCGCGGCCGCGGCTGGTGAACCGTCCGTTGGCGCCGCGGGGCTGATTGCGGCGGCTGCGGGAACGGGCGCCCATGCGACGGCTGCCGGTCCGCCGGCCGCCCATGCTGCGTCCGCGACCGCCGGTGCGGCGGTTGCCGCCACGGCGACGGCCCGAGGAGCGACGGCGGCCCGTGCCGCCGCTGAAACGTCCGGTGGAACTGGAACTGCGACTCATACGATTCCTCATAGCGTTCCTCCTTGGAATACGGATGCTTTTCGAACGCATCCCGCACGGAGGAACGCAAATCCCCTGCCACGGAGCCGTCGATCGATCGCGACCTCGCCGCGAACCGGGCGCGCCGTGGCGGTGTCCGGCGTGGCGCCCCAGGCGCGGCCTGGCCGTCGTCCGTGCTGTGCGGCATTGCCGCTCCCCCACGCGCGGCGTATTCTCGAAACGAGATCCTCGAGGTCACACATGCCACGCGCCTTCTGGAAAGGAAGCATCAGTTTCGGGCTGGTCAGCATCCCCGTCGCGCTGGTCAGCGCCGAGAGCTCGGACGAGCTGTCGTTCCACCAGCTCGACCGCCGCGACCTCAACCCCATCGGCTACAAGCGCGTCAACAAGAAGACCGACGAGGAAGTGCCGTGGGAGCAGATCGTCCGCGGCTACGAGTACGACCGCGGTCGCTTCGTCGTCGTCACCGACCAGGACATCAAGCGCGCCAACGTCGAGGCGACCCAGACGATCGACATCGTCGGGTTCGTCGAGGCGGGCAGGATCTCGCCGCTGTATTTCGAGCGCCCGTACTACGTCGAGCCGGGGCAGGGTGGCGCCAAGGCTTACGCGCTGCTGCGCGAGACGCTGCGGCGGACCGGCCGGGTGGGCCTGGCGACCGTCGTCATCCGCTCGAAGCAGCACCTGGCGGCGCTCCTCGAGCGGGACGGCGTGCTCGTCCTCGAACTGCTGCGCTGGGCCCACGAGCTCCGCACGACGAAAGGGCTCGAGGTCCCCGACGCTCGCAAGGCGCGCGTCACGAAACAGGAAGCCGACATGGCGACGCAGCTCGTGAAGGGCATGGAGGTGGACTGGGATCCGCGCCGTTACAAGGACACCTTCACCGACGACGTGATGGCTCTGATCAAGAAGAGGATCGCCTCCGGCAGGACCAACGAGATCGACGAGAGCGAGCCCCCGGCGCCGAAGCGCGGCGGCAAGGTCGTGGACCTGATGCCGCTCCTCAAGAAGAGCCTCGAGGCGGGCGGCAACGGCCGCGCTTCAGGCCGCGGCGGGCACGGACGCCGCACGCCTGCGCGCGCCGCGGCGCGGGCCCATGCTCCGGCCGGAGGCTCCGGGCATCACGCGGCGGCGTCGCGACGGCGCCACGCGCACTGAGGCGCCGTGGCGCTCCGCACCTACCGACGCAAGCGCCGCTTCGAACGCACGCCCGAGCCGCGCGGCCGGCCGCGCCCGCGCCGGCGGCGGGGCGGACTCGCCTACGTCATCCAGAAGCACGACGCGACGCGCCTGCACTTCGATTTCCGTCTCGAGCTCGACGGCGTCATGAAATCGTGGGCCATCCCGAAGGGGCCGAGCCTCGACCCCAAGGTGCGCCGCCTCGCGGTGCACGTCGAGGATCACCCGATCGAATACAACCGCTTCGAGGGCGTGATTCCGAAAGGCGAGTACGGCGGCGGGCCGGTGATCGTCTGGGACCGCGGCGCCTGGATCCCCGAGGGCGATGCGCGCGCCGCCTATCACCGCGGCTCGCTCAAGTTCCGGCTCGACGGCGAGAAGCTGCAGGGCTCGTGGGTGCTGGTCCGGACGAAACAGCGCCGGGGGAACAAGGAGCAGTGGCTGCTGATCAAGCACGACGACGAGGCGGCCCGCCCCGGCGCCAAGGTCGACATCGTGGACGAGCTGCCGAGAAGCGTCGTGAGCGGCCGCACCGTCGAGGAGATCGGGCCGTCGTTCCATCGTCATTCCGGGCGACCCGCTCCCGGCCGCGCGGTCCGATCCGCCGCCGGCGACGCGTCGCGATCGGGCGCGCGTGCGAGCGGTGGCGCGGCGGCGGCGGCGCGGCGCCAGCCGGCGTCCGCCTCAGCGCGAGCCGCCGATCTCCCGGGAGCCCGGAGGGCGTCGCTGCCGGCGCGGCTCGAGCCGGAGCTGGCCACCCTGGTCGACGAGGCGCCCGGCGGCGCCGACTGGCTGCACGAGATCAAGTTCGATGGCTACCGCGCCCTCTGCCGGATCGACGCGGGAAAGGCGCGGCTCTTCACGCGCCGCGGCAACGACTGGACCGCGGCGTTCGCGCCCGTCGCCGCGGCCGCCACGCGGCTGCCGCTGCGCTCCGCGTGGCTCGACGGCGAGATCGTGGTGCTCGGCAGGAACGGGGTGAGCAGCTTCGGCGAGCTGCAGACGGCCCTCGGCGACGCGCGCCGCGCCAAGGACCTGGTGTACTTCGTCTTCGACCTGCCTTTCCTCGACGGCTCCGACCTGCGCGCGGTCCCGCTGCTCGAGCGCAAGCGCGCCCTGCAAGCGCTTCTTCGTGACGCGGGGAACAGCGGCCCGATCCGCTACTCCGATCATGTCGAAGGGCGCGGCCAGGCGTTCTTCGCCCGGGCCTGCCGATCGGGGCTCGAAGGCACCCTCGCCAAGCGGGCCCGCAGCCCCTACCGGGGCGGGCGCGGCGCCGACTGGGTGAAGATCAAGTGCCTGCAGACCCGCGAGTTCGCCATCGTCGGCTACACCGACCCGCAGGGCAGCCGCCACGGCTTCGGCTCGCTCGTCCTCGGCCAGGCGGAGAACGGCCACATCGTGCATGTCGGCCGCGTCGGCACCGGCTTCAACGATCGCCTGCTGCGCGATCTGACGCCGCGCCTGAAGGGGCTGGCGGTGGCGAAGCCTCCGGTCGATCCGGTCCCCCGCGGCGCCGCGTCCCGCGGGGTCCACTGGGTGCGGCCAGCGCTCGTCGCCGACGTCGCTTTCACCGAGAAGACGCGCGACGGCATCCTGCGGCATCCGACGTTCCGCGGACTGCGCGCCGACAAGACGCCGGCCGAGACCGCGGGCGAGGCGGCCGGCACCGAGCTGCGTCCCGCCCGGGCCGCGACGCCGCGCGGACCGGCGGTGCGGCGCGTGCCGGCGACCCGCGCGCACGGGGCGCGCGGCGCGGCGAAGGCGCCGGCCGGCCTGCCGCCCGGACTGACGCTGACGAATCCGGACAAAGTGCTCTATCCGCAGGACGGCATCACGAAACGCGGGCTGGTCGAGTACTACCTGGCGGTGCGCGAGCGCATCGTGCCGTACATCAAGGACCGTCCGCTCACCGTGTACCGCTGTCCGGACGGCCTGGGGAAGTTCTGCTTCTGGGGAAAGCACCTCGAGCCGCCGCTGCCGCGCGGTCTGCGCCCGATCTCGCTCGACGATCCGCAGACCGAGAAGACGCGCGGTGCGTACTTCTACGCCGCCTCCGTCGAAGGTCTGCTGGCGCTGGTGCAGCTCGGCGTGCTCGAGCTGCACGTCTGGGGTTCGCGGGCCGCGCGCGTCGAGCACCCGGACCTGATGATCTTCGACGTCGATCCCGACGTCGGGCTTCCGTGGAAGCGCGTCGTCGAAGGCTGCCTGGCCCTTCGTGCGCGGCTCGATGAGCTGGGGCTGCGCTCGTGGCTGAAGACCACGGGCGGCAAGGGCATGCACGTCTGCGTCCCGCTCGGCCGGCGCCAGGGCTGGGACGAAGTGAAGGAGTTCGGCCGCGCGCTGTCCGAGGACCTCGCCCGCCGCGAACCGGAGAAGTACACGACGAACCTCCTGAAGGCGCAGCGGCGCGGGCGCATCTTCCTCGACTACCTGCGCAACGGACGCGGGGCGACCGCGGTCGCGGCGTGGTCGACGCGCGCCCGTCCGGGCGCGAGCGTGTCGATGCCGCTCGCCTGGGAGGAGCTGGACCTGTCGCTGCGCGGCGACGCGTGGACCGTGAAGAACGCCGCCGAACGGCTGGACCTGCCGGATCCGTGGCCCGGCTTCGCCGCCTGCCGCCAGACCATCACCGCGGAGATGAAGAGCGCCGTCGGCCTCACCGGCGCGCCCAGGAGGGCCCGATGATCCGGAAGCTGCGCTCCGGAGGGTATCGTCTCTCCTCCCGCAAGAAAGACCCGCGCACCGGGAAACGGCGCAACCTCGGCACCTTCCGCACCCGCGCCGCGGCGGTGAAGCACGAGCGCCAGGTGCAGTTCTTCAAGCGCCGCGGCTAGGCCCGCGGGTTGGGACCGGACCGCCGTCGAGGTGGCCGCGGCCCAGGTCGTCCCGCCGCGCGGTTCCGGGATCTCCCTGAGCGTCCCGTCGGAAAATCGCGAACCCGGGCGCCGGCGCGACCCGGGGGCCCGCCTCCCGGCGTTCCGCTTGCATGAAGAGCGGGGCGTACCGGAAACCACACAACTGTGGAGGGAACGATGACCATGACCCGCATCGGCCGCGCGGCGGCCGGCCTCATCGCGCTTCTCTTGATCGGCCAGGCGGGCTGCGCCTCGACGAAGACGGCGAGCGCGCCACCCCCGGACGAAACGAAAGTCACCAAGAAGGACAAGACGGCGAAAGGTGCCGGCATCGGCGCCGCCGCAGGCGCGGCGATCGCCGCCCTGACCGGCTCCCGCAAGGCGGATCACATTCTCGAAGGTGCGGCGATCGGCGCCGGCATCGGCGCCGGCGTCGGCGTCTACATGGATCACCAGGAGGAGAAGCTCGGGCACATCCCCGGCACGACGGTCGAGCGGGTGAGCGACGACACGCTGCTCGTCCACTTCCAGTCGGACGTGTTGTTCGATGTGGACTCGGCCATCGTCAAGCCGCAGGCTCAGGACTCCCTCGATGACGCGGCACAGGTCTTCCAGGAATACAGGAAGACCGCCATCATCGTGCAGGGACACACCG
This sequence comes from Candidatus Polarisedimenticolia bacterium, assembly GCA_036005805.1. GTDB lineage: Bacteria > Acidobacteriota > Polarisedimenticolia > Gp22-AA2 > Gp22-AA2 > DASRAU01. Next base: position 28,470 of record DASYQE010000232.1, on the reverse strand, counting down.
ACTCGACCGGCACCGAGGAGCACAACCAGGCGTTGTCGGAGCGGCGCGCCCAGTCGGTCGTCGCCTACCTGACCGGCAAGGGCATCGACCCGGCCCGCATGGCCCCGCAGGGGTACGGCGAGGGGCAGCCGGTCGCCAGCAACGACAGCACCGACGGCCGGGCGAAGAACCGCCGCGTCGATCTGCTGCTCAAGGCGAAGGCGAAGTGAGGCGGCCATGAAACTCGACCTCCGTCTCGTCGCCATCGTGCTGATCGTCGTCGGACTCTTCGGGATCGCTTACGGCAGCTTCACCTACACCAAGGACTCGCACGGCTTCAAGGTCGGATCCCTGGAGGTCGCGGTGAAGGACCGCGAGACCATCAACATCCCGCTCTGGCTGAGCGTCGGCGCGCTCGTGGCAGGCGGCGCACTGCTCCTGACGAGCCGGCGCGGCGTGACCGTCTAGCGATCGCCCGGACGCGCGATCCGCGATCCCGTCCTCCCGGCCCCCGCCGCGTTACGGGCAGGGGGCCGGGTTCGGCCGCGGCGACCCGGAGGAATCGTTCCCGGGCGTCGACTCGCCGCACGCGGTGATGCGCGTGATCAGGTAGAAGAAGATGCCGCCCGGCGACGGCGCCCCGGCATCGCTGACGCTCGACGCCGCCACGTGCGACTGCAGGCAGGTCTGGTCGTACGTCCACGGGGACGTCCGCAGGCCGCGATAGACGTTGTAGTTGCCCGGCGGATCGCTCCAGCTGAGAGTCGAGTTGTCGGCTCCGAACGCGACGCTGTTGCCGATCGGAGCCGTGGGCACGACGCTCCCGCCGCCGCAGACGCCGGAGCTGCAGGTGGTCCCGGTGGTGCAGGCATTGGCATCGTCGCACGCGGCGCCGTCGACGCCGCACGCGTTCGGCACGCAGGCATTCGGCAGGTTGATGTTGGTGACGGCGATGTCATCGAGATAGAAGCCGGCGAACTCCGCCGCCTCGTCCGACGTGAAGCGCCAGCGGAACTGGATCGTGTTCCCCGGCTCGAGCGCCGTGAGCGGATGGCAGCGGTGCACGTACGACACCACCGCGGAGCTGGTGACCCACGAGTTGCAGTCCACCCCGCCGGCGAGCGGCCCGTTGATGGCGTTCTGGGTCGTCGGATAGCCGCAGGCGTTCCCCGCCGGCACGCCGGTGCAGCTCAGGGTCTCCCAGTTCGTCACCGAGTCGGTGGCGGAGCAGCCCGCGGCCGCATTGCTCGGGGCCGGGACCGTGGTCCAGGGCCCGCCGTTCAGCGCGTACTCCACGACGAGGCCGTCCCAGTGATACTCCATCTGGTGACGCTCCCAGTAGGTCAGATTGACCGTGCCCGCCCCGATCTGGAGCGGCGGCGTCTGCATCTCGGCGCAGACACTGGGGAAATAAGCGTCCCCTGCGGCGGGCCCGGCGTTGCGGTAGGCGAAGGCGCCGCCCGGTGTGTGGTTCGCACCGGCGTCGTTGGCCGTCTTCACGAAACGCCAGGCCGGATCGGTCGTGTCTCCGGTCCCCGCGACGTTCAGCCGCAGCAGCGAGGTGCCGTCCCCGCCGTTGTCGGTCCAGGTGCCGGCCGAGGACTGCAGGCCGGGGCCGTAGGCGGTGCCGTTGACGATGACGCCGTTCTGTTCCTCGTTCCCGCCGCAGGCGCCGCCGTTGCCGGTGCTGTCGTCCTCGGCGCGCACCACGTAGTAATAGGTCACGCCGCTCGCGACGTTGGCGGTGTCGGTGTACGACGAAGGGCCCGCCACGCAGGCGGCGATGCGATTGCCCGCGCCCGGCACGAAGTCGGGCGTCGTGCCGCGATAGACGTTGTAGCGCACGTTCGGCGTCAGCGGGCAGGAGGAATTGCCGGCGCTCCAGCTCAGGTCGATGCCGCACGTCGAGGCGCCGTCGCTCGAGGCCGACGCCGCCCCCGTGAACTGCGGCTTGAGGCTGCAGGTGCCGGTCGCCGTGGCGGAGACGCAGCTCGAGGCGACCGCCGCCTGGCAGCGACCGCCGGCATCCGACGCCGCCACGACACGGTAGGAATAGGTCAGACCGCCCTGCACGGTCGTGTCGGTGAAGCTCGTGGCGGTCCCGGCGACCGCCGTCAGCGGCTGGTACAGCCCTTCGCCGCCGCAGGCTCCGACCGCCCGTTCGATGGCGTACGACCCGGGCTGCGGCGCGATGCCGGTCCAGTTGATCTGCACCTGGTTGAGCCCGGGCACCGTCGTCGCCCCCATCACCGGGGCCGACGCCGGACGCGACGCGCACGCGGTCGGGGGGCAGGCGCCGTCGCCGCTCCCCGCGGGGAAGGCGACCGAGGTGACGCGGGTCGCCCAGACGTTGGCGGCGGTGTAGTACTCGTTGGCGTGGAAGAACGTGCAGTCATCCGTCGGATCGACGCTCATGCTGGTGTAGTCGCCCCAGCGGCTGTTGTTGGTGTTGTTGAACTTGTCGGTGAGGATCGTCCCTTCGGGAACGGTCATCTGGCCGGGCGGATCGTTCTTGGCGCGGCCGGTGTATCGGATGCTGTGGTTCTCGACGGTGTTGGTCTTGCCTGACGTGCTGTAGCCGACGAGGATGTTCTCGGCCCCGTCCATGGCGATCGACGGCATCCAGCGGGCGCGCCCGTTCGCCACATCGGCGACGGTCCCCTGCTGGAGGGTGCACGGATAAGACGGGCAGGTCGCCGACGGGCCGCCCGACATGCGGAAGTCGTACCAGCGCACGCCCGACTGCACCCCGGTGACCGACGGATCGACCGAGTGGCTGACCACCAGCGATTCGTGATCGAGGAAGTTGCGGTAAGCGGCGCGGTACATCAGGCGGTCGCCGAGAGAGTCGAGCAGCTTCGTCGTGCCCGGCTGCGGAATACAGGTCGCGGGGGTCGGGGCGAGGATGCAGGCGCCGGTGGCGGGCGCGATCGGCGAGGTCCCCTGCACCGTGCGGACGGTGTTGGCCGGCGTGTTGAAGTCCACCTTCATCCGGTAAAAGGTCATCGACGTCCCGTGGATCGACACGAAGATTCCGGGGGCGCCGGTCGGCGGCGGGGTGACGCCGTCGAGGTCGGCAGGCATGTGTCCGCCTTCGTTCGGGTCGAGGATCACCTGCCAGGTGGCGCCGGCGATTCCCGCCAGCATGCGCGGCCGGTCCATCGCCGCGAAGATTCCGCCGATGTAGGTGCCGCCCGCCGAGGGCGCGGAGAAGCCGTGCGCCATCATGTAGTAGGCGTCCGGCCAGACCCCGAAGTGCGGGTAGTCGCCGAAGATCCCGCCCGGCACCGCGAACGCCCAGCGGTTGTACGTGCCGGTCGCGTCCCCGGTGGTCGAGACCGCCACGCACTGGAAGTACGAACCGCCGCTGATCCCCGTGGTGAACTGGGAGATCAGCCACCGGTCCGCGAACTTGTCGTACAGGACGATCGGGTCCCCCGCGTTCTGCGTCTCGCACGGACCGCCGAACAGGGACCAGAGCGTATTGATGGCGACCGGGCCGAGCACGGAGGTGGCGGTCTTGGTGGCGCGGTTGAGCGACCAGACCTGGTAGCGCGCATTCGCCGTCATGACGTACTGCGTCAGGCCGACCGACCCGTTGGTATCGGGGGGAACCGCTCCGAGCTGCGGCACGCCGGGGAAGTCGAAGCCGATCGTCGGCGCCTCCTGTTGAATCGGCAGGCGCAGCGAAGGACCTCCGCCGATCTCCGACTGCACGACCGGGTCGGGCACGCCCGAATGCGGCACGCGCCAGCGCGGCAGGAGCGGATTGGCCGGCGTCTCCTCTTCCTCCTCGGTCATGGGGATCGCTTTCGCCGCGAGGTCGCGCAGGGGCGGCGACACGTCGAAGTGAGCCGGCGCGATCTCGTAGACCGTCTGCCCCTGCGCGTTCACGTGGACGTGGATCGTTCCGGCGGCGCCGGGCTCATCCCCTCCTGCCATCGGCCTGGGCAGGCCCGAGGGGGCGGCCGGGCCGCTCTGCGTCCGCTTGCCGGCCTTCTTCCCGGCCGGTTCCTTCCTGGAGGTCTCCTTTTTGGATGTCTCGGCCGAAGCCTGGGAGGGGCGTCCGGTACTCGACGCCGAGGCCGCCATCAGGGAGGCGCCGGAGAGGGTCAGACCCAAAGAACCGAGCAGGCACAGCAGCATGCCGGAGCGACGCATTCGAATCGTTCTCCCCAACGGTGACGGGATGAAGGGCGGCCCGAGCGAAAGGCCCGGAAATTGTCGGACCAGAAGGCTTTCCGGTCAATGGATTTCCGTCGAAAGGGCTTTCCGGAAAGCGTGATTCCTGATACTTTCAGCGGGATTTTCCGGCGCCGGCGGGCGCCTGAGGGGTCTTCCTGGTCCGGCCCATCGTTCCGTTCGTGGTTTTCGCGCTCTACGCCGCCCTCCCGGCCTCTGCCGGAGGTGTCATCCTGGCCGCCCAGGCCGGCTCGACCGCCCCCCCGGCGCAGGCCCCCAGGGCGTCTCCGGGGAGCCATCCGGCACAAGCCCCGAAGGGGTCCTCCGGCGGCGCGACGCACGGCGATCCCCAGGTGCGATCGAACGTGGCGCTGGTCGTCGACGCCGCCCTCGGGACCCCCCTCTACGCCAAGCACCAGGACCAGGTCGCGCCCATCGCGTCGATCACCAAGCTCATGACCGCGATGGTGGTGCTCGACGCGGGCCTGCCGCCGAACGAGATGGTGATCCTCGACAAGGCCGACGTGGATCACATGAAGAACACGCGCTCCCGGCTGCCGGTCGGCGCCCACATCCCCCGCGGCGAGCTGCTGCACATCGCGCTGATGTCGTCGGACAACCGCGCCGCCGCGGCGCTGGCACGCACCTATCCCGGCGGCACCGCCGCCTGCGTGGCCGCGATGAACCGCAAAGCGCTCGCGCTCGGGATGACCCGCACGTCGTTCGCCGATCCGACCGGGCTGTCGAGCCTGAACGTGTCGAATGCCCAGGACCTGACGCGCATGGTCCTCGCCGCGTCGGGCTACTCCGCCATCCGCGAGGCGACGACCTCGTACGAGCACCAGCTCACCCTGGGCGACGGCCGGATCCTCGAGTTCCACAACTCCAATGGCCTCGTGCGCAACCCGGCGTGGAGCATCGGCCTCTCGAAGACCGGCTACATCAACGAGGCGGGCCGGTGCCTGGTCATGCAGGCGGAGATCGCCGCGAAGCAGGTGGTGATCGTGCTGCTCGACTCGTGGGGGAAGTACACCCGCCTCGGCGACGCGAACCGCATCCGCCACTGGATGGAAGCGGCCGCGGCGCGCGCCGGTGTGCCCGCCCCCGCCGCCGCGGTCGAAGTCCCGGCGGTGCCGTCCTCCTCGGCGCCCTGAAGTCCCGCCCGGCCTGAACCGCGGTGCGGGCGTTCGCGCACACCGCGCGATTTCCCTCCCCGCGCTGCGTACTATTGCCGACAGCCGGCTCCCCGGACGCCCGGTACAGTGTCGTCGAACTCTTCAGCGACCATGCCGCTTCCGGCCGTGCTCCAGGACTCCCTCGATCCTCTCGTGCGCCACTGGCGCTTCGGCGAGCGATCGCTCACCCAGAAGCTCTTCCAGGCGGCGCGCAAGCGGTTCTGGTACACGAGCGAGAAGCGGGTCTACGTCTACCCGGTGGAAGAGATCGACGCTCTGCCGCATCCGCGATTGCTGCGTCGCGATCACCTGGAGGATCTCGACTCCTACGAGAGGACCAGCGAATCGCAGCTGCCGCTCGGGGCCTACCGCGAGGTGGCGCGACATCGTCGCGAGCAGGGCGAGCATTTCTACAGCCTCGTCGAGGGAGGCCGGCTGCTGCACTACGGCTGGATGATGCCCCGCCACGACCGCGAGGAGGATGCGAAGCTGGGCCAGGTCTTCTTCGCTCCCGCCGGCTCCGCCGCGCTGCGGGATTTCTTCACGCACCCGCTGGCGCGCGGCCGCGGCCTCTACTTCAAGGCGCTCTGCCAGCTCCTGCACGAGATCCCGGCGACGGGGGCCCGGCAGGTCTTCATCTACGTCTACGCCGACAACGGTCCGTCGCGCCACATCATCGAAAAAGTCGGCTTCCACTACATCGGCAGCATGGTGAAGGAGGCGCGCCTGCACGCGCAGCGGCGCTACGCCGTCCCCGCGCGCGCCGGCTCCCACTTCCCCACCGCGCTGCTCTAGATTCGCCCCGATCCGCATCAATGGTGGGTGGGGTCTCCATCCGCCCGCGACGAGTTGCGAACCACCGCGCGGGTCTGACAAAACAGGGGGAACGTCCTGACGCGCTGTTCCGCAACGCTGCGGTCAGGAGTTCCCCCTTGTCCGCCGCCCCACGCGGGGCGGCTGGATCGAAAGTGTCGTCCCGCGGCTACACTAGACGACCGCCTTACGACCCTGGATGACACGAATCAACACGGCGGCCAGCGCGAGAAGAAGGAGGATGTGGATGAACCCTCCCATGGTGTACGACGTCACCATTCCCAGCAGCCACAGAACCATCAGCACCACGAAGATCGTCCAGAGCATTTCGTTCTCCTCTCGATGAACGCGTTGGATTGCCCGGTTCGGCCGGAATCACGCAACGGACATGCCACGGAAGCCCTCCTGCGCCGCCGCGCGGGAGCGGCGACGTCGCTGTCTCTGCTGCTCCTGACGGCCGGTGTCGTACTTTTCGCGGGGGAAGCCGCGGGCGTTCGCGCCGAAGGCTCCGCGAAGGCAGCCACCGCCGCGCCGTCCGCACCTCCGCCGTCGCGCCCGGCGGCCGCCGGGAAGGAAGCGTCCCCTCCGGATTACAGCATCCGGGCCATCCGCTACGCCACGGTTCCCGGTTTCCCGCTCGAGGGGCTGATGCGGGGAGCGCCGAAGGACGCCCGCATCGACATCGCCATGGTGGTCTGGCTGGTCGAAGGGGGCGGGCACACGGTTCTCTTCGACAGCGGCTTCCACCGCGACCGCTGGTTCAAGGATTTCGACATCAAGGATTTCCTGCGCCCGGACGAGGCGGTGGCGCTCGCCGGCGCGCCGGCCGCCCGCGTCACCGACGTCGTCATCAGCCATGCGCACTGGGACCACGTGGGCGGCGTGGATCTCTTCCCGCAGGCGCAGGTGTGGATCCAGAAGCAGGAGTACGCCTACTACACCGGCGACGCCTGGCAGCCCGGGGGCCACAACAGCGGGATCGATCCCGACGACGTCGCCGTCCTGCTGCGCCTCAACACCGAGGGGCGGCTGCACCTCGTGGACGGCGACGACGTCGAGATCCTGCCGGGCCTGCGCGTCTACACCGGCGCGCGCCACACCTTCGCATCGCAGTACCTGCGCGTCGCGACGGGCGCCGGTTCCTTCGTGCTCGCCTCCGACAACTGCTACCTCGATCGCAACCTGAGGGAGGGCGTGGCCTCCGCCACCTTCAGCGAAGCGGACGTGCCGGGGAATCTCGCGGCACAGAAGCGCATGCTCTCCCTGGCCGGCACCCCCGACCGCGTCATCCCGGGACACGATCCGCGGCAGTTCGAACGCTTCCCGTCCGAGGGCCGCGTCGCCCGCATCCACTGAGCCTCAGGCGGCGGGGGCGATGTTCTGGTTCACCGAGAACAGGTTGGCCGGGTCGTAGGTGCGCTTCACCTTCGCCAGCCGATCGAAGTTCACGCCGTAGACGGCGCGCACCCGATCCTGCTCGTCGGCGGTCATGAAGTTGATGTAGGCGGCCCCGGTGGCGAACGGCGCGGCCGCCTGGAAGAGCGTCCGCGTCCAGCCGATGCCGCGCGCATCGTCGCTGGCGTCTTCCCACCGGCCGTGGATGTTCACGATGAAGCGCGTGTCACGCGCCGCGTACGCGGTGGCGTCGGGCGCGGGCCGCATGGTCGCGCCGCCGAGGGCGGCGAGGATGATCTCGGTGCTGGGCGTCGGCAGGTGCGCCGCGTGCTCCACCAGGGTGTCGAGGAGCCCGTCCGGGAGCCCCGTGAGGTTGTGCGACTTCCAGTAGTTGCGCGCCCCCGCGGCCAGGAGCGGATCGAAGGCCTGCTGCCAGCCGGCGTACGGCTGCACGCCCGCGTGCGCCCCGAGCGGACGCCCGAAGGAATGGAGCGGCGCCGTGAGCCGCTCTCCCTCCGCCGGATCGCCGGCGTAGAGCATCGCCAGCACGACGACCTCCCGGCCGTGGACCTCGGGCGGAAGGAACGGCAGCGGCGGGGCCTTGCGGATGACCACCCAGACGGTGAGGTCGTCGGGGGCGGCCAGGGCGAACTCCCGGTAGCGCCGCAGCACGGGTCCCGCCTCGTCGAGCCCGTAGACCACGAGCCCGCTCAGGAGGTTCGGACCGACCGGGTGCAGCCGGAACTCGAAGCGGGTGACGACGCCGAAATTCCCGCCGCCGCCGCGCAGGGCCCAGAACAGATCCGGGTGCTCCTTCGCGCTGGCGCGCACCACCTCGCCCGCGGCGGTGACCACCTCGGCCGATTCGAGGTTGTCCACCGTCATCCCGAGCTTGCGGGAGAGCCAGCCGAAGCCGCCGCCGAGCGTCAGCCCGGCCACCCCGGTCGTGGAGTTGATCCCGACAGGTGTCGCCAGGCCGTGCGCCTGGGTGGCGGCGTCGAGGTCGGCGAGGAGCGCCCCGGCCTCGATGGTGACGCGCCGCGCCGCCGCGTCCACCTGCGCGGCGCGCAGGCGCGACAGGTCGATGACCAGGCCCCCGTCCACGAGCGCACTGCCGCCGATGTTGTGCCCGCCGGCGCGGATGGCCAGCGGCAGACGCTGCTGGCGCGCGAAGTTCACGGCGCGGACGACGTCGGACGTGGCGGCGCAGCGCACGATGATCGCCGGCTTGCGGTCGATCATCGCGTTCCAGATGCGCCGCGACTCTTCGTAGGCGTCACTCCCCGGCTGCAGCACTTCGCCCTGCAGGCCGGTCTTCAACGATGCGATCGATGCCTCGGACAGTCTCGCCATCACATCCTCCCCACGCGCCCGGGCGCGCGAATCAGGCCCGCTCCGCCACGACCTCGAGGTACTCCGCCTTGACGATGGTCAGCTCATTGTTGCCGAGGTTGGCCGAGGACCACAGATCGACCAGCTCGCGACGGAGGCGCGAGGCCGCGGCCTCGTCGAGCGAGGCGAAGGCGCGGTGCGTCGGCCCGTAGTGGAGACGGAAGAACTCGACCACATCCTCGGGCGGGAACGGATAGTCGAAGAGGTACATGCGGCGCGTCAGCTTCAGCGACGATGCGCCCGCCCCGAGGCGCTCGCGCACGCGCTCCTCGTTCCCCCACAGCAGCGGCGAAGGCATGCCGTTGGGGGCGATGAAGCCGGCGATGGTCTTGAACATCCGGCCGACGAAGCCCTCGGCCGTCCAGTTGGCCATGGCGATGGTGCCGCCGGGAGCGGTGACACGCAGCAGCTCGCGCGCCACGTGATCCGGTCGCGGCGCGAACATCGCCCCGATGAGGCTGGTCACGACGTCGAACGAGCCGTCCTCGAAGCGCAGCGACTCCGCGTCGCCCTCCTCGAAGCGGGCAGGAAGGCTTTCCGCCCTGGCGCGGGCGTTGGCGTTGGAGACGAGATTCGCGGCGATGTCCACGCCGGTCACGTCCGCCCCCTCGCGCGCCGCGATGAGCGCCAGCTGGCCGCTGCCGCAGGCGACGTCGAGGAACCGGCTGCCGGGCGCCACGTCGAGGCGCTCGTAGAACTCGCGGGCGCTGCGATCCATGAAGCGGGAGAAGCGATCGTAGTTCCCCGTCATCCACATGCTGCGCAGCCCCGTCTTGAGCTGCTGGAGGTCGGGGGCGGCCGGGGGGGCGGCCGTGAGGGTCGCCTGGTTGGTCTGAGGTTCGCGCATGATCGAGATCTCCTTGTCCGAAGTGCGCCGGAGTCCTTCCGGCGACGCGGCAAAGAGTGCCGCACGACGGAGCCGGCCGCCTTATCCGCGCGTCTGGCATCCTTGCCCGTGACGCGCTAGCATCGCGGTCGCTTGCCCGTCCGTCCGGCGCGCTTCGCCGGGCGTCCGGAACCCGGGAATCAGGAGCCCAAAGGCCGGTGCGGTCCGCGCCGGCAACGTTCCCCATGGATGTGCTGTCGGAGGTCCTGAAAGCGGTGGCGCTGCAGGGCGCCGTCTTCTACAACGCCGAGTTCTCGGCGCCGTGGGGCTTCCACGCGCCGCCCTCGCAGCAAATCGCGCCGCGTCTCGCCCCCGACGGCGGCCACGTCATCATGTTCCATCTCCTCACCGAGGGCCGCGGCACCGCGCGCCTCGGCGGCGAGGTGCTGGCGCTCGAGGCCGGCGACATCGTCGTCTTCCCGCACGGCGACGCGCACGTGCTCGAGAACGGCATGGCGGCACCCGCCGTGAAACCCTCCTCGCACAATCTCAACCGGCTCCTCGGGCTGGGCCTGCGCGTCACGCGCAGCGGCGGCGGGGGCGAGGTCACCAAGTTCGTGTGCGGCTACATGGCCTGCGACCCCAGGTTGAGCCGCCTGGTCCTGTCGGGGCTGCCTTCGCTCTTCAAGGTGCGCATCCGCGACGACGCCGGCGGCCGCTGGCTGGAGAGCAGCATCCGTTTCTCGGTGGACGAGGCCGGCGCCGATCGGCCCGGCGGCGCCGCCCTCATGGCCAAGCTCTCCGAGGTGCTTTTCGTCGAGACCCTGCGCCGCTACGTGGCGCAGTGGCCGGAGGGGCGCACCGGCTGGCTGGCCGGCGCGCGCGATCCTGAGGTCGGGAAGGCGCTGGCGCTCATCCACCACCGGCCGGCGTATCCCTGGACCCTCGCCGGCCTGGCGAAGGAGTCGGGTGTGTCGCGCTCGGTGCTGGCCGAACGTTTTCGCAAGTTCCTGGAGCAGCCGCCGATGGCGTACCTGACGCAGTGGCGCCTGCAGATCGCCGCGCGCACGCTCGCGGCCTCGAGCCGCAGCGTGGCCGACATCGCCGCGGAGGTGGGCTACGAATCGGAGCCCGCCTTCAACCGCGCGTTCAAGCGGGCCTTCGGCCTGCCGCCGGCCCGCTTCCGCCTGCAGACGCGATCGCAGGCCGGCTCAGCTCCCGGCATGTCGGCCGCCCCGCATCCCGCCCGGGACGCGGCGCCGCCGGGCACCCTGACGCAGGGGGCATCGGCACGCGTCGCCCCGGTGGCGTCCCGGCGCGCTTCCGCTGCAGCGCGGTCCAGGCGTCGTTCGTCCCGACGCCGCTCCTCGTAGAACGCAAGCCAGGTCGGTCCTTCCCGGCGTTCCTCTGGCAGTTGCCTTGCGGGCCGGTCCTTCCGATCGGAGGGAATCATGCTCGAGGACGTGAAGGCGAGGATCCGGGAAAGGCTGGAGAAGGAGCTCGACGACGTGGGCCGCCGCCTGATCGCGCTGCGGGATCACCAGGGCTCGCAGGAAAGCGAAGCGATGGGAGATAACACGCCGCTCGGCGAAGCGGCGGACGCGGCCCAGGTGACCGAAGAGCGCGAGAAGGAGATGCAGATCCTGGTGGCGCGCGGCCGGGCGTGGCGCGCGATCCTCCAGGCGGCGGAAGAGCGCGACGCCCAGCTAATCGTGCTGGGCGTCCACGGGCGCAACCCGATCGACGTGACCCTCTTCGGCTCGACGACGCAGCACGTGGTGCGCGCCGCGCAGTGTCCCGTGATGGTGACGCGGACGTAGCCGCCGACACGGGGCGCCTGCGACGTAAAGAGAGGCCCCGCCCGAAGGCAGGGCCTCCTCACGGCGGCCGGTCCCCTCAGGGACAGGAGGACGTGATTCGCTCGGTCGTCGGGACGCCGTGGCTGGCCCCCCAGCCGTAACTCCCCGTGCCGCAGGCGTTGCGGCCGCGTACCAGGTACCAGAAGGCCTGCCCGACCGGCGGCGGGGCGTTGTCGGCCGCGGGCGGACCCGCCATGGTGCCCAGGCAGGACTCGCCGCCGCTTCCCACGGGCCAGGGGCCGGCGGGGCCGCGCGCCACATCGTAGACCGTCCCGGCCGGCGGAGAGGCGTAGGTCGTCCAGCCGAGGCTGGCGTTGTCGGCGCCAAAGGCGACTCCGCTCACCTCGGGCGGCGCGCCGATCGGAGTGCCGGCGCACACGCCGGCGGCGCACGCATCGTCCGCCGTGCAGGCGTTGTTGTCGGTGCAGGCCGTGCCGTCCGCGATCTTCGTGCAGGCCGCGGTGCAGCAGGAACCCGGCGCGCCGTTGGCCGCGCCGGCGTCGCAGGCTTCGCCCGGATCGAGGATCGCGTCGCCGCAGGCGACCGTCTGGAACTGGCGCATCATCTCGTGCTCCTCGTGCTCGAGGATGTGGCAGTGGTACGGATACTTTCCCTTGTAGTCCTCGAAGCGCGCGATGACGCGGAGGATCTGGTTCGGCGCCACCATCGCCGTGTCCTTCCAGCCGCGCTCCTCGGCCGAGGGCGGCTGCGGCGTGCCGTTGGGGATCACCACGCCGCCGGGCCCGGTGGTGAAGCCGTCGCGGTCGAGGACCTGGAACATCACCAGGTGCATGTGCATCGGGTGCGACACACCGGAGTCGTTGATGAACCTCCAGATCTCCGTCGTCCCGAGCCGTGGGTACTCGGTGATGTCCATCCACCCGAGCCCGTTGATCTCCCAGGTGGCGCGGCCGCAGCCGTCGAGACCCGACTGCTTGAGCCGCAGGTCGCGCGTCACCACGGCGTTGGCGGGATTCAGGTGCTCCATCGGCCGCAGCGCGTCCGGGACCGCCGTGGTGAACCCGGTCTGGCTGGTGACGCGGAACTTCATGACCTGCGGGAGATCGGCCGGGCCGTTCGGAAAGGGGGCGCCGGCGGTGTTGCGCAGCAGGATCTCGTCGCCGTTCGCGTAGCCCGCGAAGTCCACGACGACGTCGTAGCGCTCCCCCGGCCCGAGGGTGAGGGAGCTGACGCCGCGCGCCGGCGCTTCCAGCAGCCCTCCTTCGTTCCCCACCACGGTGAAGGTCAGCGACCCCGTGGGGGGGACGAGCGACAGCGTGTAGACGCGGGAGGTCGAGCCGTTGAGCAGGCGGAACAGGTACTTGCCGCGCTTGACGTCGAAATAGGGCCACACCTTCCCGTTGACCATCACCTTGTCGCCGAAGAAATGATCCATCCACATGGCCGGATAGCGCAGGCGACCGTCGGCGTAGAAGGTCTTGTCCTGAATCACCAGCGGCACCTCGTTGGCGCCGCGCGGCAGCGGGATGGCGTCCTCGGTCGCGTCGCGCAGCAGGTAGAGACCGGCCAGCCCCATGTAGACGTTCAGCCGGGTCACCCCGAGCGCGTGATCGTGGAACCAGAGGTAGCCCGCCTGCTGGTTGTTCGGATAGCTATACGGCACCGGCGGGTCGCCGGGCAGGAAGGCATTCTCGGGATAGCCGTCCACCGCGGCCGGCACGTGGCCGCCGTGCAGGTGCGCCACCGTCTTGGCGGCGTCCACCGCCCCCATGATGCACACGTTCCCTTCGGAATCCTGCTGCGTGTCGACTGCCAGGTAGTGATCGGTGCGGCGCGGCACGCCGGTGGCGAGGTCGCGCAGGTCATTGATCCAATTCACCGTCACCGGCTGTCCGCTGCGCGCCTCGAGGACCGGACCGGGGCTGTGCAGCCCCGCCACGCCGTCGTGGTAGCCCCACACCCGCGTCGGCGGGAGCTGGCTGTGGACCTGTTGATCGAACTCGCGCATCGTCAGGTTGTAGGTCGCCGCGCCGCCGGGAGTTCCGCTGATGGGCGTGGCCACGGGCGGAATCGGCAGCGGATCGAGGTACGGCGTCAGCACCACCGGGCAGTCGGTGGCGGCGCAGGTGGTCGCGTCCCCCTGGTACGTTCCCCCGCCGCCGGTGCAAGTGGTCTGCGTCGCCTCGGTGCAGGTGGCGTTGGCGGCGCAGCAGGCGCCGGTCGGCACGAAGCAGGGATTGGGCGAGCAGGTCGTGCCGTTGCCCTGGTAGGCGCCGGGCAGAGCGAGGCAGGCGGCCTGCGTCTGCAGCGAGCAGGCCGGCCCCTGGCAGCAGGCGCCGGCGATCACCTGGGGCGTGTAGTTGATGACGAGTCGGGGCTTCCAGGTGACGCCACCGGTCTGTCCGGTGCTCTCGCGCGTCCCGAAGCGCTTGGTCGTCTGGATGACCGTCTCGTTGCTGCGCACGATCCAGCCGAAGTTCTGCGCCGGCGTGTTGAGCCAGGACTGCACGTCGGCGACCATCCCGGACGTCGATCCCCAGGTGTAGAAGCCGAGGTTCGCAACCGACTGCGTCGCGCTGATGGTCAGCGAGAAATCCCCCCCGGGGAGCGACCAGAAGAGGGACGGATAGAAGGTGTGACGCCAGGTGGCGTCGTTGGTCGTCGGCGGCTCGCCGCGCCCCTGCTGCGAGCTGCCGGTGTTGGAGGTTCCCTCCCCCCAGTTCGACACCAGCCGCTGCAGCGTGACGTTGAATGCCGTCGTCAGCCCGACCTTGTCGCAATAAAGGATGAGCTGGACGCTGTTGATGGTCGAGCCGGCCGGGACGTTGCCGGCGACGTCGAACGCCAGCACCGCCCGCCGCAGCGCCGGGCGCGTGCCGGTCCCGGGATCGGCATCGGCGTCCTTCACCTTGCCGGTGAACATGGTCGCCCCGGCCCCGTCGCTGCGGTCGGCGAAGCCGTCCTGCGCGATCGGCTCGTACAGGGTGTTGTCCTTGACCGGGTTGATCGTGACGGTGTCGCCGAGGCAGGGCGCAGCGAACACCACGAAGGCCGCGAACAGGGAGACGAGGACGACGACCCGGCCGGTTCTCATGAGCCCCTCCACCAGCGACGGGACGCTGGAGTGGTCAGGAAGGCAAAGCCGGTGCCAGCCCGTGCGGATCGTTCCTTGCTCTCACTTCGACGTTGACATGCGCGGCGGTCCGCCGAATCTTCCGCGCCGGAGGAGGAACCGATGGCCCCGAGAAAGGCTCACGGATCGCGGCCTTCCCGCTGGAGCGCCGGCACTTGCGCCATCGTGGCCGGCCTCGCTCTGTCACGCGTCGCGCTGGCGGACAGCGTCATCCTGCCGGCCGCCGCGGACGCCACGCTCATCGAAGACCCGGCCGGAGGCTTCGCGAGCGGCTCGGGTCCCGCAATTTTTGCGGGCCGGATCGCCTCGACCCTGCAATCCGTGCGTCGGGCGCTGCTTCGATTCGACGTCGCCGCGACGATCCCCCCCGGCTCGAAGATCGAGACGGTGCGGCTGCGCCTGCATTTGGCGCAGGCGAACTCGGGACCGGTCCCGGCGCGGCTGTACCGCCTGACGCAGTCCTGGGGCGAAGGGGCTTCGTCGTCGACCGGAGGAGGCGGCGCCGCGGCCCAGCCCGGCGATGCGACCTGGATCCACCGTTTTCACGACGATGTCTTCTGGACGCACCCGGGCGGCGACTTCGACCCGCTCGTCCGCGCCGAGACGATCCTGGACCAGCCGGATTTCTACACCTGGGGATCGACACCGGAGATGGTGCAGGACGTGCAATCGTGGCTCGACGACCCCGCCTCGAACGACGGCTGGCTGCTCGCCGGCGACGAAAGCCGCACCCAGACCGCCAGGCGGTTCGATTCGCGCGAGCTCGCCGATCCGCTTCTATGGCCGGCGCTGGAGATCGTCTACTCGCCTGCGTGCGTTCCCGCCCCCGAGGGCCCGGGGTTCTGGCGTCAAGTGTGCGCCGCGGGTCTCGACGAGGCGGCATCGTCGTGCGCCGCGGAGACGCTGGACACGATCGGCCTGCCGGGCCTCGACGCCTGCGCGGCGATCCTGGCGCCGGCGCCGCCGGCGTGCGACGCGCGGGCGGCGCGCAAGATCGCGGTGCTCGTCCTCAACCTCTGCAGCGGCCGGCTGCAGACCTCGTGCCCGGTCGCATCGCAGGGAGCGCTCTGCGACTCGACGACAATCGGGGATCGTCTCTTCGAACTCGGCTCGCTCTCCGCCGCCGGCGACTGCCGTCGCGCCGCGGCCTGCAGCGGGCCGCCGGACTAAGGCAGCGGCTCCGAGGCGGCCGGGGTCGCGGCGACGGCGGCGGCGCCGCGCGCCAGCCCCGCACCCGTCGCGTTCCCACCCCAGCCGGGCACGAACTGCACCGGCGTCGCCAGGTCGAACGACGGCGGGATCGGCAGGGCGCTCGAGCGCAGGATCGTCTCGACGGCCGCCTGATCCAGCCCGGGATTCTTCTGCAGCATCTGCGCGGCGATGCCGGTGACGTGCGGCGCCGCGAACGATGTCCCGAAGATGAAGTTGTCCACCGCGTCGAACGCCACCTCGTGCCCCTCCGAAAACCCGGGACCGAAGAGCCATTCGCCGAAGACGAACGACCCCGGCGCCAGGACGTCGATGAGGCTCGGCGACGCCGGCGGATCCGCTTCGCGGCCCGAGAAGCCCGCGACATAGATCTGCGTCGGGTCGCCCTCCGGCACGTCGCCGAAGAACCACGGGCCCGGGCAGTAGGGCTCGCAGAACTCGCGCAGCCAGCCGACGGCGCCGGCGGTAATCGACTGCGGCCGGCGGCCGGGGAACGAGATGCTGCCGGGATCCGGCCCGAAGTTCCCCGCGATGGTGACGAAGACGACCCCGTGGCTCGTGGCGTAGTCGATGGCGCTCGCGAGGATCGCCGAATTCGATCCCGCCTGGATGCTGAAGTTGATCACCACCGGCCCGGTCAGCGCGCCGTCCGCCTTGAGCTGCCCCACGTGGAGGATGCCGGCGGTGAACCACGAGAACCAGCCGAAGTTGAACTGGTTCAGGACGCGAATCGGGAGGATGCGCGCGCCGGGAGCGACGCCGCCGATCGGCCCCGCCTCGGACGGAAAGCCGACGATGAGGCTGCTGACCGCGAGCCCGTGCGGGAACAGCCCGATGTGCCCGCCGGTGCCGCGGATGGCGTTCACGGGAGCGTGGAAATCGCCCCACCCCTCCGCGCCGAAGCCGGCCGCGTGCTGCGTGTCGACGCTGCCGGGAGGCAGGAACTCCTCCCAGTTCTGCGGCAGACCGGAGTCGACGACCGCCACGGTCACGCCGGTGCCGTCATAGCCGCTGCCGGTCGCATCGGCCATGTCGAGGTTCCAGGTGACGATCGGATCGGCGGAGGTCGGAAGCGGCACCGCGATCCGCGGCGCCGCCTTGTCGTTGCCGGGTGAAGCGTCGCCGGGGGAGCCGCTCCCGGGAACGCTCCCCTGCTGATCCAGCTCCACGAGCGCGACGTGCGGATCGGCCTTGAGCTCGTCGAGCCGCGAAGCGTTCACCGTCATTGCCAGCGCGTCGATCTGCGGCCAGACGTACGTCACACGGTTCCCGTGCGCGCCGAGGATCGCGACGGTCTCGGCCGTCATCGGCCCCCGGCTCTTCACGAGCACCGACACGTTTCCCTGCGGATCGAGCGTGTCAGCGCGCGCCCCTCCCGGCAGGGCCATCGTGGCGGCGACGATGAGCACGAAGATCGGAACGGCGCGGCGCGGCGGACACGACTGTCTCAGCTTCATCATGAGTCCCTCCTCATTTCGAAGCGGACTGCGTTGGATCGGCGAGGTCGTGGCGGGAGTCTAGCGCCGCGGGCCCCCGGGCCGCAACGCGGCATCGCGAATCGGACGCCCGGGGCGCGAGGAAACGAGGATCCGGGGCACGGGCGGGCTAGTCGGAGCGCAGCGCGACGAGCGGATCGATGCGCGTCGCGCGGCGGGCGGGTCCGTCCCCCGCGAGCAGGCTCGCGACGAGGAGCACGGCGGCGGCGAACAGGAAGGCCGCCGGGTCGGTGGCGCTGACGTCGTAGAGCTGCGACCGCAGGAGGCGGGTCGCGCCGAGCGCCACGAGCGTCCCGCACCCGACCCCGAGCGCACCGAGGAACACGGCGCGCTGCAGCACCATCCGCCGGACCGCACCGGCGCTGGCCCCGAGGGCCATGCGCACGCCGAACTCGTATGTCCGCAGCGACACCATGAGCGCGATGACGCCGTACACCCCGAGCACCGCGAGCAGCAGCGCCAGGACTCCGAAGGCGCCGAGCAGCCCCGACATCAGGCGCGGCTGCGACAGGGCGCTCCCCAGCACGTCGCGCATGGTGGCGACGCGCAGGATCGGCTGCTGCGGATCGACCTCGCGAACGGCGGCGCGCACGAGCGACTCCATCGCGCCCGGCGTCCCCGCGGTTCGGATCACCAGGGTGAACCCGCGCCGCGGCGAGAGCCCGCTGGGGAGATAGAGGGCCGCCTCCCCCTCGGATTCGATGGTTCCCTGCCGGACGTCGCCGACGACGCCGACGATCGGGATGCGCTTGTCCCCCACGAGCAGGGCGCGACCCAGGGCATGGCCGTCCGGCCAGAAGCGGCGCGCCAGCGCTTGGCTTGCGACTGCGACCGGCGCCGTCTCGCTCTCCGAGAAGGTGCGCCCCTCGACGAGGGGGATGCGCAGCGCCGCGAAGAACCCGGCGCTGACGGGATGCACCCAGACCTGGGGCTCGTCTCCCGGCGCGACCGGCGCGCTCCCCTCGGGGACGATGGGCCACGACTCGCCGGTGCCGAGCAGCGGCAGGTTGCGGGTCGCGCCCGCGGCGACCACACCCGGCAGGCGCTGCACGCGCTCGACCACGCGCCTCTGGAAGTCGACGAACTGGGCGCGCTCGGGATAGCGGGCGCCGGACGCGTTCATCGCGACCGTGAGCACCCCGTCCGGTTCGAAGCCGGGGTCGACGCCGCTGAGGCGCCGGAAGCTCTCGATCGCCAGACCCGCCGCCACCACGAGCACGACGGCGAGCGCCAGCTCGCTCACCACGAGCGCCTCGCGCAGCCGCCGGCGATCGCCGCCGGCGCCGGTGCCGCGCGTCCCTTCCTTCAGATCCTGCGCGGCCACCCCGCCCCGGCCGGCGCTGCGCAGCGCCGGGAGCACCCCCGAGAGAAGCGCGGCCGCGATCGAGGCCAGGAACGCGAACCCCAGGACGCGCCGATCGAGCACCACGTCCAGCTGGGGCGGGAGGTACGCAACGACGCCGCTGCGCACGAGATCGAGCGTCCACGCGGCCAGGAGGAGACCGAGCAGACCGCCGGCGAGCGACACGACGAGGCTCTCCGCGACCTGCAGGCGCACCACCGCCGACGGGGAGGCTCCGAGCGCGAGCCGGATCGCCGTCTCGCGGCGCCGCGAGGCGATGCGCGCGATGAGCAGGTGCGCGACGTTGGCGCACGCGATGAGGAGCACCAGGCCCACCGCCGCGAGAAGGACCAGCACCGCCGACCGCAGCCGTCCCCCGACGAGCGACTCGTGCAGCGGCAGGAGCGTGACGCGGTCGCGCCCGGTGTTGGTCTCCGGGAACTCGCGCGCCAGGCGCGCCGCGATGAGATCCATCCCGGTGCGTGCCTGCTCGACGCTCACGCCCTCGTCGAGCCTGGCGATGACGCGCTGGAACCTGTTCCCTCGCACGCGCGGCGCGGCGCTCGCTTCGATGAGCGACTCGGGCGCCCACGCATCGATCGCGGCGTCGGGAAAGCGGAACGACGCCGGCATCACCCCCGCGACCGTGAACGCCTGCTCGTCGAGCGTGACGGTCCGCCCGGCGATCGCCGGGTCGCCGTCGAAACGCCGCTGCCAGAGGCCGTGGCTGATGACCACCGCCTGGTTGCGCCCCGGCTCGTTGTCCGGCGCGACCAGAGGCCGCCCGATCTCCGGCACCACCCCGAGCGTCGCGAAGAAGGCGGGATCGACGAAGGCGGTCTTGAGCTGCTCCGGCTCGCGATCCCCTTCACCGCGCAGGTTCAGCCCGGCGAGGGTGCTGAACACCGCCATGGAGGAGAAGAGGCGCCCCTGCTGCTGGCGCCAGTCCTGGAAATCCACGAACGAGACCGGGCCGCGCGCCTCCCCCGACGCGGAGGGCAGCGCGACCTCCACCAGCCGATCGGCCCGGGGATAGGGCAGCGGCCGCAGCAGGGCCGCGTTCACGACGCTGAAGATCGCCGTGTTCATCCCGACCCCGAGCGCCAGGGCCGCGACGGTCACGAAGGTGAAAACCGGAGACCTGAGGAGGCGCCGGACCGCCAGCCGGAAATCGTCGAGGATCATCATGGCTTGAGGATACGATGCATCCCCGATGCTGGTTGCCGGCACCCGTCTCGGTCCCTACGAAATCCTCGGCCCCCTCGGGGCAGGGGGGATGGGGGAAGTCTACAAAGGCCGCGACACTCGTCTCGATCGGGTCGTCGCCGTCAAAGTGCTTCCCGCGGACCGCTGGGCCTCCGCCGATGCGCGGCAGCGCTTCGAGCGCGAGGCGCGCACCGTGTCGGCCCTCTCGCATCCGAACATCTGCGCCCTGTTCGACATCGGGCGGCATGACACGCCGCAGGGACCGATCGACTACCTGGTCATCGAGTACCTCGAGGGCGAGACGCTCCGGGACCGGCTGGCGAAGGGGCCGCTGCCGCTCGATCAGACGCTGCGGTTCGGCGCCCAGATCGCCTCGGCCCTCAACAAGGCGCACCGCCAGGGGATCGTTCATCGTGACCTGAAGCCCGCGAACGTCATGCTGACCGGTGGCGGCGTGAAGCTGCTCGATTTCGGGCTCGCCAAGAGCAGCAGTCCGGCCGGTCTCGGCGAGGGGAAGACGGTGGCGCCCACGGTGACCCACCTGACGCAGGAGGGGGTCATCCTCGGAACCCTGCAGTACATGGCCCCCGAGCAGCTCGAGGGCCGGGACTCGGACGCGCGGACCGACATCTTCGCGTTCGGGGCGCTGCTGTACGAGATGGCGACGGGGAAGCCGGCGTTCCACGGGACGAGCCAGGCCTCGCTCATCGTCTCGATCATGAAGGACCAGCCGGCGCCGATGGCGGTTTCGGCACCGATGACGCCGGCCGCTCTCGATCACGCGGTGCGCACCTGCCTGGCGAAGGATCCCGAGGAGCGCTGGCAGAGCGCCGGCGACCTCGGGACCCAGCTCTCCTTCATCGCCGCGCAGAGCGCCTCGGCCTCGGCATCCGGCACAGGTGGCTCGGCAGCCGGGATGGCCGGCGCGGCGCCGGCCGCGATCCCGGCCTCCGACCGCGGGCGGCAGGGCCGTGCGCTCCTTCCCTGGACCGTCGCCCTCGTCGCGATCGCTCTCGCGGCGGGAGTGATCTGGCGCTCCACGGGCATCGCCCCGTCCCGCGAGGCCTCTCCGATGCGTTTCTCGATCCTCCTCCCGGACATGACGGCGGTGCGGGCGCTCGTCGTCTCGCCCGACGGGACGCGCATCGTGCTGGTGGGGCGGGACGCGAACGGACGCAACCTGCTCTGGATCCGCCCGCTCGACACGCTCGACCTGCAGCCGCTCGAAGGCACCGAAAACCCGTCCTTCCCCTTCTGGTCCCCGGATGGGCGCTCCATCGGGTTCTTCGCCGACGGCAAACTGAAGAAGATCGCCGCGGGCGGCGGTCCGCCGCAGAGCCTGTGCGACGCGCCCCTCAACCGCGGCGGAACGTGGGGAGCGGACGGGACGATCCTCTTCGCGCCGGTCTCCGACGGGCCGCTGTACCGGGTCTCGTCCTCCGGCGGCGCCCCCGTGGCGGTGACGACGTTCGACCGTGCGCGGGGCGAGTCGACGCACCGCTGGCCGGTCTTCCTCCCCGATGGACGGCGCTTTCTCTATCTCGTGGCGACGTTCGCCGACATCAGCGAGCAGGACCGGATGGGGATCTACCTCGGCTCGCTCGACTCCAAGGACGAAACATTCCTGTTCCGCGCCAACTCCAGCTTCGCCTGGAACCCGCCGGACAAGGTCCTCTTCCTGCGGGACCGGAATCTGTTCGCGCAGAAGCTCGACGCCGCGACGATGGCGCCATCCGGAGATCCGATCCCGCTGGCCGAATCGATCCAGTTCTTCCCCCCGACCCGCCAGGCGCTGCTCTCCACCTCGGCGAACGGGACGCTCGTCTACCAGACACAGGGCGACTCGACCCTCGCACGGCTCGTGTGGCTCGATCGCGGGGGACACGAAGCCGGGACGCTCGGCGCCGCCGCCGACCAATCGGGACCGCGCCTCTCCCCCGACGGGAAGAGGGTGGCACTCAGCATCACCGATCCGCGCGCGGGGAACCTGGACCTCTGGGCCTATGAGACGACGGGGGGCATCCCGGCGCGGCTCACCACGCACCCCGGAGTGGATGGCGGTCCGACCTGGTCTCCGGACGGGAAGCGGATGGCTTTCTCCTCCATCCGGGCGGGACATACCGGCATCTACAGCCTCGAGGCGAGCGGCGGCAGCGAGCCACATCCGGTCCTCACGACCCAGGGGGGGGACTATCCGACCGACTGGTCGCCGGACGGACGGTTCATCCTGGAGCGGCACATGGACGCGCAGTCCAACCTCGAGCTGTGGATCGTCCCGGTGGACGACCCCGGCAAGCACGCACCGCTCGTCCGCGGAGCGTTCGGAGCGAGCCACGGGCGCTTCTCTCCGGACGGCCGGTTCGTCGCGTACCAGGCCAACGAGACGGGGCGCTGGGAGATTTCCGTCACGGCCTTTCCCGGCCCCGGCGGAACCTGGCGGGTCTCGTCCGAGGGGGGCACCGAACCGGTGTGGTCCCGCGACGGCAAGGAGCTCTTCTACCTCGCGGCCGACGGGCACCTGATGGCGGTGCCGGTGCGGCTGGCGCCGACCTTCGATGCAGGCTCGCCCAAGCCTCTCTTCCTGCTGCGCCGGCGCGAGCCGGTGTCGGCCATCGACTTGTACGATTACGACGTCGCCCCCGACGGCCGGCGCTTCCTGGTGAACGTCTCGACCGAAACGGCGTCGCCGCCCCTGACCGTCGTCCTCGATTGGGCCGGCGAGCCGCGGCACGGATCGCGGCTGCCATGAGTCTGGCGGCGACGTCGTAAGCCGCCGGCCGCGTCAGCGATTCTTCGCGTCATCCGCATGACGCGATCCTGGTGAGCGCGCGAAGTGCATCAAAGCGACGAGACGCGCGCGACCGAAGCGAGGCGCTCCTCCCTGTTCAGTGGGTGGTGGTCGCGGCTCCTCCCACCGGGGTGACGGAGCGTCGCAGGTTCGAACCAGTCATCGAGGCCGGCCCGTTCACCGCCTGCGTCTGGCACGGAATCGTCGTGACGTGGCCGGAAGGATCGGTCGCGGTCACCGTCCAGGAGACGATCGTCCCGGTCCCCTCGGCGCGCTGGATGGTGATCTTCCCCCCGTCGGTGGCGACGGTGCACTGGCGCTGCGTGCGGAGCCCGTTGCGGTTGAGGGTGTAGCACTGCACGCCGCCGATGGACAGGGCCGCCCCGCACACGTCCTCGGCGGTGGCGGTGAACGACTTCGGCAGCGACTGGCGGACGATGGTCGCCGCGGCGTTGCAGGCGGCCACGGGGTTCGTTGTGTCGAGCCCCGCCTCGGCGCTGCACAGGAAGGTGTCGTCCTGGGCCCAGATCGGATTGGCGAAGGCGTACCGGGTGAGGCAGTGGCCGGCGGTGATCTCCGGACCGCAGTCGTAGAGGGGCGGGATGGTGTCGGCGTACGCGCGCACGAAGAACCGATCGGCGGCCACGTTGTGCATCGCCGGGAACTGCGTCAGGTCGAGCGTGAGACTGCGCGTGCCGGCGTACTCCTGGCCGTCATCCGGCAGGATCTTGAGCACCCCCTCCTCCGTCGGATCCTCCCAGTAGTTGTCATTCATTTGGTTGTACGGAGGATCCTCGACCACCGTGTCGGGCTGGGCGAAGCCGGGGATCGACGGGTGCAGCACCCCGGGGTAGACCGGCGCATACGTGCGGCCGTCCTCGTGCGCACCGGAGGCGAAGTCGGCGGCGCTCGACCGCGCCCCGACGTAGAGATCCATCCATCGCACCGCGCCGAACTCGGGCGTGGACTTCCATTCGATCAGGAGCGGCAGCCGGTGGTCCGGGGCGAGGCGGACCACCTCTCCCATCGCCGCGTCGCCGGCGTCGATGACGCCGTTGCCGTTGCGATCCACCGCGATGCGAAGGGCCGGCCCGTCGGTGACCGAGAAGCGCCCCGCCGCGAGCGCGTCGGCGACCTGTTCCTGGCTGTGCACCTGCACCGGGTCGAGACCCGCGCCGCGCGCGAGCTCCGGGCCCTCCGCCGGGCCGGCGTCGACGAGATTGCGGGGCTTCCCGAGCGCGTCATCGTTGATCGTCTCGGTCTTCACGAGGTAGCCGGTGCGCCGGTAGTTCAGGTCGGCGTGCGCGTCCGATCCGCCGGCCATGAACAGGCGCCGCGGCTCGAGGAAGGATCCGAGCCACGGCAGCGCGAGCGTCTTGCGGATGTCGAGCCCCCAGTGGTTCAGGCGATCGAGCGTGAAGGCGCCGTGGTGCAGCTTCTCTTCGACGCCCAGCGGGTGCTTCTGCCACCGCCCCGTCTTCGGTGGCGTGACGTCGAGATGGAACAGCCCGGTGCCGAAGCCGGCCTGAGCGTTCTGGACCGGGAGCAGCGCGTAGGGGATGCCGAGAATGTGGCTGTCGTAGCGCTCGTATCCGATGTCGTCCCCCGGCGTCGGGCAGATCGCCACGCTCTGGGCGCAGAACGCCGGAGGAACGAAGAACTCGTCGCCGGGGCCCAGCGTGGTGGCGCTCCACTTCTGCACGTCGTTCTTGAGGCGGGCGTCCTCGTTCCAGAACTGCAGCCCGAGAAACGCGGGCGAGCGCCACACCTGGTCGTACATGTGATCCGTCCACGGGATGTCGGTCGGACCCGGATCGGTCAGGAACCCGTCCCGCTCGTAGTGGCTGAAGGAGTGGGCCGCGAAGAAGTAGCCGTGCGCCTCGATCTCGGAGCGCATGTCCCTGAAGCGCCGGTGCGCGCCGCCGTACGGGCCGGTGTCGCTGCGGACGAAGGCATCGCGCGCGGTGGTGCGGGGAAGGTAGACGATGTGGTGCCGCCCGAAATCGACCGAGAAAGCCTGGATGTCGTCCACCAGGACCGCGTCGGGGTCGGTGGCGGTCTGCTCGAGCAGGTGGTAGCCGAGCGACTCGCAGTTGATCTCGACGATCCCCAGGATGTCGATATTGCCGAAACAGAGATTGTCGGTGTTCCAGCTCTGGCCGTTCCCCCACGGAATGGAATCGCCGAAGTGCGTTCCGGGCGGCAGCTCCGGGATCAGGTCGACTTCGCCGCCGAGGAAGAGCTGCGGCACCGGCCGCAGCCGGGTCGCCGGCTCGGCGCCGCCGGCGCGGGTGATTTCGCCCGCCTCGAGGTTGGCGCCGCCGTCGAGATTGAGCAGGTCGTCGAGGAAGGCGAAGCGGGTCGGGCTCATGTCGCGCAGGCCGAGGCGCGTCTCGTCCGGCGGCCACTCGATGTCGAAGATATCGCCGAGCTCGGCATCGACGTCGACGATCTGCGGGCTGTTGGAGGCGTGCTCGGTGGCGAAGACGAAGTCGAGCCCCATCGGACCCATGGCGCGCAGCACCCCGCGGTACGAGTGCCCCGATTCTCCTTCGTTGTCGGTCCCCTGCGAGTGGTAGTGCAGGTCCCCGTACAGCCAGTCCGGGCCGAAGCGTGGCAGGCCCTCCGGGGCGAGATCCACCCTCATCTCGTTGATCAGGCGGAAATAATCGGGCGACGAGAGATCGGCGCAGTCGCTGTCCGGGTCGCGCGCCACGCGCACTTCGACCTGGAGGCTGAGGGTGCTTCCCGGGACGGCGTCCATCGGCGGGTAGCGCAGCGACCCGAACCAGTCGGAGGTTCCCGGGAGCCGGGAGATCAAGGCGCAGTCCTCGCCCGCCCAGGCGCGGCACAGCTCGTGGTGCGGAATGCCCTGATCCGGATCGGCGGGGGCGGGCCAGCGGCCGAAGGTGTATTCCATCTCCTCGAGCGCCGAGGCCGGGAACTCCGCCGCAGGCCCGCTCGGATCGTCCGCGACGCCGTCCTCCGCGGCGCGCTGCCGCACGATCACCGAGCAGACGCGTCCCATCCGCATGTAGATCTGCCGGAGATCGGCATCGAGGTAGTCGTGGTCCCGGCCGATCAGATCGACGTCGTGGATGGAGATGGTGATCGGAATCGCGTCATAGACCGCAACCCCGTTCACGATGGCGGCGGGCTCCACCCGCCACGGCGCGTCGATGGCGTACTCCATCGTCCCTTCGACGCCGACGATGGCGCGCGCCGGAGAGGCCGCGAGGCCCGAGATGAGCAGACAGGCGGAAAAAAACGAGACGGTCCGGATCGGTGGCATGGGCGTCCCCCCTCAGAGAAGCCGGCGACTCTGCGACCTATACGACCGATCCCGTTCCCCGGCAACCTCGAATGCCGTGACGGCATCGCCGCGTCAGCGCGCGGGGGTGGTCTCCCCGAGGGCGGCGCGGGCCTTCTTGACGCGGGGGTTGTCCTCTCCAGCCGACTGAGCGAGGACGGCGACGCCGTCGCGCAGGAGGGTCCTGGCCTCGGTTTCGTTCACCTTCCGCGCCATCAGATTGAGTCCGAGGTCGATGCGGCTCGCCGCGGTGTCCGGGTTGTCGTCGCCGAGGGCCTTCGACCGAATCCGCAGCGCGTCGCGGAGTGACTGCTCCGCCCCGGCGCCGTCCTTCCGGTCGGCGAGGACGAGCGCGAGGATTCCGTTGACCTGCGCGATGTCGGGATGGTCCGCACCCAGCCCCTTGCGCATCAGGGCGAGCCCGTCGCGCAGCGAGCGCTCGGACTCCTCGAGGTGTCCCGCGCGCCACTGCACCGTGCCGCGGTTGCAGAGGGTGCGTCCGACCGCCGGATCCTCGGGGCCGAGGATCTCACGGCGCAGCGCCGCCGTCTGGTCGAGCATCGCGATCGTCTTGTCGAGGTGCCCCTGCCGGTAGTAGATGTTGCCCAGGTTCTCCAGGGTCACGGCGACCATCGGGTGTTTCGGACCGAGGGTCTTCTTCGTGTTCTCGAGCACCTCGAGCAGGAGGTTCTCGGCGCGGTCGTACTGCTCCTGCTGCATGAGGACCATCGCCAGGGCGTTGCGGGCGTGGTCGGCCTCGGTGTTCGTGGGGCCGAGCACCTTGACCGCGACGCCGACCGCTTCCTCGAGGAGCTTCGCCCCCTCGTCGAGCTTCCCCTCGCTCGCAAGAATGTTCCCCATGAGCTGGAGCGACTCCCCGAGCGGGTAGGTCGGCCCCTCGGGCCAGGCGCGCCCGATCTCGAGCGCCTCGGCCACCGGCTTCTCCGCCTCCTGCGGCTTGCCGGCGAAGTAGTACGCGTCACCGAGATCGTTGAGCCGTTCGGCGAGCCGGATGTGGCGCGGGCCGGAGGCGGCGCGCTCGGCTGCAATCCCCTTCTGCGCCGCGTCGATCGCCTCGTCGTAGCGCGCCGTCTGGTGGTACAGGTGACTCAGCGCGCCATACGTCGTCCCCGTGTCGGAGTGGAGCGGCCCGAGCCGCGCCAGCCTCAGCTCGAGGGCGCGCTTGAGCTGCTCCTCCGTCTTCGCGAACTCGCCCAGCGTGTTGTAGGTCTCCCCGAGGGTCTCGCGGACGTCCGCCTCGAGGACCGGCTGCGCCGTGAAGGTCTTTCCGATGCGGCCGAGCGACTGGTCGAGCGCCTCGAGGATGGTCGTCTGGTGGCTGCCGCCGATGTCGGGATTGGCGACCTGGAGTGTTTCCTGCAGAAAGCGGTTGATCGCCTCCGCCTTGTCGGCCGCAGCCTGCGCCCGGTCGCGCTCGGCGGCGACGCGCTTCGCCTGCCACCCCATCGCGATCGCGAAGCCGACGAGGAGCATCAGCAGGGTCGCGGCGAACGCCGTCGGCAGCGGGTTGCGCCGCACGAACTTGCGCATCTGGTAAAGCGTGCTCGGAGGGCGGGCGAGGATCGGCTTCGAATCGACGAAGCGTCGCAGGTCCTCCGCCAGCGCCGCGGCGCTGCTGTAGCGGTCCTTCGGGTCCTTCTCGAGCGCCTTCGCGACGATGGTCTCGACGTCCTCGTCGAGCCGCACGCTCCCCTTCCACGCCTGGCGCAGCGGCCGCGGCGGCGCCTCCTCGAGGATGCGCACCGCCTGCGCCAGGCTCGCCTTCGAGAGATCGTGCGGAAGCGCCCCGGTGAGCATCTCGTACAGGATGACGCCGAGCGCGTAGACGTCGGTGCGGACGTCGATGGCGTCGGGGCGGCCGCTCGCCTGCTCGGGGCTCATGTACGACAGCGTGCCGCGCACCACGCCGATCTCGGTGACCCGGGTCGAGCGCACGTCCTCGTCGGTGATGCGCGCCACGCCGAAGTCGAGGATCTTCACGGATCCCGGGTCGGTCGCGTCCTCGGTGACGACGAGGTTCGACGGCTTGAGATCGCGGTGGATGACGCCGCGCTGGTGCGCGTAGTGCACCGCGTCGGCGACGTCGGCGAGAAGCGCCAGCCGGCGGCGCGTCTCCGCCCCGTCGAGCGGCGTCGCGACGCGCATCGCGACATCGAGGGTGCGGCCGCGCACCAGCTCCATGGCGAAGAAGTGGCGCCCCTCGGGGGTGCGGCCCGAGTCGTAGATGCGGGCGATCATCGGATGCTCGAGCCGCGCGAGGACTTCGACCTCGCGCCGGAAGAGCATCAGGTGGTTGTCGTCGAGCGCCGCCTCGCCGCGGACCACCTTCAGGGCGACGCGGCGGCGCGGCGAGCGCTGCTCCGCCTCGTAGACGATCCCCATG
>DASYQE010000231.1:0-28678 GCA_036005805.1 Candidatus Polarisedimenticolia bacterium | reverse complement strand
CGGCACGCTCGCTTACATTCCCGGCGGGGTTGCGGGGCGCGAGCGTGACGTGGTGTGGGTCGATCGCGCCGGCAAGACGACCGCCATCCCGGTGCCGCCGCGACAGTACCGCGACGTGCGCATCTCCCCCGACGGCACCCGGCTGGCCCTGAGCGAAGGACCGGGAGGCGGGCGACAGAGCGATATCTCCATCCACGACCTCGCCCACGGGACGACGCTGCGCCTGACCTCCGACGGCCAGGCCGGGACCCCGGTGTGGAGTCCCGATGGCCGGTTCATCCTCTACGACCAGTACGGATCCCTGGCGATCGTGCGGCGACCGGCCGACGGCAGCGGTGCACCCGAGATCCTCAGCCGGCACCAGGAGCGCCACGCCCTGACGCCGGCTTCGGTCACTCCGGACGGCGCGATGCTCCTGCTGACCCGGGGCGGCCTGGCAAGCAAAGGGGATCTGCTGGCGCTGAAGCTCGACGGCGGCGGGGAGGACGCATTGCAGACGTTGCTCGTCACTCCGGCCCACGAGGTCGAGCCGGCCATGTCCCCGGACGGCCACCTGCTCGCCTACACGCTCGTGGAACACTCCGACCCGGCGATCATGGTGCAGTCCTTCCCCGGTCCCGGGGGACGCTGGCAGGTCTCGGTGGGGCGGGCCGCAGTCTCGGCCCGCTGGTCGGCGAGCGGCCGCGAGCTGTTCTATCTCACCCAGGAATCGCTCATGGCGGTGCCGATCGCCAGCACCAGCCCGTTCACCTACGGCCGGCCGGAGCAGGTCGTGGACCTCCGCCAGATCCGCACAGCCCCCCGATGGGGGGCCAGCCAGTACGACGTCACCCCGGACGGGAAGCGCTTCGTCTTCCTCCTCGATCGGATGCGCGAGGCGACCCCGCAGCAGATCAACGTCGTCCTGAACTGGCTGGACGAAGTGGACCGCGTGGCGACGGCCGGCCGTTAGAGAGGCAGGCGGGTCCCGAGTCCCGACTTCAGCGCCTGCTCGAGGACGAGGGGGGCCGTGGCCATGTCCTCGAGCGCGAGGCCCAGGTTCATGCAGAGCAGGCGCTCCCTGGCGTTCCTGCGTCCTTCCTTCTTCCCGGCGATGACTTCGCCCAGGTCGGCGTAGACCTCCGGGATCTTCTGGAAGTAGTCCCCCCCCTCGCGGGTGTGCAGGAGCTGCTCGCGGTCGTCGGTGTAGAAGCGGTCGGCGGCGTGCATCGCGGCGGGAGTCCAGTAGGAGTCGTAGTCGAGCGGCACCCCGAGCGCTCCCTCGGAGAACCATTCCGCGCGCAGGGTCGGCTCGGGACGGCGCTTGATCGGGCCGGCGGTGACGACGACGTCACAGCCCTCGACGGCGCGGCGCGGCTCGTCCACCGGCGTGAAACTCACTCGAGGGTGGTGTGCCTGCTCTTCGGCGGCGTAGGCCCGCGATCGCTCCGGGTGGATGTCGTAGGCGCGCACCTCCGCGAGAGAAGGCAGAACGACGGCCAGCGCCTCGAGGTTGGTGCGCGCCTGCACGCCGCAGCCGAGAATGCCGATCGTCGCCGCCCCCGGCTTCGCCAGCCGCTTCGCCGCGACCGCGGTCGCGGCGCCGGTGCGTTTCGCGGTGATCCAGGTCGCGTCCATGACCGCCTTCGGCTGCCCGGTCTCGGCGTCGTTGAGAATCAACAGCCCCGTGATGTACGGCAGCCCCCTGGCCATGTTGCCGGGAAATCCGCTCACCCATTTCATGCCGGCCGCCCCCATCGCGCCGATGAGGGCCGGCATGGCGTGGATGAAGTTGTCGTTGCCCGGCGGGCCCGGATGGATCCCCGGCTTCGGCGGCATCTCGGTGCGCCCGTGCCCCTTTTCGAGGAACGCCACTTCGAGCGCCGCGATGATGGCCGGCATCGCCACGCCGGCCGCCTCCACGTCGGCGCGCGACAGGTAGAGGATGTCGCCGCGCCCGCTGGTGCGCTCCGGCCCGCCGGCCGCGCCTCCTTCGCGCCGCGGCGCGCGCACGCGGCTCACGATCGCATCTCCGGTCCCGGGCGCCCGGCGATGAAGCCGGCCTGCGGCCCCGCCGCCGGTGTCCCGGCGGGGAAGTCGAGCGTGCGGGTCGGGAAGGGGATGACGATTCCCTCGCGCTGGTAACGATCGCTCAGCCGCTTGAGGAACTCGTGGCGCACGTCATTCGAGGCCTTGAGGTTCTGGCAGTTCAGCACGACGTTGAAGCGCATGCCCGAGTCGCCGAAGCCGATGAAGCGGACGGCCGGCTCGATGTCGGTCGCGCCGCCGCGGACCGTGCGCTGCACGTCGCGCGCCACCTCCATCGCGACCCGCTCGGCCTTGTCGAGGCCGGAGGCGATCGACACCGTCACCTCGACCGTGATCGCCATGGCGCTCGTGCCGAGATCGAAGTTGGTGAGCACCGTCCCGGCGAGCTTGGCGTTCGGCACGACGACGATGTTGTTCTGCGGCGTGCGCAGGCGCGTCGAACGCCAGCCGACGAGGACGACATGCCCCTCCTCGCCGCTCTGCAGCCGGATGAACTGGCCCGCCTCGAGCGGCTTGTCGGCGATGAGATGGAACCCGGCGAAGACGTTCGCCAGCGTGTCCTGGAGGGCCAGCGCCACCGCCAGCGACCCGACGCCGAGCGACGCCAGGATCGGCGCCATGGAGATGCCGATGTTGTCGAGGAAGATGAGCAGGCCGATGCCGATGATGACGCCCCGCACGGCCCCCTGCACCAGCCCGCGCGCCCCCTGGAAGGCGGCGTTCTTCCGCGCCATCCGATCGAGCAGCCCGCTCGTCATCCTGTCCACGAACAGGATGAACGCGAGGGCGAACGCGCCCGCCAGCATGATGTCGCAGGCGCGGTCCCACTCCGGCTCGAGCGGCAGGATGCGCTCGAAGACCGTCAGGCCCGAGGCGAGGATCAGCAGGCGCGTCGGCCAGGTGATGGCGGCGATGAGGACGTCGTCCCAGGTCCACGCGGTGCGCGCCGCGATCTTGCGCAGCAGGCGCATCACGAACGCGTGCGCGACGAGGAAGACGACCAGCCACACGACCAGCGCGATGAGGCCGTTGACCCACGCGGCCCGCCACATCTCGGCGAGGGCGGCGGGACTGAGGTTCTGCATCGTCTGTCCCACCTGGCCGACCACGTCCGGTGTGCTCATCGCGTCATCCGACCCAGGGGCTCAGTCCCGGTACAGGCGGAAGGGAAGCGACTCGCGCCGGAACGCCTCGATCTCGCCGCGCCAGGAACGCGCCAGCGCGTTCAGGTCCCGGCCTCGCTCGAGCGCCTCGCGGATGGCCGGGTCGCCGGTCAGCACGTCGATGGGCGGCTTGTCGGTGACGTACTCGTAGGGCGGCTCCTTCCAGGCGAAGGTGTCGCGGTGCTCGGCGATGATGTCCTGCAGGAGCGCCAGCGTCGTGAAGTACGGCCGGCAGGCGCGCCGGTCGGTCACGTGGATCTGAAAGCCGTGGCAGACCTCCCCCTTCCACTTGTGGAAGGTCGGCTCGAAGGAGTGCTCGCGGAAGATCACCCCCGGGAGCCGGCGCCGCGCCAGGCGCTTTCCGACCCGCTTGAGGTTGATGTAGGGCGCTCCGAAGATCTCGAACGGGCGGGTGGTGCCGCGCCCCTCTGACAGGTTGGTCCCTTCGAGGAGCACCTGCCCCGGATAGACCAGAGCCGCGTCGAGGGTCGGCATGTTCGGAGAGGGAAGGACCCACGGCAGACCCGTGTCGTCGAAGGCCATGCGGCGGCGCCAGCCGCGCATCGGCACGATGGTCAGGTCGGCCCGTCCGAAGCAGTGGAGCCCGACACCGTCCTTGCTCGGCCGCGGACGCAGCGGCGCCGCGTTGGTGCCGCCGCTCGTGGCGGCGCCGAGGCGCGCGTTCACCAGGGCCGCCAGCTCGCCAAGCGTCAGCGCGTGCCGCATGGGCACCGGGTAGAGGCCGACGAACGAGGTGTAGCCGGGGCGGATGAGGTTGCCTTCGAGGAGCTGCCCGCCGATCGGGTTCGGCCGGTCGAGGACGACGACCTCCTTGCCGGCGGCGGCGCAGGCCTCGAGAGCGAGCGCCGTGGTCCACTCGAAGGTGTAGACGCGGGTTCCGACATCCTGGAGGTCGACCAGGAGCAGGTCGATGTCGGCGAGCATCGCGGTCGTCGGCGACCGCGTCTCCGAATACAGGCTGTAAACCGGGATGCCGAGCTCGGGGTCCTTGCCGTGGCCCGACTCGATCATGTTGTCCTGCTTCTCGCCGGCGAAGCCGTGCTGCGGTCCGTAGAGGGCCTTGAGATTCCGGCCGCAGAGGCGCGCCACGACGGAGCGGGCCGACTCGAGGCGGGCGTCCACCGACGCGGGGTGCATCAGGAGGCCGACCTTGCGTCCGCGCAGCCACTTCGGCCGCGAGCGGGCGAGGAGATCGAGGCCGGTGAGGACGGTCGCGCGCGCCATGACGATGGGCGGCGAGACTACCACAGGCGAAAAAAAACCGACCGTGCGGCGCGGTCGGTCGGTGACATCGAAGTGAAGGAGAGGAGATCGGGAGTATGGGGCGAGTGCCTCCTGCTCGAACTCAGGTCAAGCTTTCTTCTCTGCGATCCCCTCTCCTGAGCTCGTTCCAGATATACAGCGAGACTTCGCCCTCGGCAAGGGGTTTATACTCGCGCCCGCGCCAGGAAATTTTTTCCTGCGCGCCTGCGCCTTTCGAGGGACATTGCACGTGAAAATTCCGTTCGATTCGAGCGTCGTTTCGCGAAGCGCCCGGCCGCTTCCTGTCATGATCCTGGTGGTCGTCGTGGTGTCCTGCGGGCTTGCCCTGGCGGCCGGCGAGCCGCCGCGCCTCGTGCCCTCCCACGGGCCCATCGTGGAGGGAGCGCCCCAGGCTCCCGCCCAGCCGACGGGTCTGGCCTGGAAGGCGCCGGCCTCCTGGAAGGCGACGACACCGACGAACCAGATGCGCAAGGCGCAGTATGCGCTGCCCGCCGCGGCCGGCGATCCTCCCGAGGGGGAGTGCGTCGTCTTCTATTTCGGTCCCGGGCAGGGGGGGGACGTGCAGGCGAACGTCGAGCGCTGGCGCAACATGTTCACGGGCGCCGATGGCGGTCCGGGCCCCTCCAAGGTCGGGGAGCTCAAGGTCGGCGGACGCACCGTCACCCGCGTCGAAGCCAGCGGAACCTATACGCCGACCGCGATGGGGGCAGGCAGCGAACCTCCGCCCGCGAAGCCGGGCTGGATGATGCTCGGTGCCGTCGTCCCCGGGCCCGAGGCCAACTGGTTTTTCCGCTGCACCGGTCCGAAGAAGACGATCGAGGCGGAGCGCGCGAATTTCGACGCGCTCCTCACCTCCATCCGCTGATGCCCCGCCGGCCGCCGAAGCCGAAGGTGCGGCCGTCCGGGAAGGTCCGCGTGGCGGCGATCCAGGCGCAGCCGATCCTGCTCGACCTCGAGCGCTGCACCGCCAAGGCGATCGACCTCATGGGACGGGCCGCGGCGCGCGGCGCTCGACTCGTGGCCTTCGGCGAGACCTGGCTCCCGGGGTATCCGGCGTGGCTCGATCTCTGTCCCGGGGCAGCCTACTGGAACCATCCCCCCGCGAAGAAGGCGTTCGCGCGGCTGATGGCGAACAGCGTGCGCATCCCCGGCCCCGAGATCAACCGGATCGCCCGCGCGGCGCGCCGGCACGGGGTCGTGGTCGTGCTCGGCGTGCACGAGCGCGTGGAGGGAGCGCCGGGGCATAACACGCTCTACAACACCCAGATGGTCATCGGCTCCGACGGGACGATCCTGTCGCGGCACCGCAAGCTGATGCCGACGTTTTCCGAGCGGCTCGTCTGGGGACAGGGGGACGGCCGCGGTCTCGACGCGGTGGCGACACCGATCGGCCGCGTCGGCCACCTCATCTGCTGGGAGCACTGGATGCCGCTGGCGCGCCAGGCGGTGCACCGCAGCGGCGAGCAGATCCACGTCGCGACCTGGCCCTCGGTGCACGAGATGCACCAGATCGCCAGCCGGCATTACGCCTTTGAGGGGCGCTGCTTCGTCCTCTCGGTCGGGCAGATCATCCGCGCGCGCGACCTGCCGAAAGAAATGGAGCTGCCCGAGAACCTGCGCGGCCGGCCCGACGAATTCGTCTACAACGGCGGCACCTCGATCTATGGCCCCGACGGCGGCGTCATCGTCCCGCCGGTGTGGGATCGGGAGGAGATCGTCGTCGCCGACCTCGACCTGTCGCGCATCGCCGAGGAGGCGATGGCCCTCGACGTCACCGGCCACTACGACCGCCCCGACGTCTTCGAGTTCCGCGTCCGCGGCTAGGCGGCCCGCTCCTCCGGCGGGCGGTGGTGGCGGAAGGCGTACCAGAGCGCCAGGTCGTAGCCGACTTTCATCCCCGCGCCGATGACCAGCGGCGTGGTCATCGAGAACCCCTGCATCAGCAGGCCCGCGAACGACGGCGCCACCGACCAGGCGCCCATGCGCACCAGGTGCGTCACCCCCGAGGCGAAGGTGCGCTCCTCCGGGCGGAAGATCGCCATGACGTACGACTGCCGCGTCGGCACGTCCATCTCCACGAGGCCCTCGCGCAAAAGGAACAGCAGCGCGGCGACGGCGAAGGACGGCGCATAGGCGACCGTCACCAGCAGCAGGCTCGACGGGATGTGCGTGAAGACCATGGTGTTGACGAGACCGATGCGCTTCGCCAGCCAGGCGGCACCGAGGTGCGACAGGGCGTTCATGATGCGCGCGCCGAAGAACAGGGCGCCGATGGTCCCCTCGTGCACGCCGAACTTCTCGTAGAAGAAGAGCGACAGCAGCGCCGAGGTCAGGAACCCGCCGGCCAGGCTGTCGCACGCGAACAGGCTCGAGATGCGGATGAGGGTGCGCCGGCTGTCGGGGGAGAGCGGCGGGCGTGGCCCCTGGTGGACCGATTCGACGGCCGGGGAGAGGCGCAGGTAGAGCAGCGCCGCGACGGCGAGCAGCGCGGCATAGATGCCGATCGACACGCGGAACGACATCGGCGTGTCGAGCCCGGCGACGCGCCGCAGCAGCTGCGGCATCCCGGCCGCCAGGCCGCCGAGTGCGTGTCCGACGTCCTGCACCACGTTGTAGACGGCGAAGAGGCGGGTGCGCGCGGTGTGCTCGTTGGGCCCGGCGGTGGCCGGCAGGATCACCTGGTCGATGATGAGGGAGGCGCCGCGGTCGCGCCCCATGCCGTTGAGCATCCCGAGGAACGACGCCGCGCCGATGACGAACGGGTCGCTGCCGAGGGCGATGACGAGGCCGCCGGCGCAGCCGAGGGCCGCCAAAAGGACCAGGACCCGCCTGCGCCCCGCCGCGTCGCCGCGCCAGGTGGTGAGCAGCGCCGCGAGGGCGTTCGCTGCGAGCCCGGCGCCCACCACGACGCCGATCGCGCCCGGGTTGAAGCCGAGCGCCGCCAGGTGCAGGCCGCACAGGACGCTGACCATTCCGACCGCGAGGGCGCGCAGGAAGGCGCCGGTGAACAGGAGGCCGCGGTCGGTCATGGCCGCGAAGGAAGGTCCGGGTGGCGGGGTCGACGGGGCTCGAACCCGCGACCTCCGGCTTGACAGGCCGGCGTTCTAACCAGCTGAACTACGACCCCGCTGGGTCCCGAACAGGCGCGCCGCCGAGTGCTGCGAGCGAAGGTCCGTGGTGGGCAGTACTGGATTCGAACCAGTGACCCCCTGCTTGTAAGGCAGGTGCTCTCCCGCTGAGCTAACCGCCCAACGAGTCTTCGGCGCGTTGTGCGAAGCCGGAATGCTAGCCGTGGGCCGAAAACCTGTCAAGGCGCGTTCTTGGGCGGCAATTTCGGCCGCCACAACTCCTGGGCCAGGCCGATGATCAGGTTCCCCTCGTCCT
The DNA here is from genome assembly GCA_036005805.1 of Candidatus Polarisedimenticolia bacterium. Taxonomy (GTDB): domain Bacteria; phylum Acidobacteriota; class Polarisedimenticolia; order Gp22-AA2; family Gp22-AA2; genus DASRAU01. Next base: position 20,819 of record DASYQE010000231.1, on the reverse strand, counting down.
CCGCCGACCGATGGCCCGCGAGATCCTGGACCTGAAAGTGAAAAGATGCTGCCTCGACCATCGCGTCCGGTGGAACCGTGACCTTGAGTTCACCTTCCTTAGGACGAATCTCCTTGAAAGCCATCGGAGGGTTGACGGAAAAATCTGCTAGTTCGATCTTGTCAAGCGGAATGACCGAGATCACCTGGATGACTGTCTGTCCGAGATTGTTCGTGTACTCGGTTCTGGCCACAACGTGTTCGGCGAAGAGCCGCGTATTCCGATTTGGTTCAACGAAACGGACCGCTCCCGAATCGGTCGTCAACACTCCCGCTTCGGTGCATGTGATTTCGACCACGATGGAAACCTTGCGTTCAGCCAGGCTTCCGAGAACATAGCCTTTCATCGGTGAGAGCACTTTGATGTGAGGCTTTTCGGTCGACTGAGAGGCTATGGATACAGCAGCTAGGAAAAGCGTCAAGAACAAGGAAGCAAGACAGGACTTCGTTGCCCAGTTGCTTGACCTGTACATGGCTTGCTCCATGCGCAATTCAAGTTATGACCACATCGTGCCTCAGCTACTACTCCTGACATGCTTCTGTGTCAACGTGCTTCGATAAGGCTCCGCTGGATTGCCTAAGTCGAAAGCCACTCACTGCTTCCCAAAGGTGTTAGTTTCTGGGCCATGCCTACGCGACGCACTGTTCTCAAGATCCTTGGCGCTAGTGGGTTTGTGACGGCTTGGCCGTCGGGACCCGGCGCGAGATCGTCGAGCCATGCGTCATCGCATATCCGATTGCCGCTCGATGTCGTCATCGTCGGGGCCGGGTTCGCCGGGCTGACGGCGGCGCGGGCGCTCGCAAAGCAGGGGCGGAAGGTCGTCGTGGTCGAGGCGCGCGACCGGGTCGGCGGGCGGGTGAAGGCCGGGACCATCGCCGGGCACAAGGTGGACGTCGGCGGGATGTGGGCCGGGCCGACCCAGACGCGGGTGCTGGCGGCGTTGGAGGAGTTCGGCCTGCACACCACGCCGCAGCGCATCGCGGGGAAGCAGGTGGTCGACCTCGCCGGGAAGCGCTGGCTCGCCGACGGCGAGTCGATGGGATTCGAGCCCGCAGTCGAGAAGGAAATCGCCGTCATCACCGACGAGCTCAACCGCATGGCCGCAACCATTCCGCCCGACGCGCCGTGGTCCGCGCCGCGCGCCGCCGAGTGGGACGCGATCTCGGCACAGGAATGGCTCTTCGCGCGCAGCGCCAGTCCGCTCGTGCGCGCCTACTGGGACGCCGATTTCCGCAGCGTGCTCGAGGCCGATCTGTCGCGCCTGTCGCTGCTGTTCCTCCTCTTCTACATCCGCTCCGGCGACAGCATCGACGCGCTCTTCGGCTATGAGGAGGGGGCGCAGGCCTACCTCGTGAAGGAGGGGATGCACGGGCTGGCGGAGAAGCTGGCGGCGACGCTCGGCGACCGCGTCGTCCTCGGCGCGCCGGTGCGGAGCATCGCGCAGGACACCTCGGGCGTCGTCGTGCGCTCGGACCAGCGCGAGTGGCGCGCCGCGGCCGCCATCGTGGCCATCCCGCCGCCGCTGACGGTGCGCATCGCCTGGGACCCGCCGCTCCCCTCCGGCCGCGACCTGCTGGGGCAACGCATGCCGATGGGATCGGTGATCAAGTGGTACGCGGCGTACGACCGCCCCTTCTGGCGCGACCGCGGCCTGAACGCGCTGGTCGTCACGGATCGCCCGCCGTGCGTCGTCAGCGTCGACGCGACCAAGGACGACGCCGGCCCGGCCCTCCTTGCCGGCTTCATCGACACGCCGTATTCGCTCCAGTACACCGGCCGGCCGCAGGAGGAGCGCCGGGCGGCGGTCACCGGGTGGCTGGCGGAGTATTTCGGTCCCGAGGCGGCGCGCCCGATCGCCTACCTCGATCAGGACTGGCCGTCGGAGGTCTGGAGCCGTGGCTGCTACGGAGCCACGATGGGGCCGACGGTGATGACCGCCTTCGGCCGCTTCCTGCGCGAGCCGCACGGGCGCGTCCACTGGGCCGGCACCGAGACCTCCGACCGCTGGAGCGGCTATATCGACGGCGCCATCCGCTCGGGCGAGCGCGCCGCCGCAGAAATCATGGCACTCGCCGGAGCGCCGCGGGCCGGCGGCTACTGACAGGGATGCGCGTTCGGTCTCGGGGCGCCGGAGCTGTCGGTCCCGAGGCTGCTCTCGGCTCCGTTGTGCACGCCGGTCACGAGGTAGAAGACCCCCGTTCCGGGGGGCGGGTCGGACGGGTTGCAGGGGGACGTGCAGGGCCACCAGGGGTCGGCGGCCCCGGTCATGGGCAGGCGGCAGGCGTGGTGGTACTCCTGCGTGTAAAGACCCGACGCGCGCAGCACCGCCAGATCGCCCATATAGAAGTTGAACGTCTCGTAGCCCGTCTCCTGCTGCCACGTCACGCTCGCCGGGGCGGGAACAGTGATCAGGATGAGGCCGTCATCGAGGTCGCACGCGTCGCCGACCGCGTCCTGATCGAAATCGGACTGGTCCGGATTCGCGGAGAGAGGACAGTTGTCGGCGGCTCCCTGAACGCCGTCGAAGTCCGGGTCGGCGCAGGCGGGATCTTCGTCCACGCGGCCGTCGCAGTCGTCGTCCAGGCCGTTGCAGATCTCCACCGCGCCGGGGATCCGGGCGGGGGACTGCAGTGCGCCGGTGATCCGGATGTCGTCAAGCCACCAGCCCTCGTCATTGGGCTGGGGGGCCCACCCGCCGCCCAGCTCGTAGTAGGAGTCCGTGCAGCAATCGAACTCCCACGACTGCGCGATCCAGCGGATGCGGACGGTCTGGCCGAGGTAACCGGCGAGGCTGAACCGGCTCTGCGCCCAGAGACCAGGGCCGGTGGCTCCCGGCACGCCCGGGCCGGGACAATTCGCGGTGCCGGACGAGTCCCGGGAATTGCCGCAGTGCGACCAGACGCCGTTCGGGAAGCACAACGTCTCGCTGACGCCGCGTGGCGCGTAGCCGCCCGCGCCGGTATCGGTGGGGGTCAAGACACAGTAGGTCGGGCCAAATCTCCAGGTGGACCAGATGTAGGAGACGTGGTCATAGACATTCTGGAAGGGGACGAGCTTTGCCCAGTAGCCCCACTGGCCGCCCCCCGCGTGCGGGTCGAGCGCCTGGATCTGCACGTCGCCGAAGTCGCTGGCTTCTCCCACCCTGAATTGCGTGGAATGGTTGTCCATCATGTCGGCGATGTGGAAGAACGACAGCTCGAGATCGCCCGGCTGTGGGGCCGGCGTCAGGTGAATCGGGTCGGTCATGAAGGCGGCGAGCTGGCGGACCCGGGTGGTGTCGCCGTCGCGGCTGTGGAGATCGAAGTGATACCCCCAGTGCAGCGAGTTCGCCCCGCTCCTGGCCATCGGCCCGTCCTCGGGCGTGACGTGTCCTGGCTGGTTCGGGCAGGCTCCGGGCGGGCAGTGGATGTGCCAGTCCATGTCGTTGTCTGGATCGATGCGGCATTCGGGGTCTGCCGGCGGCACCATGAAGCCGGCGCAGCCGATCCCGGCGAGGACGTTCGCCCCCGCTGCGGTTCCGACCCAGACGCCGATCGTGTCGTTCAGCACCCCCGGCGTGCCGCGCGGCAGGGAGTCGAGGCTGATTCCCGGGGTGCCGTCACGCTCGGTGTCGAAGTCTTCGGCGATCGTTCCGTCGTCGGCGGTGCCGGCGATGCCGTCCGGGCCCACCACCCGCGGCGGCACCTGGCAGGTCGAGGTGTGGAGGACACGGTCGTTCGCGGAGGCCGGCGTCACCAGCGCGCCGACCGCCACGAGAACCATCAACGGGCGCATGGGGCCTCTCCCGATTTCGGTGCGAGCGATGTTCGAATTATAGGGCCGCTCAGCCCCATCGGGACCCCGGTTGACAGCCGCAGGCTCGCCTCTTTAGGCTCCGCCTCCATGGCGACAATCCAGAGGGTGATGGCGATTGCGGCGCTGTGTGCGCTGACGGGAGCGGTGGCGTCCGCGCAGGCCGCGCCGAAGAAGACGGCCGCGAGCAGCGCTCCCATCCGCGTGTCGGTGGACGCGCGCGACGCAGGGCGGCACCTGCTGCACGCGAAGATGACCATCCCGGCGCAGCCGGGGCCGATGACCCTCGCCTATCCGAAGTGGCTGCCGGGGGAGCACGGCCCGACCGGGCCCAACACCGACATCGTCGGGCTGTCGTTCACGGCGGGCGGCAAGCCGCTCGCCTGGACGCGCGACCCGCTCGACATGTCGCAGTTCCGCATCCAGGTGCCGGACGGCGCGTCGGTGGTCGAGGCGACGCTCGACTTCGCCATGATGACGGCGACGGGAGGGTTCACCTCCGGCGGTTCGTCCACCGACAACCTCGTCATCGTGTCGTGGAACCAGGTGGTGCTGTATCCGGCGGGGCCGAACGGCGACGACATCCTGTTCTCGCCGAGTCTCGTCCTGCCCGAAGGCTGGAAGTCGGCGACCGCGCTCGAGACGACCGGCACCGGATCCGAGCTCAACTACAAGTCGGTGAGCCTGACGACGCTCGTCGACTCGCCGGTCCTCGCGGGGCGCTACTTCCGCACGGTGCCGCTGACCGATCCCGGCGACCCGCACCCGGTGCGCCTGAACATCGCCGCCGACAGCGCGGCGGCGCTCGACGCGAAGCCGGAGGTGCTCGACCGCTTCAAGCGTCTCGTGGCCGAGATCACCACCCTGTTCGGCGCGCGTCACTACCGCAAGTACGACTTCCTGCTGACCATGAGCGATCACACCGCCCACTTCGGGCTCGAGCACCACGAGTCGAGCGACGACCGCGTGCCGGAGCGCTTCCTCATCGACGAGCAGGTCTTCTTCCTGCACGGCGACCTCCTGTCACACGAGATGGTGCACTCGTGGAACGGGAAATACCGGCGGCCGCGCGGGCTGCAGACGAACGACTACCGCCAGCCGGTCGACTCCAGCCTGCTGTGGGTGTACGAGGGGCTGACGAACTATCTCGGCGACACGCTCGCGGCGCGCAGCGGCCTGTGGACGCCGGAGCAGGCGCGCGAGTGGCTGGCGTACGACGTCGCCAACCTGACCGCGCAGCCGGGTCGGCGCTGGCGGCCGCTGGTGGACACCGCCACCGCGGCGCAGCTCCTGTACGAGGCGTCCAACTCGTGGCAGTGGGACCGCCGCAGCACCGACTTCTACGAGGAAGGGACGCTGCTGTGGCACGAGGTGGACAGCATCATCCGCGAGCGCACGGGCGGGAAGAAGTCGCTCGACGATTTCTGCCGCGTCTTCCACGGCGGCGCCGACGGGCCGCCCGAGGTGAAGTGGTACGACGCCGAGGACGTCTACCGCGCGCTCGAAGGGGTCGTCTCGTACACCTGGAAGCCGTTCTTCGAGGAGCGGGTCTACGGGCTGCGCAAGGAGCCGCCGACCGACTGGCTCGAGCGCGGCGGCTGGAAGCTCGCCTACACGGATGAGAAGCCGATTCTCCTGAAGGCCCGCGAGGACGTGGATGAGGAGACCGACGCGCGGCACTCGCTGGGGTTCCTGCTGCGCAAGGACGACGTCGTCCAGGACGTCTACCAGGGCTCTCCGGCCGCGAAAGCCGGGATGGCGCCGGGCATGACGGTCCTGGCGGTGAACGGGCGGCGCTTCGAACGCCGGCTCTTCGAGCAGGCGCTGCGCGAGGCGAAGACCTCGAAAAAGCCGATCGCGCTCCTGGTCGAGAACGGCGAGTTCTTCCACACCCTCGAGGTGGACTGGTCGGGGGGACCGCACTACCCGCGCCTCGAGCCGATCCCCGGGAAGCCGGACACCTTGAGCGAGATTCTCAAGCCGCACGCCCCCCGCTGAGGCGGACGGAAGCTGGGGGCTTGGGGAGCCGGAAGGTTGCTCCGGCCCGCCGCACCCCGTACCATGCCCTCGTGGTGCAAGCCCGATGGATCCCGGTTTCATTGAAAGGCCTCATCGGCGGGGCGTGGCTCGTCGCGGCGGCCTGCGCCGGGATGGCCCGGGCCGACGCGCCGCCCCCCCAGGACCAGGCCCCCGCTCCCGCCCAGGCCCCTGCTCCGTCCCAGGCGCCGGCGCCGCCCACGACGACCGGGCGCATCCTCGGGAGGCTGACCGACGCCGGTAAGCCGGTCCAGGGGGCACAGGTGCGGCTCCTCTCCCGAAGCGAAGCGGGACTCCTGAGAGTCACGAGCAGCGACCAGAGGGGGGAGTACCGCTTCAAGGATCTGCCCAGCGGCATCTACGACGTCGAGGTCGAGGCCGACGGGTACCGGCTCGTCTCCAAGCCCGGGGTCGAGGTGAAGGGACCCTTCCAGAACATCGTCGATGTGCCGCTGGCGCGCGCCGGAGGGCAGCAGACCGCGGCCGCGCCTCCGGTCCAGGGAACTCCGGGGCAGGGGATTCCCGGCAAGCCCGAGGCCGAGGCGGCGCGGGTCGAGCCCCCGGTGACGGTGCGCGGCTCGCTCCTGAACGGCAATCGCCGTCCGGTGGTGGACGTGTCGGTGCTGCTCGTGGCACTCCAGGGCACGAAGCTGTACCAGGCGATCTCCGGCAGCGACGGCGTCTTCACACTCGATGGCGTCGTCCCCGGACGTTATCGCGCCGTCATCCGGTCTCCGGGGCACATGCCGGTCGACCTGAAGTCGGTCGAGGTCAAACCGGGGGCGGGTTTGACGCTGAACCTTTCGCTCGTCGACTTTCCGCTCAATTTCAAATCACGGGCCGATGGGCCGCCCCCCGAGCTGCCGCGGCCGATGCCCGGGATGCTCCCCGCGCCCGCATCGACCCCCGTGCCCAGTTCCACCTCGTCCGCTCCGCCGCCGGCGCCGCCGCCCACGGCCACCGAGCCGATCGAGAAGAGGCCTCCGGCACAAAACCCGCCAGCCGCGCCGCCGCCGGGCTCCGCGCCGGCCAAGCCGGGTGGAACGTCGTGAGGGCGCCAGGCTCCTAGCCCGGTTTGCGGATGGCGTAGTAGCCGCTGCGGGTCCGCATCTCGACGTCCTTGCCGGGAGCGGTGAGCCTGATCTTGCGCCAGCGGCCGTCCCACGTGGTGTTCTGCGGCTCGTAGGTGGCGTAGTACTGGCTCTTCAACTCGGTCGAGATTTCCCGGTAGACGGCTTCCAGCTCGTCGGGCTTGTCGGGGAAGTACGCCCGTCCGCCGGTCTCCTCCGCCAGGCTCTTCAGGACGCGGCGCAGGTCCACGTCGAGAAAGCCCGTGCCGAGCCCGATGGAATAAATGAGGATGTCGTTGATCTTCGCCTCGTCGAGCACGCGACGGAAGGAGAACTTGCTGGCGGTGTCGTCCCCGTCGGAGAGCAGGATGATCGCCTTGCGCCCGTCCACATTCTTCAGCTTGCGGTACGAGGCGTACAGCGCGTCGTAGAGCGCCGTGCCGCCGAGGGCGTTGGTGCTCGTCAGCGCGATGCGCAGGTCGTTCTTGTCGGCGGTCACGTCCTGCAGGAGGTAGACCTTGTCGTCGAAGTCGATGACGAGCGCCTTGTCCTCCGTGCCGAGGCTGTCGATGAACTTGCTCGCGGCCGTGTGGACGATAGGCATGGCCGCCTGCATGCTGCCGCTGCTGTCGCTGACGACGGCCAGCGTGACCGGCCGCTCCTCGCGGTAGAAGTCGATGATGTCCTGCTTGACGCCCTCCTCCTCGAGCACCATGTCGGACTTCTTCAGATCCAGGACGTATTTCTTGCTGTCCTTGCTGCTGACGGCGGTGGAATAGAGGATGACCCGGTTCACCTGCACGGCGTAGTTGATGATGACCTTGCGCAGGATGATCTGGTCGGTGACGGTGATCCCCTCGCGGTGGAACGCCGTCGCCTTGATGACCCACGAGCGGGGTTCCGTGCCGAAGTCGAAGACGCAGCGATACGGCGGCTCGGTGTCGATGAAGATCAGCTTGTCGTCGACGTAGAACTCGACCTTCTCGGTCGCCGTCGGGTCGCTCGCCTTCACGTCGGCTTCGATCTCGGATCGCCCGTAGCGGAAGTCGTTCATCACCGGGTTGGTGATGGCGATGGAGAAGCCGCGCCGCGATTTCACGTCCGGCGCCTTCGGAGCCGGCCCCGGCGCGGCCTGAGGCGGTGCCGGCTGCGGCGTGTCCTGCGGCGACTGCGAGCGCGCCAGGGTCAGTCCGGCGGCGAGGACCACGAGGCCGACGAGCGACACCAGGCGTGATCGGGTCGCGCTCTTCATCTCCGGTCGGCTCCTCTCGACCCCGGCTGGGTCGGCGGAGGCGGCGTTCCAGCCGCCGGCGTCCCCGGAGCCGGGACGGTGGAGATCGTCTGGACCAGCCGGCGCACCTGGTCCGCCTCGCGTCCCTTGTCCGCCCGCGCCAGGTAGGCGGAATAGGCGTCACGGGCCTCCGACGGCCGCCCGAGACGCAGCAGGGCGTTCCCGAGGTAGAGGCGCGCGGTCGGATCGGCCTCGTCCTTCGCCGCGCAGTCGCGGAAGGTCGCCGCCGCCTCCTCGTCGAGCCCCGCGCCCGCCTGCGCGACGCCGAGGTTGAAGCGGGCTTCCTCCTGCAGGGGACTTCCGGGATCGAAGGCGAGCGACTCGAACGTGGTGATGGCCTCCGCGAACCGGCGCGCCGCGAGCTGCTCGAGCCCGGCCTCGAATCGCAACGGGTCGGAGGCCCCGGACGCACCCGGGACCCGGGCCGCGGTCTCCTGGAGGCTCGAGGCCGCCTTGAGGTGGTTGCGCTGCGCCGACCAGAAGCGGGCCAGCGCCACGGCCGCGGCCGGATCGAAGGGCTGCACGCTTTCCGCCTGCGCCGCCGCGTCCTCGAGCCCGGCGAGCGTCTTGACGTCGGCGCGGGCCTGCTTCAGGCGGTCCTGGAGCGCCCGCTTCCAGCGCGGGTCGTCGATCGGCCGCTCCAGCCGCTTCTCGAGGATCTCGACCGCAAAGGGAAGGTTCCCCTCGGCCCGGGCGAGGTCCGCCCGCATGACGTGGGCGTAGACGAACTCCGGGTCCAGGCGCATCGCGTCGTCCACCCCGGCATTGGCGCGTTTGAACGACTGCATCTCGAGATCGATCTTCGCGAGGGCGAGGATCGGCTCGGGATCGCGCGGCGCGAGGCTGGCCGACTTGCGGGCGGCGGCGATGGCGTCGTCGAAGCGCCCCAGGCGCGACAGCGCCACGCCGAGACGGACGTAGGCCTCGCTGAAATCCGGTTTCATGGCGATCGCCTTACCGAAAAGATCGGTCGCCTCGTCCAGCCGGTTCTGCCGGAGGAACAGCTCGCCGAGGTGGGTGTAGGCGTCGGCGAAGGCGACGTTGATCTCGAGCGCCTTGCGGTACTCGGCCTCCGCCTCGGGATCGTGTCCCATCGACTCCTGCAGCCGTCCGAGACCGTCGTGGGCCGGCGCGAAGTTCGGCTGCAGGTCGAGCGCTCGCAGATAAGCGGCGCGGCACTCGTCCACCTCGCCCAGCTTGAGCAGGGCGTCGCCGAGCGCCATGTGCGCCTGCATGTGGTCCGGCTGGAGGTCGAGGGCGATCTTGAGCGGCTCGATGGCGTCGGCGTACCGCCGCTCCGCCGACAGCGCCGCCCCGAGGTAGTACCAGGCCATGAACGAGTTCAGGTGGATGTTCACCACCCTCTGCAGCACCTCGATGGCCTCGTTGTACCTGCCGTCGCGGTAGAGCTTCATCCCCTCGGCCTGCAGCCGGAACGACTGCGTGCGCGCGTCCTGGGCGGTGAGCGCGCCCGCCGGCGCGGGGTGCAGCAACGCACCCGCCAGAACGGCGGCGACGAGCAGACCCCGGCTCCCGGAGCGGACTTTGTCCGGAGGGGCCTGACGGGAGGGGGAGGGAAGACTGGCCACGACTGGCGGCATCTTTGTGCGGAAACCTCCCGGCCACTATAGCCCAAGCGCCGGGACCGGGACCTCTCCTATAATCGCGCCCGCATGTCGCGCCGCCGCGGCCACGCCGCAGGGCTCTCGAGTGTCACCCTCGCCGCGGGTCTGGCCGGCGCCATCCTCTTTTTCCCCGCCTTCGCCACAAAGGCTCAGGCCGTCACGCCCGACCTGACCTTCGGCATCAACTACGAGCAGGGGCCGTATCTCGGCACCGAGGACGTCGGGCTCGGCGAGTTGTACCTCCTGACCGAGGCGGGCAGCCCGAACGGCCGCATCTCGCTGCGGATCCCGTACACCCGCATCGACCGGACGGGCCTCGTCACCTACGCCGCCGACGGCCCGATCATCCTGGGAGCGGGCGGGCCGGGGAAGCCGCTGTGGCAGGAGAGCGAGGCGGACACCTCCGAAGCCGACCTCGGCGATCTCCTGGTGCGCTACGAGATCCCGCTGGCCCGCGCCGGTGGGGGGAACAAGCCGGCCTTCACGTTCTATCTCGATTACAAGTACGGGATGGCCGACGAGAAGAAGGGCCTCGGGACCGGCGAGAGCGACTGGGGCGGCGGCCTCGACTACACCCAGCCCCTGGGCAAGGTGCTGCAGTTCATGGTGTCGGGTTCATACCACTTCATGGGGTCGCCCGACGCTCCGCTCTCCATCGCGTCCATCGAGAAGGTCGAGTTCAAGAATCGCCTGCGCATCCAGGGCGGCTTCGGGCTGGTGACGTCGAAGTTCCATTGGCGCCTGCTCGGCGAGAGCGTCTCGCCGGTGCTCGACCAGGTCCCGATCTTCGACCTCGCCGGCGTGCCCACCGGCCTGTCCGCCGAGGTCGAGGACTACCGCGTCGCGCGTGGCGAGATGGTCTACCGCTCGAAGGCCGGCGGCTCGACCCGCCTGTACGTGCTGACCGGCCTCAACGACTCGTCCCCGGACATCGGCTTCGGGTTGTCGTTCTCGTCCCGCGCGCAGTAGCAGCCGGTCGCTAGAACTTCGCGAGCTCCGCGATGGCGGCCTTGATGCCGTCGACCTGGGGGAGGATGGCGTCCTCCAGGCCCGGCTCGTAGGCGACGAAGGTGTCGGTGGCGGCGACGCGGCGGATCGGGGCGTCGAGCCAGTTGAAGAGCTTGTCGGCGGCGAGCGCGGCCACTTCGGCGCCGTAGCCGAACGACAGCGTGTCCTCGTGGGCGACGAGGAGCTTGCCGGTCTTGCGCACCGATTCGGCGATCGCCTCCCAGTCCATGGGCCAGAGGGTGCGCAGGTCGATGACCTCCGCCTCGGTCCCTTCCTCGGCCAGCGCCTTGGCGGCGCGCAGCGAGCGCTCGACGAGCGCGCCGTAGGTCACGACGGTCACGTCGCGCCCCTCCCGCACCACCTTCGCACGGCCGAACGGGATCATGTGATCCGGTCCGGGGTAGGCGCTCTTGTTGTAGGTCTGCCGGTACAGGTGCTTGTGCTCGAGGATCATCACCGGGTCGTCGCAGCGGATGGCGGTGCGCAGCAGGCCGTTGGCGTCGAGCGCGTTCGAGGGGAAGACGACCCGCACGCCGGGCGTGTGGGTGAAGAGCGTCTCGCCGCACTGGCTGTGGTAGACGGCGCCCCCCTGGAGATAGCCGCCGATCGGCACGCGCACGACGAGCGGGCAGGACCAGTTCCCGCCGGAGCGCCAGCGCATCGCCGCCAGCTCGTTGCGAAGCTGCATCATCGCCGGCCAGATGTAGTCGAAGAACTGGATCTCCACCACCGGCTTGAGGCCGCGCGTCGCCATGCCGATGGCGCGGCCGACGATCATCGCCTCGGCCAGCGGCGAGTTGAAGACGCGCGCCGAGCCGTACTTCCGCTGCAGGTTGTGCGTGACCTTGAAGACCCCGCCCTTCCCCTTCACCGCGGAGAGGGACTCCTCGCGCGTGCAGTCGGCGACGTCCTCGCCGAAGACCACGATCTTGTCGTTGCGCGCCATCTCGTCGCGCAGGCACGCGTTGAGCAGGTCCACCATCGTCTTCGGGTCGCCTTCGAGCTTCGGCGGCACGTCGAATTCGCTTCCGGTCGGGTCGATCTCCGGCGACCAGACGTGGTCGTAGATGGTCCTGGGGTCGGGACGCGGCGCGGCGAGGGCGGCGCTGGCCGCCTCCTCGATCTCGCGGTCCACCTCGTTTCTGACCTCCTCGAGGAACCCCTTGTCGGCCGCCTTGATCTTCTGCAGGAACGCGGCGAACGACGGGATCGGGTCGCGGCTGTTCTCCTCCTGCCGCTCGCCCGGGGTCCGGTACAGGCTCTCGTCGTCCGACAGCGAATGCGAGTAGGGACGGATGGTCTTCGCGTGGACGAGGACGGGCCCGGCCCCGGGCTTGCGGAGGCGCTCGACGACCCGCCGCATCAGGTCGTGCGAGGCGATCGGGTCGCAGCCGTCCACCTCTTCGATGGTGAGCCCGGCGACACCGCTCATCGCCTGCGAGATGCTGCCGCCGGCGGTCTGCGCCTCGACCGGAACCGAGATGGCGTACTCGTTGTCGGTGATCAGGAAGAGGACCGGGACCTTGCGGATGCAGGCGGCGTTGATCGCCTCCCAGAACTCGCCTTCGCTCGTCGCGCCGTCGCCGGCGGAGACGTAGACGACACCGCCCGAGTCGGGGGCGAGGCGCCGGTCCGCCTCGGCGCAGCCGACCGCCTGCAGGAACTGCGTGCCGGTGGGGGAGGACTGCGACACGATGTGGAGCTTTTTGTGCCCCCAGTGGCTCGGCATCTGCCGCCCGGCCGAGGCCGGGTCGTCGGCGCCGCCGACCGCCGCGAGGAACATCTCGTAGGCCGTCATCCCGAGCCACAGGCAGAGGGCCCGGTCGCGGTAGTACGGGTAGAAGTAATCGCGCTTCGGGTCGAGGTGCATGGCGGCGGCGGTGAGAATCGCCTCGTGGCCGGCGCCGGAGATCTGAAAGTAGATCTTGTTCTGGCGCTTGAGGGCGATCTCCTTGTCGTCGATGCGCCGCGACAGGACCATGTTCCGGTAGAGCGCGATGAGGGTCTCGCGCGACAGGCCGCGGGCCTTGAGGTCCTTCAGGTCGGGGGCCGCCTCCTCCAGGACGCGGGTTCCCCCCTTCGACGGTTTCTCCGGCCCTCGATCCTTCGGCATGCGGTCTGTCCCCCTGGAAGCGGCGCCTATGATAGCCGCCGCGCACCCCGCGCCGCCATCGCGCGGGCAGATTTCGGCGTCGCGGCGGCGGAGCGGTCGCGGCCGTTGGCTTTCTTCAAAGGCGCCGCCCGGCGCTCTTCCCCTGGTGCGGGAACCGCGCGGACCGAGTACACGCCGGTGACGGCGTCTTCCGGCGGCGGCATCTTGTCCTTGCGGCTTTGGAGGGCCTCCGCCTCGGCCGCTTCGACTTCCGCGGTGACGCGCCGCTCGGCCTCGGCCAGCGCGGCCTGGTTGGCGGCGCGCCGGGCCGCATGGGAGGCGCGCCTGCGTCCATCCAGCGCCGGCCCGAGCGCCAGGAGCCACGCCTCGTAGGTGCCGATCGGGTCGCGCTGCCCCCAGTGCGCGAAGGTCTCGGCGGAGAACAGGGCGCGCGCCTCGGCCTCGTCGTGCGTCGCGTGTCCGCCCATGCGGAAGGTGCGCGCCGTCAGGATGAACGGGCCGTCCCCCTTGCGGCAGCGATCGACGAGCAGGCGCGCCGCCGCCCAGGTGTCGAGGACGTTGTTGCCGTCGCAGGCGGACCCCTCGACCCCGTACGCGGTGTGCTGGAGGTCCATCGGCGCGGCGGTGTGGCGCGCGGTCGCCGTGCCGAGCGCCACCTGGTTGTCCTGGAGCACGATGACCAGGGGCACCCGCTGCACCGCGGCGAAGTTGAACCCCTCGTGGAAAGCGGCGGTGCGGCTCGCCCCGTCGCCGACGTAGGTGAGGGCGACGCGCGGCTCTTTGCGCATCCGCGCGGCCAGCGCGATGCCGGTGAACACCGGCACCAGCGCCGCCATGAACGACGTCGGCGGGATGACCCCCTTGTCCGGGTCGCCGGTGTGCAGGTCGCGGCCGCGCGTGAGCTGGTCGTGCGTGCCGAGGTAGGCCTTGAGCATCTGCGCCACCGGCATCCCCATCTCGTGGCATGCGCCGGCGTTGCGGATCATCGGTCCGACGAAATCGCCCGCGCGCAGCGCCCGGGTGGTGCCGACGGCCACGGCCTCCTCGCCGGTGCCGAGCCAGGCCTTGGAGATGACGCCCTGGCGCACCCAGCGCTTCAGCGTGATGTCGTGCAGGCGGAAGCGCAGCATCCCCTCGTAGAGGCGCAGGTGCTCGGCGGGGCCGAGACGCTCGACCAGGGCGCGGCGTTTCGGGTCGCGTCGCAGCGTCGCGTCGTATTCCTTCACCACCGCCGGGTCGGGACGGAAGTTCACGTACTCCGGCGGGTCGTAGGCGGGGAAGCGCTTCACCTTGCGAGCAGCGCCTTCATCTCGCGCACGGCGCGCTCCATGCCGACGAGGGCGGCGCGGGCGACGATGGAGTGGCCGATGTTCATCTCCTCGATCTCCGGGATGGCGACGATGCGGGAGACGTTGCGGTAGTCGAGGCCGTGTCCGGCGCACACCGTCATCCCCAGCTTGGCGGCGGCGCGCGCCATCTGCGCCACCTTGTCCGCCTCGGCCGCCGCCTGGTCCTCGCGCCGCGCCTCCGAGTACTTGGCGGTGTTGATCTCGATCATGCGGATCTCGAGCTTGGCGATGGCGCGGATCTGCTCGTAGTCGGGGTCGACGAAGACGGAGACCGTGATGCCGGCCTCGCGCAGGTCCAGGGCGGTCTTGCGCACCAGCGCCTGGTTCAGGACGACGTCGAGGCCGCCTTCGGTCGTCAGCTCCTCCCGCCGCTCCGGGACGAGGGTCGCCGTGTCGGGCTTGTGGGCCGAGGCGAGGGTCACCATCGCCGGCGCCGCCGCCATCTCGAGGTTGAGGCGGGTCCGGGTCGTGCGCCGCAGCGTCTCGAGGTCGCGATCCTGGATGTGGCGCCGGTCGCCGCGCAGGTGGACGGTGATGCCGTCCGCCCCGGCGAGCTCCGCCAGAATCGCCGCCGCGACCGGATCCGGCTCGTCCGCCTTGCGCGCCTGCCGCAGGGTGGCGATGTGATCGACGTTGACTCCGAGGCGGACGCTCCTGGCCATGGATCTCCTTCCCTACGGGAGGGTGCGGGACCGGAGCGGCCCTCGCGGGAAGGCAGGATTCTAGCCCGGACCGGGCTGGCCGGGATCGCGCCGTGTCAGGTGGCGGTCACGTGGCCCTTCGGGCGCGTGGTGCGTGGGCCAGGGTGTCCAGGCGCCCGCGGGTTCCGCCTCTTCCGAGCGGAACACCTTCATGGCCAGCGGGATCGTGCTGAGGGCGCCGATCGCGAGCAGGGTCCAGCCGGCGGCGCGGCGGACCTCCGGCGACAACCGGCGTGCGAGCAGCAGACCGATGCCGGCGCCCAGGGTCACGCGCGTCCCGGCGATCAGGCCGAGGGTGGGCAGGGCCACGACTCTCTGTTTCATGAGGGTCTCCTCGAGGAGGGGAGGGGTGGTTCGAGGATCGCTCAGAGATCCCGATCCGGCAAACCGGGAAGGCGTCCGTCGACGCCCGCTCAGACGCCGATGGCTTGCTGGATGACCTGCTGCAGCCGGGCGACCGAGTCCTCGATGGCGGAGCGCGGCTCCCCCTCGACCATGATGCGGGCCTTGGGCTCGGTCCCCGAGTAGCGGACGAGCACCCGGCCGCGTCCGGCGAGCTGCTTCTCTTCGGCTTTGATGGCGGGACCGATGACCGGGTGCGTCTCCAGCGCGGGGCGCTCGCGCACCGGCACGTTCACGAGGATCTGCGGGCACGGGGTGATGGTCGAGGCCCAGGCGGCCAGGTCGTGCCTGGTGCGCTGCAGGAGCTCCATGAGCATCAGCCCGGTGAGCACGCCGTCGCCCGTCGTGGCGCGCTCGAGGAAGATGACGTGCCCCGACTGCTCGCCCCCGAGCACGTAGCCGCCCCGCTGCATCTCCTCGAGGACGTACTTGTCCCCGACGGCGGCGCGGATGACCCGGATGCCGTCGTCCTTCAGGGCGCGCTCGAGCCACAGGTTGGACATGACGGTGCCGACGGCGGCGTCGCCCTTCAGCCGGCCGGAGCGGCGCAGGTCGCGGGCCGCGAGACACAGGACGTAATCGCCGTCGAGGACGCGCCCCGAGGCGTCGACCGGAAGGCAGCGGTCGGCGTCGCCGTCGAAGGCGAGGCCGAGCCAGGCTTTTTGGCTCGCCACCTCGCGGCCGAGCCGATCCGGGTGGAGCGCGCCGCACCCTTCGTTGATGTTGACGCCGTCGGGGGCGTCGCTGAGGGTCACGACCTCGGCGCCGAGGCTCTTGAAGAGGCGCGGGGCCAGCTCGGAGGCCGCCCCGTGGGCGCAGTCCAGCACCACGCGCCGGCCTGCGAAGCTGGTGCCCGCCGGCACCGCGGCGCGCAGGGCGTCGAGGTAGCGATCCTGGAGCTCGCGCGCATCGATGTGCCGGCCTCCAGCCGCCGCGGCCGTGCCTTTCCCGTGCGTCTCGTCGCCATCGAGCACCTGGCGCTCGATCTCCATCTCCAGCGAGTCGGGGAGCTTGAACCCCTCGCTCGAGAAGACCTTGATGCCGTTGTCCTTGTAGGGATTGTGCGAGGCGGAGATGACCACGCCGGCGTCGTAGCCGAGCGCCTTGGTGACGCAGGCGACGGCGGGCGTGGTCAGGACCCCGCCGCGATCGACGCTGCCGCCCTGCGATTCGATGCCGTGGGTGAGCGCCTCCTCGATGGCGGGCCCCGAGGCGCGGGTGTCGCGGCCGATGACCACGCGCGGCGGACGACCGTTCTTCGTGAGGATCCGGGCGAGCGCGGCGCCGATCTTGAAGACCGTCTCGTCGTCGAGCGGGAAGGCTCCGGCGACCCCGCGCACTCCGTCCGTTCCGAACAGCCGCTTCATGACTCGCCTCCCATCATGGGTCCGCTCCCGCTCTCAATCTTTCTTGACGGCCGAGGGGACCGACCCCGGCGGCGCCGCCGGCCGGCCCACGCCTGCGGGCGCCGCGGCGTCGGCGTGGCCGATGCGCACCTGCACCAGGACCGGGTCGGCCGGCACCAGGATGCGCACCCGGCTTCCCGAGGGCGCCTCCGGGATCGGGCGCACCTCGAACTCCATGTCGGCCGTCTCGCCTTCGAGCAGGATGGTGCCGGTCAGCGCGCGCGCCACCGCCGCCACTTCGCTCGCCGGCCCCTCGATGGTCGCCACCGGCGGCGTCACGGCGTAGCCGAGGCGCGCGAACCCCTTGGGCGGGGCGCCGGAGAACTCCGCGACGATGGGCACCTCGCGGCGCGCCCGCCGCTCGACGCGCACCGGGATGACCGCCGGCGAGACCCGCACCACCTCGGTGCCCGGCGGGACGCGCATCATCTTGCCGGTGATCGGGATGTGCTGCTCGCCGAGCGGCGCGCGCCCGAGGTCGAGGGCCACGGCCAGGCGGTCCTCGGTGACATTGCGCAGCACCGCCTCCGGCGCGCGCAGCCGCACCGTGACGGTGTCGACGATGCGCCCCGACTGCTCCAGGCTCTGCGCCAGGTTGATGTAGTCGATCGGCACGACGAAGTCCTTGATGCGCGCGTCCTCGCCGTGCACCACGGCCCACCAGACGAGCGCGATGAGGAAGGAGAACGACTTGAGGCGGATGTTCCGCCGCAGCGAGAACGGCATCTACAGGCCCGTCCGGCTCGGGGCCTGGGCCGCATCCGGCCGCGGTGCCGTGTCGCGGGCGCGCCCCTCCCTGGCCGCCGGCTTCGCCCGGCTGGTGGAGCGCTCGCGCCGGCCGCGCTCGAGGTCGAGGTGGCGGCGCAGGAAGACGCGCAGCCCCTCGGCGTCGAGCGGCTCGCTCAGCATGCCTTCGACGGCGCCGCGCACCGTGCCGCGCTCCTCGGACACGACGATGGCGACGCTGTCGTACTCCTCGGTCAGCCCGATGGCGGCGCGGTGCCGCGAGCCGTACTCGCGCGACAGCCGCGGGTCGGTGGTCACCGGCAGGAAGCACGACGCGGCGCGCACGCGCCCCTCGCCGAGGACGATGGCGCCGTCGTGCAGCGGCGACCCGGGGGTCGCGATGTTCACCAGGAGGTCCTGGGTGATGTTCGCGTCGAGGGTGATCCCCGACTCGATCTGGTCGGGGAGCGACTGGGCGCGCTCGATGACCAGGAGCGCGCCGATCTTGCGTGACGCGAGGACGGCGACGGCGGCCAGGATTTCCTCCAGCATGGCCGCGGTCATCCCGTGCCCCGACAGTCGCAGCACCGAGGTGCGCGCCAAAGCCGCCAGGGCCCGGCGGATCGCCGTCTGGAACAGGACGATCGCCGCAAACGGCGCGTAGAAGAGGACGTTGCCGAGGACCTGGTGGAAGGTGACGAGGCGCAGCGGCTTGTCGGGCCCGGTCGCCCAGTAGGCGAGAAGCAGCACGAGCGCTCCGACCAGCACCTGGAAGGCCCGGGTCCCGCGCAAAAGCAGCCCCACGTTGTAGAGCAGGGCCGTCATCAGCAGGATGTCGAGCGCATCCCGCCAGCCGAAGGTCCAGGGGCCGGCGGCCGGGAACAGGGATTCGATCATGGGTTGTCGGTCGCCCCGCGCAGGACCGCGTCGCAGAGCCGGGCCACGCGTCGCGCCTCGTGAACGTCGTGAGCACGAATGATAGCAGCGCCCTGCGCGACCGCCAACGCCATGGCGGCGAGTCCCGCCTCGCGCCGCGCTTCGGGCGCCTCGTCGCGATCGGCGCGCAGGAACGACTTGCGCGACGCGCCGACGAGGATCGGGCGGCCGAGACTGCGGAGCACTCCGAGATGGCGCAGCAGGGCGAGGTTGTGGGCGCGACGCTTCCCGAAGCCGAGCCCGGGATCCAGGATGACGTGCTCGCGCGGCACGCCGGCGCGCACCGCCTGCGCGAGAGAGGCGCGCAGGAAGGCGGCGACCTCGGGGACGACGGCGCGGTAGCGGATGGCGCGCTGCATGGTGCGCGGCCGGCCGCGCGTGTGCTGCAGGACGACGAGCGAGCGATGCTCGGCCACGACGGCCGGCATCGCCGGATCGCGCGTCAGGCCCGAGACGTCGTTGACGATGGTGACCCCGAGGAGCGCCGCCCGCCGGGCGACCTCGGCCTTGGTGGTGTCGATCGACAGGAGCGGCCGTCGGCGGGGGAGCTTCTCGAACGCGAGGCCGATCGCCTCGAGCACCGGCAGGACGCGGCGCAGCTCTTCGTGCAGCCCGACGGGCACGGCCCCGGGGCGGGTGGACTCGCCGCCGACGTCGACGATGTCGGCGCCTTCCTCGGCCAGCCGCACGGCCTGCCGGACCGCCGCCTCCAGCCCGGTGAACTGCCCGCCGTCGGAGAAGGAGTCGGGCGTGACGTTGAGCACGCCCATGAGGAGCGTGCGCCTCCCTGTCGGCAGGAAGGGGAGGGTGGCGGACGGAGCGGCCGCGGCTGCGCAGGCCGCCCCGATTTCGGATGCGAGCGCGGCGCCGGCACCCTTGCGGAGCGAGGCGGAAAGCCCTGGAACCTCGTCCGCGGGGAGATCGAGAACCAGCGCCAGTTCCGGGTCGGGCGCGCCGGCCGCCTTGAGCCAGGCGTCATGGAGCCTCGCGGGCGCCGCCCACGATGTCCCCCGGGCCTTTCGGACGCTCTGCACCATCAGGCGCCGCTGCCGCGGGTCGAGCCCCTCCACGCGCAGCGTCAGACGCGCGTGGACGCCTCCCTTCGCGCTGCGGCCGCGGGGCAGGCCCAGGGCGCCGTCCGGCACGGCTCCGGGAGAAAGGACGAGGACGTTGTGCCTCTCCGCCGTCCGGTCAGGCGTGAGCAGAGAGGCCGGTCGCAGGGGTCTTGGCCCGGGAAGCTAGGAGGGCTGCTTGATCGGGTCGGTGCCGAGCGGTGCTGCGGCGCGATCCGGTCGCGCGTCGACGACACGGGCCGGCTGCGCCTCCGGGCGCGTCGGCGGCCGGCGGCCGGCGCGCAGCGATTCGACCGAGGCCCCCTTCACGAGGGTCGCGACCTCTTCGCCATCGAGAACCTCGTACTCGAGGAGCGCCAGGGCGACCCGCTCGAGCGCCTCGCGGTTCGACCCGATGACCGACTCGGCCCGCTCGTACGCCTCGCGCGCGAACGTCTTCAGCTCGGAGTCGATGAGCTCGGCGGTCTCCTCGCTGTAGTCCTTGTGCTGCACGATGTCGCGCCCGAGGAAGATCTCCTGGTCTTTCCGACCAAACGTGAGAGGGCCGAGCTTGTCGCTCATCCCCCAGTCGCAGACCATCTTGCGCACCATATCGGTCGCCTTGTTGAGGTCGTCGCCGGCGCCGGTGGTCAGCACGTTCATGAACATCTTCTCGGAGACCCGCCCGCCCATCATCACGGAGAGGGTGCTCTCGAGGTACTCGCGCGTGTAGTTGTGGCGGTCGTCGATCGGCAGCTGCTGGGTCACGCCGAGCGCCATGCCGCGCGGAATGATGGTCACCTTGTGGAGCGGGTCGGCGTGCGGCATGAAGTAGGCCACCAGCGCGTGCCCCGCCTCGTGGTACGCCGTCAGCCGCTTCTCCGTCTCGGAGATGATGAGCGAGCGGCGCTCGCTCCCCATCAGTACCTTGTCCTTCGACCCCTCGAAGTCGTCCATGAAGACGACCTTCTTGTTGATGCGGGCCGCGGCCAGGGCCGCCTCGTTCACCAGGTTGGCCAGATCGGCGCCGGAGAAGCCGGGGGTGGCGCGCGCCAGGACCTCGAGCGACACGTCCTCGGCGAGCGGGATCTTGCGGGTGTGAACGCGGAGGATCTCCTCGCGTCCCTTCACGTCGGGGCGCGGCACGACGACGCGCCGGTCGAAGCGGCCGGGCCGGAGCAGCGCCGGGTCGAGGACGTCCGGCCGGTTCGTGGCCGCGATCAGGATGACTCCCTCGTTCGACTCGAAGCCGTCCATCTCGACGAGGAGCTG
>DASYQE010000230.1:0-1622 GCA_036005805.1 Candidatus Polarisedimenticolia bacterium | reverse complement strand
CGTCCGCGATGAAGTTCCTGTGCGTGCCGTGCGATCAGCCGATGAAGCTGGCGGAGGTCGCGCCCCCCGACCGCGGCTCCCTCTCGGTGCGCTACGCCTGCCCCGAGTGCGGCTACGAGATGGCGATGCTGACCAACCCGTTCGAGACGCAGATGGTGCAGTCGCTCGGCGTGCGCATCGGCCCCGAGGCCAATCCGCCCGGCGGACCGGATTCCCTCGCGGCCGCGGCGGCGGGGATCGTTCCCTCCGGCGCAGCTGAGGAAGCGAAGTCCTCGGGCGGCAAATGTCCGTTCGCGGGGATGATCCCCGGGCTCAGCGAGTCGGCGAAGGACGGCGCCGCGACGGCCCAGGTGCCGTGGACCGAGGCCGCGACGGCGCGGCTCGAGGCGATCCCCTCGTTCGTGCGGCCGATGGCGCGCACCGGCATCGAGCAGTTCGCGCGCGAGCGCGGCTACCCCGCCGTGGACGAGAAGGTGCTCGACGAGGCGCGCGATTTCTTCGGGATGTAGCGTGGACCCGGCCGCGAGCTTCGATCGCCCGTACGTCGTCTCGTGGAACCTGACGTATCGCTGCAATCTCGCCTGCGAGCACTGCTACCTCGACGCCGGTCCCAACCCGCTCGTCAGAACCGAGGAGTTCTCCGACCGCAGCGAGCTGTCCACCGAAGACTGCTTCCGCGTCGTCGACGAGATCGCCGCTTTCGCCCCCGAGTGCCTGACCATCCTCACGGGGGGCGAGCCGCTGCTGCGCCGCGACATCCTGCCGATCGTGCGGCGCTGCGCCGAGCGCGGCCTGTGGCCGGTCGTCGGCACCAACGGCGTGAAGGTGACCGCCAACGTGGCGCGGCTCCTGAAGGAGGCGGGAGGGCGGGGCGTGGCCCTGTCGCTCGACGCGCTCGCGGCGGAGCGGCACGACCGCTTCCGCGCCGTGCGCGGCGCCTGGCAGAACACCGTCACCGGCGCCGAGGTGCTGCGCGACGAGGGGCTGCCGTTCCTGGTGCAGACGACGGTCGGGAAGCACAACCTCGGCGAGCTCGAGGCGATCGCCGCTTTCGCCTGCGACCGCCTGCAGGCGCGCGTCTGGAACCTCTACTTCCTCGTGCCCACGGGACGGGGCCAGTTCGTCTCCGACATCTCCCCCGCCGAGTACGACGAGGTGCTGCGCTCGCTGGCCCGGATGCAGCGCGACTACTCCGGCCGCATGCTGGTCAACGCCAAGTGCGCGCCGCATTTCATCCGGACGGCGTTCGAGGCGGGAGAGGTCGCGACGACGGCCGGATCACCGTTCCTCAAGGTCTATTCGGGGGGCGCGGGCGGCTGCCCGGCCGGCACGCACTACTTCGGCATCCGGCCGAACGGCGATGTGACGCCGTGCCCGTACCTGCCGCAGTTCGCGGGGAATCTGAAGACCGCGCGCCTCGCCGATCTCTGGAACGAGTCGCCGGTGTTCACCCGCCTGCGCCATCGCGAGGATCTCGGCGGGCGCTGCGGCGCCTGCGAGCTGAAGTCGCTGTGCGGTGGCTGCCGCGCCCGCGCTTACGGTGCGAGCGGCGACGTCATGGCCGAGGATGCGCTGTGCACGCACGAGCCCGGCACGTTCAAGGACTCTGCGCTCCTGCGCGG
>DASYQE010000229.1:0-4225 GCA_036005805.1 Candidatus Polarisedimenticolia bacterium | reverse complement strand
GTTCCTCGGGGCCGGGTCGGTGATCCACGCGCTGTCGGGTGAGCAGGACATCATGAAAATGGGCGGCCTGCGCACGCGCCTGCCGTGGACGCACGCGACGTTCCTGATCGGCACGCTGGCGATTGCCGGGGTGCCGCCGCTCGCCGGGTTCTTCTCCAAGGACGAGATCCTGCTGGCGGCGTGGCAGCGCAGCCCGATTTACTTCATCGCCGGAGTGGCCACCGCCGGCCTGACCGCCTTCTACATGATGCGGCTGTACCTCCTGGTCTTCCGCGGTCGCGACCGCATCGATCCGCATGACGCGGCGCACCTGCACGAGAGCCCGCGGATCATGACCGCGCCCCTCTTCGTCCTGGCGGCGCTGTCGGTCGTCGGAGGATTCGTCGGGCTGCCCGAAGGGTTCGGGATGCCGAACGCGCTCGGGGAATGGCTGCACCCGGTCCTCCCGGTCCCGATGTCTCCGGCTCTGGAGGCCGCGGCGCACGCCGCCGGCGCCGCGCCGGCAGCCGCTCCTCCGGGCGCTGCGGCCGGCCTGATCCTGACGACGCTTCTGGTCACCGCGGCGGGCCTGGGCCTCGCCTGGCTGCTCTACGAGCGGCGGCCCGACGCGCCGGGCCGGATCGCCGCGCAGGCGAAGGGACTCCAGCGCGCCCTGCTGCGCGGCTACGGCATCGACGCGCTGTACCGGTGGGCCGTCGTCGCGCCGATTCAAGGAATCGCCCGGGGGTGCTCCGCCTTCGACCGGACCGTCATCGACGGAATCGTCAACGGGACCGGCTGGACGACGCTCGGTTCGTCGTACACTTCGCGGGCTTTCGACCTGGGGGTCGTGGACGGCCTGGTGAACGGGCTCGCCCGGGCCGCCACCGCAACGTCGCGGACGGTGCGCCGGCTGCAGACCGGGATCGTGCAGTCGTACGCCACCGCGGTGGTCTTCGGCCTGTTCGTGCTGGTCAGCGCGTACCTGATCTCCTCGGGACGCTTCTAGCATCGCGCCCGGGGGGCGCGGAGGAATCGCAACGATGGACTGGCTCTCGAGTCACCTGCTGACGGTCGTGACCTTCCTGCCGCTCTTCGGGGCGCTCGGACTCCTGTTCGTGCGCCGCGACCGGACGCAGGTCTTCGTCTACGGCGCCACGCTGTTCGCCGGGCTCGATTTCCTCCTGTCGCTGCCGCTGTGGTTCCGCTTCGACGCGTCGAAGAGCGGCTTCCAGTTCACCGAGCGGGCGGATTGGATCCCGTCGATCGGCGCGCAGTACTCGCTCGGCATCGACGGCATCTCGCTGCTGCTCATCCTGCTGACGACGCTGCTCGGCTTCCTCGCCATCCTGTCCTCGTGGACGGCGATCACGGACAGGGTGAAGGAGTACTACATCTTCCTGCT
Source organism: Candidatus Polarisedimenticolia bacterium (assembly GCA_036005805.1). Classification (GTDB taxonomy): domain Bacteria; phylum Acidobacteriota; class Polarisedimenticolia; order Gp22-AA2; family Gp22-AA2; genus DASRAU01. Next base: position 2,841 of record DASYQE010000229.1, on the reverse strand, counting down.
GGCGCTGCAGACGGGGATGCTCGGGGTGTTCGTCTCCCTCGACCTGTTCCTCTTCTACGTGTTCTGGGAGGCGATGCTGGTGCCGATGTACTTCCTCATCGGCATCTGGGGCGGGCCGCGCAAGCTCTACGCGGCGATCAAGTTCTTCCTGTACACCCTGTTCGGGTCGGTGCTGATGCTCCTCGGGATCCTGGCCCTCTACTTCTACTACCCGAAGGCGGGAGGAGCGGCGGCCGGCACCTTCGACCTGACCGAGCTTACGCGGGTGCTCGGCAACCTCAACGACCCGCAGTGGCTCGACATGCAGAAGTGGATCTTCCTGGCCTTCTTCCTCGGGTTCGCCATCAAGGTGCCGATGTTCCCGTTCCACACCTGGCTGCCCGATGCGCACGTCGAGGCGCCGACGGCAGGCTCCGTCATCCTCGCCGGCGTGCTGCTGAAGATGGGGACCTACGGCTTCGTCCGCTTCTCGCTGCCGCTGCTGCCCGCGGCGACGCGGTGGTTCCTGCCATGGCTTCTCCTGCTCTCGGTCGTCGCCATCATCTACGGGGCGCTCGTGGCCATGGCACAGACCGACTGGAAGAAGCTCGTGGCCTACTCCTCGGTCAGCCACCTCGGCTTCTGCACCCTGGGGCTCTTCGCGCTGAACCACCGCGGGCTCTCCGGAAGCGTGCTGCAGATGATCAACCACGGGCTCTCGACCGGGGCGCTGTTCCTCATCGTCGGGCTCATCTACGAGCGCCGCCACACCCGCGACCTCGCCGAGTTCGGCGGTCTCTCGAAGGTGATGCCCGTCTTCGCGACGTTCTTCCTCATCGTCACCATGTCGTCGATCGGGCTTCCGGCCCTCAACGGCTTCATCGGCGAGTTCACCATCCTCGCCGGCGCCTGGGACATCCCGGCGGGCTACGGGTTCCTGCTGCCGTGGGCCGGATCGCTCCACATCGGCGGCCGCTTCTGGGCGGTGTGCGGCGCTTTGGGGATCGTTCTCGGGGCCGCGTACATGCTGTGGCTCTACCAGCGCACGATGTTCGGCAAGCTCGAGAACCCCGAGAACGCCAGGCTCAAGGACCTTTCGATGCGCGAGGTCCTGACGCTCGTGCCGATCGTCGCCTGCTGCTTCTGGATCGGCCTCTATCCGAAGCCCTTCTTCGACGTGCTCGAGCGGCCGGTGGCGGACATCGTCGAGCACCTGGAGGGGCCCGGCGCTCCCGCCGTGGCTTCGGTGAGCCGGGCCGCCGCGACGGCTGACACGGCGGCGGCGCCGACGGCGCCGGCCGACACGACGGTCGCGGCATCCGCCGCGACGGCGGCGCAGGGGTCGTCCCGGTAGCCGGAGTCACCGGACCCGTGCCGGCGTTCGACCCGAACCAGCTCCGGCTCCTCTCTCCCGAGATTCTTCTCTCGGTCTGCGCCTGCCTGCTCCTGGCACTGTCGCTGTGGAGCCGCGATGCGCGCCTCTGGGGGCCGGGGCTGTCGGCGCTCGCGTGCGCCGTCACCCTCGCGGCGCTTTTGTCCTACCCGCTGCAATTCGGCCTCGAGGCGATGCGGCTGCCGGATCAGTTCGTCGGCTTCCAGGGCGCCTTCATCCTCGACGCCTGCGCCGTGTTCTTCAAGGCGCTGTTCCTGCTGTCGGCGCTCCTGACGCTGCTGTTCTCGGAGCGCTCCCTGCGCGAGGGGGGAGGCGAGGGAGGGGAGTACTACGCCCTGGTGCTCTTCGCCGTCGTCGGGATGATGCTGGTGGCGTCGGCGGGGGACTTCCTGACCCTGTTCGTGGCGCTCGAAACGGTGGCGCTGGCGCTCTACCCGCTGGTCGGGTACACGCGCCGCGAGCCCCGTTCGATCGAGGGGGCGCTCAAGTATTTCCTGGTCGGGTCGTTCGCGACGGCGCTCTTGCTGTTCGGTCTCTCGCTCGTGTACGGGCTGACCGGGACGCTGTCGTTCGGCCTCATCGGCATGTCGCGATCGATCGGCGCCCTCGATCCCGCGCAGGCCCCCTGGTTCCTGCTGGGGATGATCCTCGTCATCGCCGGGCTCGGCTTCAAGATCGCGGCGGTGCCCTTCCACATGTGGGCCCCCGACGCCTACCAGGGGGCGCCGACGCCGATCGCTGGACTGCTCTCGACCGCCTCGAAAGCGGCGGGGTTCGTGGCGATGCTGCGGCTCTTCCCGATGGCCTTCGGCCGGCTCGGCGATCGCTGGTCGATGCTGCTCGTCATCCTGTCGGTCGCCAGCATGAGCCTGGGGACGTTCGCCGCGCTGACGCAGGACAACGTCAAGCGCATGCTGGCCTACTCGTCGATCGCCCACGCCGGCTATGCCCTGCTCGGCCTCGTGGCGGCGGGCCGCGGGCCCGACCTCGGCACGCGCGAGTGGGGAATGCAGGCGGTGCTCCTGTACCTGCTCGTCTACACCTTCGTGAACCTCGGGGCCTTCGGAGTGGTGGCGATGCTGAAGCGCCGCGGCGCCGCCTCGGACCGGGTCGCCGATTTCGCGGGGCTCGGGCGCAAGAACCCGCTCGCGGCCTTCGCGATGCTGGTGTTCCTGCTGTCGCTCGCCGGCATCCCGGCCACCGCCGGGTTCGTGGGCAAGTGGTACCTCTTCGCCGCGGCCGTGCACGCGAAGCTCGCCTGGCTCGCGGTCGTGGCGGTCGTCAACAGCGCCGTGTCGCTCTACTTCTACGCCCGCATCGTGGTGATGATGTACATGCGCGAGCCCCAGGACGACGTCCCGTTCCGCCCGACCCTGGCCGAGGCGACGGCGCTTTCGATCTGCCTGCTCTTCACCCTCGTCTTTGGCGTCTACCCGCGTCCCCTGGTCGAGCTGACCCGCCACTCGATC
>DASYQE010000228.1:0-62568 GCA_036005805.1 Candidatus Polarisedimenticolia bacterium | reverse complement strand
ACGGACGAGCAGCGCGCGCCCGCGCTGGCCCGGGCGCTCGTCGAAGCGCAGCGCCTCGTCGCGGACGTCGTCGAGTGCCCCGCCGAGTACGAGCCGCTGCTGCGACGGTCGTTCGCCGGCCGCATGCTCCTCGCCTCCGAGAATCCGGGGGCGCTGGTGTCCACGCGCGATCCCGAGGGCCCCTTCGGAAAGCATCTCGACAGGTTCGAATGGAGCGGCTTCGAGGGAGACGCCACCTTCTCCTGAGCCACCACGGAACCCCCGTCCGAGCCTCGCCGACTCCACCCCCGCTGCTCCTGACCCGTTCCTACCGAGAAAACCCGGTTTCCTGACCTCGGCCCGGGGTGGATCATCTCTGTCGACGATTCCAATTCGACAGGGTGACCACATGCCCATACTCGAAGGGCTGTACCCGGAACGTGAGTCGACGAAAAGCGTGAACCCATCCGCGCCGTCGCTCGCCGTGGCCGGACCGGTTTCCGTGGGCGCGCCGGCCGAACCGGCCGCGCCGCTCGCATCGCTCGCACCATTCGCTCCAGCCGCCAGGCCCGCCGTGGCCGAAGTCTCCGTCACCCTCCCGGGTGCGACCGATCCGATGGCGCTGGCCCAGGCCGCCGCGGCGGCAGCCGCCGCGGCCGCGGCAGCCGCGGCGGCCGCGACCGCCGCAGCGCAGGCCGCCTCGACCGCCGCCGCCGCGGCCCAGGCCGCGAGCCAGGCGCGGATGCTCTCAGCTTCGCCGGCGATCCCGGCGACGGCTCCCGAGCCGGCGGCTCTGCCCCCGGCGAGGCTGGTGGCCGTCCCTGCGGTCGCGGCGCCCGAACCGGAGGCCGTCGCCGCGCCCGCCGGACTGCCGGCGAGGGCGGAGGCGCCCACCGCCCGGGCGGCTCCCATCGCGGAGGCGACCGTGCAGCCTGCCCCCGCGCCGCAGCCGGCGGCGACGGCGCAGGTCTGCATCGAAAACATCCGCGTGAGCGATCTGCCGGAATTCGCGCGCTATGCCAGCACTCACCCGGAGGAGTACTCGGTGCTGCCGATCTCGCCGATGCGAGCCGACGCCCAGGCGCGCAACCCGCTGGCGGAGGCGGACGACATCGGCCTCATCGTCGGCTATGTCGGCGACCGTTGCGCGGGCTACCTCGGGCTGCTGCCGGGCGCGGTCGAATTCCAGGGCCGCCGGCACCCGGTGTCGTGTCTCTCCGGCTTCTACGTCGCCCCCGGCGATCGCACCAGCGGTCTCGTGACGAAGCTGCCCCTCGCCGCCATGAGCCTGGGCCGCGACCTGTACGTCACGCGCATCAACGACGAAGCGCGCGACCTGTTCACCCAGCTCGGGTTCTGGCCGGCCCAGCCGCAGCGCGTCCTGCGCCTGCGCCTTTCGAAATTCAAGAAGCTCAAGGGGATTCCGCTGCGCGCCCTGGTCCGGTCGGTCTCGGGCGGCGCGGACGTCAACGACGCCTGGCGCCTCGTCACCGAGGCGAAGAATCCGATGACCGCCGTCTGGGTGGACCAGGTTCCCAAGCTCGCGGCCGGATCCTCGTCGAAAAGGATGTCAAGGACGAAGAAGCCGGTCTCCGCCTCCGCCGCCGCCGCAGGCGGGCTGGCGGGGCTCGACGCCACGGCCGCCGCGCTCGCGCCTTCCGAGAGGCCGCGCTTCGTGCGCGACGAAGGGGTGATCAACTGGATGGTGCGCAACCCCTGGATCGGCGAGGAATCGCACGCCACCCTGCCCTACGCGCTTCCGTACCGCCGCGAGATGTTCCGGTACCTCGTCTTCGAGGCCAACCAGGGCGGCTACGTCGTCCTGAACGTGACGCAGGACGATCACAAGGCCACGCTGCGCATCCTCGATCGTCGTCCGATGACCGCCGAGACGCGCGCTCCGGCGCTGGCCCGGGCGCTGGTCGAGGCCCAGCGCGTCATGGCCGACGTCATCGAGTGCCCGGCCGAATACGAGCCGTTGCTGCGCTCCACCTTCGCCGGCCGCGTGCTGCTCGCCGCCGACGAGCGCGGCGCGCTGGTCTACACGCGCAACCAGAACGGCCCGTTCGGCAAGTACCTCGACGCCATGGACTGGAGTGGATTCGAAGGAGATGCCCCCTACTATTAGCGTGAACGCCCGCGACCTCGTGCTGAAGGCCGTCGACCAGATCCCGGCCCTGGCGTGGCGGGCGATGATGCCCCGCACCGAGATCGCGCTCTGCTACACGGTGGTGTCGCACGAGTCGCTGCCGCACGTCCGCCCGCTGCACCCGTACAAGAACCCGGCGCAGTTCTCTTCGGATCTCGAGTTCCTCGCCGGCGGCGACGCCCAGGTCTCGTTCGACGACGGGCTCGTCGAGTGCCGCACCGTGGTGGCGCCGCTGCTCGCCCGCTACGGCCAGCGCGCCACCTTCTTCATCAACACCGACGTCGTCGACAACAAGCTGATGATGTACCGGCACAAGCTCGCCCTCGCCATCGACCGCCTCGAGCAGGCGGCGCTGGGCTACCACGGCGCCAGCGCCGGCGCCGGGCATGCGCAAAGCGTCGCGCCCGATCCGTCACGCGCCCTCCCGGCCGGCCACCAGGACGAAGCCTCGGTGCTGCGCAGGCGCGTCGCGGATCTTCTCGGCATTCCGTCTCCCGCCGAGATCGCTACGCTGCGGCGCGCCATCCTCAGCATCAAGGCCGACCGCGCCATGCGGGCCGACGCCCTCTGTGTCGTGACCGGCGTCAACGTCGAGGCCTACCTCAAGCAGCGCAAGCCCTACCTGACCTGGAAGCAGGTACGCGGGCTGATGGAGGAGGGACACACCATCGGCGCCCACGGTCTCGACCACCGCGAGTTCCAGGCGCTCGACTCGGCCGAGATCGAGCGCCAGATCGTCGAGTCGTGCAACGCGGTGCGCGCCGTGACCTTGCAGGAGAAGGTCCCGTTCGCCGTCCCGTTCTCGCTGAATGGCCTCGACCGGACCCTGCTCGCCGACATCGCCCGCCGCAATCCCCAGGTCGGCCGCATCTACGGCACCAACGCCTTCATGCCCGAGCCGTCCGGCTTCGCCAACCGGCTGATTGCCGACACGCCTCCTCCTTCGCGGCATCCCGGCCGGACCTCGACGCGCACCCGCCTGCCGAAGAGGATTCGCGCCGCCCTGCGCGCCCGCGCGGTGGCCCTGGCGCGCCGCCTCGTCTTGCGCGACGTCCCCGCGACGGTGACGCCGGCTTCCTGAACGTTTTTCCGAAGTCTTACCGATGGTCGGACGGGTGCGGCGGGCGTATCAACGTTCACTCGAAACATTCGAATACAAACATCCGACTCAAAGGAGGACGAGTGATGCAGGGACCTCTGCGTGGACTGCTTGCCGGCGTCGCCGCATGGAAGTGGGGCGGCGGCTGCATTTCGACCATCCTCATTTTCGTCGTCGTCTTCTGGCTCCTCGGCCACACGCACTGCTGACAACGTGGACGCGGCCCTGGCGCGCCGCCTCGTCTTCCGGGACATCGCCTCGACCGTGATCCCGGCCGCCTGACCGTCAGATGCGCCGTGACGCGCGCGGCGCGCCTATCCGGCCCGGGCGAGCAGGACGTCGAGCAGGACCTGGCAGCCGTTCGCCAGGTCCTCGGGGGTCGCCGATTCCGCCTCGTTGTGGCTGAGACCGTCCTTGCACGGGATGAAAATCATGGCCGTCGGCGCGACCGAGGCGATCTGCATCGCGTCGTGCGCCGCGCCGCTCAGCATCCGGATCGACGCAAAACCGCGCGCCGCGGCCGCCGCCTGCACCGCGGCGACGCAGTCCGCGTCGAAGGCGATCGGCGCGACCTCGAGCGTTTTTGTGATGCGAGCCCGGACATGGTCCGAGGCGGCCGCATCGGTCGCCGCCTGTCGCAGGCGTTCTTCGAGACGGTCGAGCGTGGCGATCCCGGGATGGCGGAAGTCGATCACCAGCCGCACGCGGCCCGGAATGGTGCTCGGGCTGTTGGGAAGGACGTCCAGGCGTCCGACGGTCACGCGCGCGTCTTCGCCGGCTTCCAGGCCGAGCGCGCGCGCCCGATCGACGAGCCGGGCCGAGGCCAGCAGGGCGTCGTGGCGATCCGGCAGCGGCGTGGTGCCGGCGTGGGCGTCCATGCCTTCCATCTCGACTTCCAGCCAGCGGATCCCCTGCACGCCGGTCACGACGCCGATGCGCGCGCCGCGGCGTTCGAGGATCGGCCCCTGTTCGATGTGCAGCTCGAAGAACGCAGCGAGCGGATGCGGCCCGGCTCCCGGCTCGGCCGAGAGATAGCCGATCCGCCGCAGCTCGGCGTCGAAGCGCGCCCCGTCGGTCCCGACGGTCGCGAGCACCCGGTCGATGGGGATCTTCCCCGCGAACACGGAGGATCCGAGGAGCCCGGGGCGGAAGCGCACTCCCTCCTCGTTGGTCCAGTCGATGAGCTCCAGCGGCAGGCGGGTCTTGATGCCGTGATCGTGCAGCGTGCGGAACGCTTCGAGGCCGCACAGCACTCCGGAGATGCCGTCGAAGCGGCCGCCGTGCGGCTGCGTGTCGAGGTGGCTGCCGCAGGCGACCGGGGGATGGTCCTGGTCGATTCCGTCGCGCCGGGCGAAGAGATTCCCTGCCTGGTCCACCGAGACACGGCAGCCGATGTCGCGGCACCACCGGGCGAACAGATCCCGGGCCTGCCGGTCCTCGTCGCTCAGCGCCGCGCGGCTGCACCCTCCGTCCGGAAGCGCGCCGATGCGCGCGAGCTCGAGGTGCGTCTGCCAGAGTCTGTCCGCGTCGATGCGCGGCGAAGTCTTCATGATGTGGTCACCTTGGAATCCAGAGGAAAGACCTCGACGGGCGCGGCACCCTCGACCGTCGAAGCAGCCAGAGTGGCGCGGCGGAACGGCGCCAGGCCGGCACCGAACGCCAGGGCTCCGGCCGGGAGGCAGACGGCGCCCAGCACCGCGAGCGCCAGAGCGAGGTTGCCGTCGGAGCGTCCCAGCCGATCGGACATCCAGCCGACCGCCAGCGGACCGACGGCGAACGCGACGATGTTGACGATGAACAGGTAGACGGAGGAAATGGACGAGCGCAGCGACGCGGGCGTGATGACCTGCAGGGACGTGGGGGCGCACGCCACGACGGCGAAGAAGAGTCCCATGGCCGGCGCGACGAAGAGAAAAGTCCGTGCCCAGCCACCTGCGAGAAACGGGCCGGCCATCGCGACCGGCGCCAGGAGAGCCGTCCCGAGGAACAGGATCCGGAAGGGCGCATCCGGCCTCCGGCGTTGCGTGAGCGCGTCGACGATCTGACCGCTCGCGAGCATCCCGACGACGCCGGCGACGAGGACGGCGCCGCCGAGCACCGTGCCGACCTGATCCGCCGGCCACCCGAACGACCGGCGGAACATCGCCGGGGCCCAGGTGACGAGCGCGAACCCGTAGGTGTTGACGGCCGCCATGCCGATGAAGTGCGCCGTGTACGCGGCTCCGTGCTTTCGCAGTTGATCCCGCACCGCCGCAAGCCCGGCCAGCCCGGCCGGCGCCGGCGCCGCGCCCCGATTGCGCCGCGGCTCGGCGATGAGGAGGACCAGCGGGGCCACCAGCAGACCGGGCAGCCCCACCAGGATGAAGACCATCTGCCAGGGGGCCAGCCCCCCGGCGAGATGGACGGGCAGCGCGCCCGGTCCAGTCAGGAGGTGAAGAGCCTGGCCGCCGGCGATCCAGGCCACCCCGAGGCCGACGACCGTCCCGAGCATGTACACGCTCAAGGCCCGTCCGAGCTTGTCGCGCGGCACCAGGTCGGCGATGAGCGAGTAGGCGGCGGGTGAGATGCTCGCCTCTCCGACTCCCACCAGGACGCGGGTCGCGAACAGCCGGCCGAATGTCGTCGCCAGGCCGCAGCCCATGGTTGCGAGGCTCCAGAGGAGAACCCCGACGGCGATGAGCTTCGGCCGGTGCACCCGGTCCGCCAGCCGGCCGATCGGAATCCCCATGACCGTGTAGAAGAGCCCGAAGGCCAGGCCGGCGAGCGACCCGATCTGCGCGTCGCTGAGCGCCAGGTCGGATTTGATCGGCTCGACCAGCAGGCTCAGCACCAGGCGGTCCACCATCGCCAGCAGGTACGCCAGCGACAACGCCGCCACCGCGAACCGCGCGCTCTTCACGGGAACGCGGTGATTCCGGCGAGCCGCATCGCCGTTTCGAGCTCGCTCCGGAGGATGCCCAGCGCCTTGCGGACGCCCGCCTCCCCCGCGATGCTCAGCCCGTACACGAAGGCGCGGCCGGCCAGCACGGCATTCGCTCCCGCGGCGATGTACTTGAGGATGTCGCTCCCGGTACGCACGCCGCCGTCGGCGTAGATCTCCGCATCGTCGCCGAGCCGCTCACGAATTCCCGGGAGGACGCTCAGGGGCGACGGCGCCGGCTCGAACTGACGGCCGCCGTGGTTCGAGACGACGATGGCTGCCGCGCCGGTCTCGAACGCCCGCTCGGCGTCGTCCGCGTGGAGGATCCCCTTGACCACCACCGGCCCTTCCCACTCGCGGACAACCCACTCGAGATCGCTCCATCCAAACGCCGGGTTCAGGTCGGGAGCGCGCAGCGGCAGCCACCGGTGCGCGCTCTCGGGGAGATAAGGCTCGAGCGTCTTGAATCGCGGCCGGTGTCCCATGAGGTACGGCAGCGACCACCCCGGGTGCGCCGCCGCCGAGAGGAGAAACGGCAGCGTCGCCCCGGTGGCGCGCAGCCCGCTTCGCAGGTCGCGGTTCCGGCCGCCGACGACCGGGACGTCGACGGTGACGCAGAGCGCTTCGTATCCGGACCGCCGGGCCCGCCCGATCAGGTCTCGCATGATGTCGCGCGATCCGAACGGATAGAGCTGGAACCAGCGCCGCCCCGGCGCCGACGCGGCCACCTCCTCCAGCGAGACGGTGGAGAACACCGAGAGCACGTGGATGGTTCCGTCGGCGGCCGCCGCGGTGCACCGCTCCGCGTCGGGGAAGTAGAGTCCGCTGAAGCCGACCGGCGCCAGCAGCAGCGGCAAGGCGATCCTTCCGCCGAGCACCATCGCCGCGGTGTCGACCGAGGAAACGTCGGTCAGCACGCGCGGCACGAGGGTCATGGCGCGCAGGTCCTCGAGGTTGCGGACGACCGCGGCTTCGTCTCCCGCGCCGCCGTCGATGGTGTCGAAGACCGCGCGCGGCAGGCGGCGGGCGGCGGCGAGGCGCAGGTCTTCGATGGTGTGCAGCCGCGCCAGGCTCATGCGGCGGACTGCGCGACGGGATTCCTGAGGACGCCGATCCCCGGGATCTCCAGCTCCACGACGTCCCCCGGTTCGAGAAAACGATCGTGCTCGACGCCGCTGCAGTTGGTGAAGCAGCCGGAGGTGATGATCTCCCCCGGATGGAGCCGCTCCGAGCGGCTGCGGTATTCGAGGATGGCGCCCCAGTCGTGCGCCATGTCGGCGGCCTCGCCGCGCCCCCACTCGACGCCGTTCACCCGCGCGATCCCGATCGCGGCACGCGGGTCGAACTCATCGGCCGTGACGATGCACGGACCGAGAACGTTCCCGCCGTCGAAGTCCTTGCTCTTGTTGGGACCCGTGCCGAGGGCCATCTCTTCGAGCTGCGGGTGCCGCGCCGAGGCATCGTTGAAGATCGACCACCCGAAGATCTGACGCGCGGCGTCGCCGCGCGGGATGTCGCGCCCCGCTCCGCCGACCACGGCGGCCAGCTCCAGCTCGAAATCGAGATGGGTCGCACCGGACGGAAAGGTGATGGTGTCCTCGGGCCCGATGAGGTTGAGATGGTTTCCCTTGTAGTACCCGGGGATCTGGAAGAAGGCTTCGGGGATGGCGACTTCCCCCGCCGTCTCGCCGGTGCGCCATTTCCGCAGGGTCCGGGCGCAGTTGCGATGGTGGCCGGTGAACACCGAGCAGCAGCGCAGCGCCATGGGGTCGGGCAGCGGCGGCCCGAGGACGACGGTGTCGAGGGGGACCAGGAACGTGCCCCCCTCCGATCGGGCGAACTCCAATGCCTCCCGGGCCGTTTCGAGCGCGGCGCCGCCGGCCCGGATCAGCGCCAGCATCGAGCCGAAGCCGGCCGGGCTCGCGCCCGTCAGCGCCTCGACCGATCGCTTCAAGGGCACGACGACGCTGCCGTCCCCGGCCAGCGCCCCGAGTGTCCACGGCCGGCGGCCGCGGGGAGAGCCTCCGAGGCGCTTCGGACCGCGCGGCGTGAACGAGACCAGCTTCACCGCCCGAGCAGCTCCGGCGCGATGAAGGTCACGGTGATGCGCTTCTCCCGGAAGCGCCAGAGGCCGTCGTCACCGCGCGAGTAGAGATCGTCCTGGTCGTTCACGATGACCGGCTGGGGAAGGCCGAGGCCGGGGCCCTGGTGCCGGAAGCCGAGGCCGATGCAGCGCCCGGACGCCTCCGTCTCGGAGATCGCGACCACATGCAGGTTGGTGAAGACGTGGCGCGAGACGAGATCCTTCGGACGGTCGGCCCACTGCTTCGTCAGAGCCGCCCGGCCGGCCACCGTGATCGTGGTCTTCATGCCGTTGGCGAGGTCCGGGATGATCAGGCGGCCGTCTTCGGTGAACAGGTCGGCGATATCCGCCGCGTCCCGCCGGTCGATCTTCCAGAAGAACTCCGCCTGGAGCTGCTCGATGGCGGGGCGGCAGGCCACCTCCTTCATGAGCCCTCCCCGTTCCCGGAAAAAGGGGCGAGCGGCACCGTGATGCTGGAGCGGTTCGCGCCGTCGCGATACACCGTCACGCGCGGCGCGGGTCCTTTCTCCGGGACCCGGGTCATGGCGTCGGCATCCGCGCCGGCGAGCGAGAAGCGCAGGCGGTGCCCTCGCAGGATCCGCGCCGAGACCGGGAACATCTCGATCGCCATGCGGTCCACCTTCCCCGGCTCCATCGGCTCCGCGTCCTCCTTCCAGTAGGCGCGCGGCACGGCGAGGGTCCGGTACGGCCCGGGACGCGACGAAGTTTTATGAAAGAGACCGCGCAGCACGCCCTCCGTCAGGTAGGTGACCTTTCCGTCCGGCGCGACATCATCGATGTAGACGAAGAAGGCACCATCCTCGCGCGTGCTCGAGACGAACAGGGTCGCCACCGGCGAGCCGGTCAGCTCCATGTCCGCCTCCATCGGCTCCGAATCGTAATGGAGGAGCCGGCCGGTCGCCGCGGCGCGGTCCGGATAGACGATGTCGGTCGCCTGCACGATGGAACGATAGCGCGACAGCGGTCCCGACCTCGCGGTGAAGTCCACCTCCATCACGTCGGCGCCCGCTTCGGGCGTCGATGTCACGGCGCTGATGTCGGTCGCCGCCTGCCGCGATGCCTCCCGGGCGGCTCCGTTCGCGCCGAATTCGTAGACCACCGGCGTCATCCCCAGGGGTGGCCACACGGCGGTCGTGCGCCAGGTCCCCGCACCGAGCGTGTCGTAGCGGACGAAGCGCTCGGGCTCGGGGGCCTCGTCGCTCTTCAGATAACGATCGAAAAACTCGCCGACCATCGCCATCTGCCCGTCGTGATCCGGCTGCGCCGGAGTGTCGGGCGGGTTGAACGGATCGGCATCGAACAGCCCGGCATGCGAGTACGGCCCGATCTGCACGATCTGCGGGTTGCTGAAGTTCGTGTAGTGGATGAGCCCGCTCATCGCGAGCCCGGCGTCGAGCCATCCGTAGAGGGAGAAGAACGGGATGCGGCTCGCCTCGATCGCGGGGCGGACGCCGTACGGCATGATCTCGTCCATGGTCAGGCCGGAGCGTCCGAGAGGGTCGCCCCGGTACAGGAGAGTCCCCCAGCTCGCGAAGACGTCGTAGTTCCTGCGTGTCGCGACCGCTTCGGCGAGGAGCGCCGGCCCCTCCGGGCCGTCCACCGGCTTCGCCCCCGCGAAGACCTGCGTGCTCATGAACCGGCACATGTTGATCCCCGGCGGGCAGGGGGGCTCGTTGGCGTCCAGGGTGCGGTTGTGGTCGGCCCAGCGTCGGACGTTTTCCCGGTTGTAGAGACCGCCGAACCCGGCGGTCGTGAACTGGCTGTCGAGCGTGGTGTAGAGGGTCGCGATCGCCTTCAGCTGCGGCTTGCCGAGCCCGGCCACCATCTCGATGTTCAGGGCATCCTGCGAAATACCCCAGGCGCCGACCCGGCCGTTGGACCACCTCTGCCGGACGATCCAATCGAGGACCTCGCCGTAGTCCTCGATCTCCTCCGGCGCGCACTCCGCCCGGCGGCTGCCGAACGAGGCGCCGCTCCCGCGCCCATCGGCGACGATGACGGCATACCCGCGCCGGTTCAGCTCCGGCACCCCGAGCGTCGGCCCGAATTGGCGGTTGATTCCCTCGTCCTTGAGAAAGCCCGCCTTCCACAGGAGCCGGCCCAGCGGCTTGATGCGCTTCGCCCGCCCATAGCGCGTCGCCCTCAGGACGGCCGGGATGCGCCCCCCCGCGTAGTCTTCCGGCAGCCAGAGATCCACGGCGATGCGCGTTCCGTCGTGCATCGTCACGTAGAGCGCCTGGTTGCGCCGCAGGCCCGAAGGGGTGGCGCGCTCCCCCGGCAGCCGGATGAGAAGGCCGGCGAGAGCGATGGCGACCAGAGGGACGGACACCACCAGCAGGGCGAGGAGGACGAGGAGTCGGCGGACCACCGCCGGATTCTATGGCCGGTCGTCCCACCCACGCCCGGGAACCGGCACCACATCCTGGGCCTGGTGCCGGGAATCCGGCGTAGGATCCACGCCGGAGTGGCGAGCAGGCATGGACACCGACCTGTCGGCCCTGTTCACGGCGGCGGAGGGAGGGGATCGGGACGCCGGCGAGGCGCTGTTCGCCCGCCTCTACTCCGAACTGCACCGCGTCGCCCGGCGTGAGCTCGCGCGCTCCGGAACGCCGGTGAGCCTGGGCGCCACCACGCTCCTGCACGAAGCCTACCTCGACATGGCCGCGCGCGAAGGGACCTCCTTTCCGGATCGGCCGCGCTTCCTCGGATATGCGGCTCGCGTCATGCGGGGGCTGATCATCGATCACTCCCGCACCCGTCGGGCCATCCGGCACGGCGGCGGCTTCGAGATCACCTCGCTGCCGTCGGACGTCGGCGCGAACGTTCCGGACGCCCGCGACCTGGAGCAGATCAGCGAGGCGCTGGACCAGCTCGTCAAAGTCGACCGGTCACTCGCCGAGATCGTCGACCTGAAATTCTTCTGCGGCCTTTCTTTTGCCGAAGTCGCGGCCCTGCAGGGAGTCACCGAGCGGACCGTGCAGCGCCGCTGGGAGCGCGCCCGCATCTGGCTGCACCAGGCCATCCGGACCGACCTGCCGGTCTCCTGAGCGCATGGCGGTCCTGGATCCCGATCGCTGGCATGCCGCGAGCCCGCATCTCGAGCGGGCTCTCGAGATGGACCCGGACCAGCGCACGACGTACCTGGCGGAGCTGCGGGCGCGCGACCCCCGGCTCGCCGGGGACGTGGAAGACCTCCTGGCGGCGCACCAGGCCCTGACCGCGGAAGCCTTCCTCGATGAGCCGCCGGCGGCGCCGGGCGCCGAGGCGCATGCGGGGCAGGCCCTGGGCGCCTACACGCTGGTGTCCGCGCTCGGCCGCGGCGGCATGGGCACGGTCTGGCTGGCGCAGCGCAGCGACGGGCGCTTCGAGCGGCAGGTCGCGATCAAGCTTCCCAGCGCCGCCCTGCTGGGCCGCGGCGGCGAGGAGCGATTCCGGCGCGAAGGGCTGCTGCTCGGCCGGCTGGCGCACCCGAACATCGCCGACCTGATCGACGCCGGGGTCACGCCCGAAGGGCAGCCGTACCTGGTCCTGGAGTTCGTCGACGGAGAGCCTATCGATCGGTATGCCGACCGGCTGCGGCTCGACCTGCGCCAGCGGGTGCGGCTCCTGCTCGAGGTGATCGCGGCTGTGGCCCACGCGCACGCCAACCTGATCGTGCACCGCGATCTGAAGCCGCCGAACGTCCTGGTGACCTCCGCCGGGCAGGTGAAGCTCCTCGACTTCGGCATCGCCAAGCTTCTGGACGATGTCCCCGGGAGGGCGATGCCGGCGCTGACCCACGAGGGGGGCAGCGCCATGACGCTCGAGTTCGCGGCCCCGGAGCAGGTCACGGGCGGCCCGGTCACGACGGCCACCGACGTCTACGCCCTCGGGGTGCTCATGTACTTCCTCCTCTCCGGCCGTCACCCCGCCGGGGCCGGCCCCTGGTCGACCGCGGACCTGGTGAAGGCGATCGTGGAGACCGTGCCTCCGCGGATGACCGAGGCGGCCCGCGGCGGCGGAGAGGCGGCCGCCGTGGCGGCTGCCGTGGCCAGGCGAAGTACTCCGCAGCGCCTGGAGCATCAGCTGCGGGGGGACCTGGAGACCATCGTCGCCAAGGCGCTCAAGAAGGCGCCGCGGGAACGCTATGTCTCGGTCACGGCGTTCGGCGAAGACCTGGACCGCTTCCTGCGGAATCAGCCGATTGCGGCCCGGCCGGACAGTTTCGCCTATCGCGCCGCCAAGTTCGTGGCGCGCAACCGCGTCGTGGTGCTGCTGTCGGTCGTCGCCGCCGCGGCGACCGTCGCCGGGATTGCCGGCACCTGGATCCAGGCGCGCACGGCGAGGGGGCAGCGCGACTTCGCCCTGGGCCAGCTGGCGCTCGCCGAAGAGATCAACGACCTGAACCGTTTCCTGCTTTCCGACGCGGCCCCTTCCGGAAGGCCGTTCCAGGTCAACGACCTGCTGGCGCGGGCGGAGCGCATTCTCGACCGGCAGCAGCGGCGGGATGCCAGCCACGTGGAGCTGCTCATCTCCGTGGGCCGGCAGTACTGGGTCCAGGACGAGGACGAACGCGCCCGCCGTGTCCTGGAGAAGGCCTACGCGGAGGCGCGCTCCCGGCCGGAAGCTTCGGTGCGGGCCAAGGCGGCCTGCGCCCTCGGCAGCGCGCTGAGCCGCGGCGGCGAGATGGACCGGGCGCGGGCGCTCTTCGCCGAGGGACTGTCCCAGGTCCCCGCGGATCCGCAGTTCGCCCTGGACCGCATGTTCTGTCTTCTGCGCGGCAGCGAGATCGCGCGCGCGGCCGGACGCTCGCAGGAAGGGATCGACCGGGTGCTGGCCGCCCGCGCCGCCCTGGAAGACTCCCCGTTCCGCTCCGACCTGCACGAACTGCGCCTCACCATGGCCCTGGCGGACTCGTACCGCGAGGCGAACCGGTTCTCGGACGCGGACGCCCTGTTCCGATCGGCCGCCGACCAGCTCGAGCGCCTCGGCCGCGGCGACACCCAGACGGCCGGGACTCTCTTCAACAACTGGGCGCTCACGCTCGACGGGCTCGGTCGCTCGCTGGAAGCGGAGGCGATCTTCCGGCGGGCGATCGACATTAGTCGCGATGATCGGGCGGAAGAGGCCGTCTCCCCGATGCTGCTGAACAACTACGCCCGCGTCCTCTTTTACATCGGCAGGCTCCAGGAGGCGGCCGACTACGCCGAGCGGGCGCACGCCCGCGCCTCCCAGGCCGGCAACGAGACCGTCATCAACCAGTCGCTCCTGCTCCGGGAAAGCATCTACCGCGAACGGGGCGACCTGGACCGCGCGCGCGCGATGCTCGCCGAAGCGGCGCCACGCCTGCGAAGCGCGCTCCCCCCGGGACACTACGTCTTCGGATCCCTCGAATCGATCCGTTCCATGCACGCCGCGGCCGGCGGCGACCTGGACCGGGCGCTCGCGCTCGCCGACCAGGCCTTGGCCATGGTGCAGGCGTCCGTGAAAGCCACCGGAGGGGGCGGGTACCTGCTGCCGGTCCTCGAGCTGCGGCGCTCGGACCTGCTGCTGCGGCGGGGCCGTCCCGCCGAGGCGGCCGATCAGGCCCGGCGGACGCTCGCGTCGCTCGGGGAGTCGAGTCCTCCCGGAACTCCGTCCCGCACGCTGGGCCAGGCGCACCTGGCGCTGGGCCGCGCCCTGAAGGCGGCCGGGGACGAGCCGGGCGCGCGCGCCGCCTTCTCCGCCGCGTACGAGCGCCTGCGCGGGGCCCTCGGGGCCGACCACCCGGACACGCTCGAGGCGCGGCGCAACTCCTCGGACCCCGCCTCCCGGTAGCCCAAAAAAAACTTCTCTCCCCCTGTCGTCTTTCGCGTCGCAATCCCGATCCACCCACATGCCGGACGACTTCGACGCGGCGTCCGCCGATCGAGACCGGCACCCGTCAACCCCCGATCCCGCATGGATCGACGCACCTGGAGGAGATCGACATGACCTGGTACACCCGCGCTCTGGGCGCCGTGATCACGGCGCTGCTCTCCGTGGGGGCGGCCGCCGCCTCCGGCAATGGTCCCTACTACCCGCCCAACGTCGTCGACCAGATCGACAATCTGAGCGATCGGGCCGACGCGCTCGGGTTCAACATGAACGGGGCGCCCGACCCGACGCACTGCTATCACCTGCAGGGGATCGCCCGGACCTCCGGCCCCGGAACTCCCTACTTCTTCATCTCGCAGAGCGGCAACGACCCCGGGGGGCTCTCCTACCTGGTCTGCCTGCAGTGGTGCACCTACGCTCCCTGCACGCTCGTCGGCGACGGGCCCGGCTACATCCACGTCGTGAAAATGGGATCGCGCGACGCCGACGGCGAGCGGCTGCGCTCCAACCGCATCGTCGCCGGCGAGTCCTCCACGGCGGACAGCGCCCCGGACGCGCTCGACGGCGTCGTGTTGACCCTCACCTTCGACGGAACCGGCAGCTGGCCGGCCTTCGGTCATCCCGGCGGCATGCAGATCGTCGGCGACGTGCTGGCGGTGGGGCTCGAGCATCCTTACTCTCCCCAGGACATCGCCGACAACGTCAACCGCGTGCTGTTCATCGACATCAGCAACCCGGAGAATCCGCAGCCGCTGACCAGCCTCCCGATCCCGGTCCAGGACGGCTTCAGCGTCGGGGCCGTCGCGATCACCCCGCTGCCGGACGGGCGATACCTGCTGCTGGTCACCGGCCAGGAGGGGGACACCGTCAAGCTGTTCGAATCCAACCAGACCAACCTGAAGGACCCGAACCTGACCTGGCAGCAGAAGCTCGTCTGGAAGCCGAACGACGACCCGGCCATCGACTCCTGCTGGCCGGAAGGGGGCTGGTACGACTACGCGCACCAGTCCCTCAACTTCGTGCGGGAGGGGGGACCGACGGGACAGCTCTACCTGATCGGCGGGCGCAACACGGACGCGGCTCCCCTGCTGGGCGACGACCGGATCGATGCCTACACCTTCAACTGGGACGGGGAGACGCTTCAGGCGGGCTGCGCCACGTCCAGGCACGTGCACGCGCACCCGAGCGCCGACGGCGCCCTCCTGTTCCACAACAAGGTCGCCGACTTCGCCGCGGCGAGCGGAACCTACGTCTCGCCGTCGGGCGAGATCCTCTTCTACGGCACCGAGCACGACAACGACGGTCCCAACAGATCGATCAAGACGGGGGAATGGCGGCACCGCGACATGGTGCGCCCCGGCAGCCCGACGCTCGACCCGTCCGTGAACCCCGGCGGCCCGTACGAGGTGCCCGAGGGGGGCAGCGGCACCCTCGTCGCCACCCCCGCGCTCCCGGCGACCAAGGCCTGGGTGCAGTTGTGGGCCGACGACGGCTACGACGACCGCTACGTCGTCATCGACTATCTCGACCGCTTCAAGGACGACTTCAACGATTTCGAGAAGCTGGACGACGCCGCCTTCAATCCCCTGGCGGACGGCTTCGGCGACCAGGCCTCTTCGGCCCGCTGGATGGCGCCCCCGTCCTGCCTGATGCACCTGAACCGCGACCACGTCTCCTGGGACGGTCCGGAGCTGGCGTTCGACAAGCGCGCCTCGATCGGCGGCCTCGGCGAGACGCAGGCGAAATCGGACCTGCACGACATGCTCGACGACGCCCAGGACCACGACATGAACGACTCGATCTCGTCGGTCATCTTCCGGCCGGGCTGCGACGCCTACTACGACGTGGCGGCCCTCCAGGTCACCTGGGACAACAACGGCGACAACGTGTTCGAGACGTCCGGGACGTCGGTCGCCTTCTCGGCCGCGAGCCTCGACGGGCCGACCACGGCGACGGCCACGGCGCGCGTCACGCATCCGGCCGACGGCCGCTCGTCGACCTCCCCGGCGGCGGTCCACGTGTACAACGTCGCGCCGGTTCTCGGGTCGCTCTCGATCAAGGACCCGGCCGGCCGCGAGGTGTCCGCCTCGGCCGCACCGACGCTCCTGGGGATTCCGCTCACGCTGACGGCGACCTTCACCGACCCGGGTGTCGCCGACACGCAGACCGGGTCCGTGGACTGGTCCGACGGTACGATCTCGCAGCACGCCGACCTCGACGCCTTCACCGGCGCCACCGGCGGCGTGATCGGCAGCCTGAAGGAGGGTCACACGTACACGACTCCCGGCGAGCACGTGGTCAATCCCCAGGTCCTGGACGACGACGGCGGCCTGCTCAGCCCGAGCACCACGGTCAACGTGCTCAGCGCCCGCGACGCTCTGCAGCTGCTGATCGACCAGCTCGACGTGCTGATCGCCGGCTCGACCGGCTCGCAGCGCGCCGCCTGGCAGTCGGTGCGGGATCTGCTCGACGGCAACCTGCAGGGCGATCCCTACAACGGCGCGATCGACAAGCTCGACTCGGACGACCTGGAGGCCGCCGTCGTCCGCATCGTCCAGGCCATCGATGCCCTGAGAACCGCGCGGTCCGTCACCGGCGTCGACACCACCGACATGCAGGCCCTGCTCGCCATGTCGGCCTGGTCGATCGCCGTCGAGGCGCAGAAGGACGCGATCGCGGCCAACAACCCCCCGACCGCCGGCGAAGCGAAGCAGCTCGCCAAGATCCAGACGTCGATCACGACCGGCGCCGCCCGGCTGACCGCGAAGGACTGGTCCGGCGCGGCGCAGAAGTTCCTCGACGCCGTGAAGCTGGCGGTGTCGATCTCCTGATCGGAAGCAGTCGCTCGGAACCGGGGGGCGTCCCGATCGGGGACGCCCCCCGGTCTTTTTTTCCCCGGCGCTACGTCGAGCCGCGGTCGGCCTGTACGCGCCGGTTCCTGAGGAGCCGGGTCCCCCGCTGGGTCATGAGTCCATCTTCCTGCGAAAGCGTCATCGGTCGCTCCGTCCAATCTTTTCCGAGGTGAAGGCGCTTTCAGGCGGCGGCTTTTTCCTCCCGCCACTTGCCCTGCTTGCAGGTGAGATGCATCTCGCGCTTCCGCGCGTCTTCGAGATATCGACCTCGCGCCAGCAGCTTCGCCAGCTCCTTGCGCGTTTCGTCCTCGATGCCGGCGGCGACCACGGCGCGCGCCAGCATGTCGAGGCTCTTTCCCATCGGCTGCTGGTCGTTCTCAATCCGGGAGAGGGTCGAGGCATCGATCTGGACGCGCGCCGCGAATTCAACTCCAGAGAGCCCGATGTGCTTTCGCAGATACCGCAACTCCTCTCCGACCAGGCCCTCAGGCTTGACCAGGAGGATGTGCGCCAGGAGGTCGAGCAGACCGGCCATTCGTGGAATAACCGCCACTGAGCCATGGCCCTCGGGACAGGTTCGCAACGTGATTCCCACGAGGAACACGTTCGAAAGTCCGCTCGCCCTGTATCGATAGGGAGTCTCGGTCCTCAGGGAAGGAACCGCGCCAGTCCCCAGGCATACCCGTCGAGGAGCCCCGGCCGGTCGATCGCCACCTGGCCCGTGACGACCAGCCGGCCGTCGGGCTGCACGGCGATCGCGCGGGCGGTTTCGTCGTACCGATTGCGGTCCATGTCGGCGGTCGTCTTCCCGCTCTTGCCGAAGGACAGGTCGAGACTGCCGTCGGGCAGGTATCGCGCGAGCGCGAAGTCGGTGGCACCGCTGTTCTTGACGACGCTTCCCGCGGCGAGCAGGCGCCCTTGCGCGTCCAGCGCCAGCGCCCGGATCGAGGACCGGCCGTGAAAGTGGGTCGTCACCAGACCCAGCCCCTCCCCTCCGAAGCTCTCGTCGAGACTCCCGTCGGGATGAAGGCGCGCGATCTGGAAATCAAGGAGTTCGAGGTCAAGGTTGAACAGCAGCCTGAAGGAAGTCCCGCCCACGACGATCTTGCCGTCCGGCTGCGTGACGACGGATGGGAAGATGAAGGGCAGGGTCACGCTCCCCCCGGAACCGAATCCGGCATCGGACGATCCATCCTCCTCGAGCCGGACCACTCTGGTGGCAAAGCCGTATATAGGGAAGGCCAGAACGAATCGGCCGTCCGCCTGCCGCGCCATGTCAAAGGGGCTGCCCGAAGAGATTAGACCCGTATCGACCACACCATTGGTGCCGAAGGTGTTGTCGGGGAGACCATTGGATTCGTAACGGGCCAGGCGCTGGGGTCCACCCGCGAGCACGATCCTGCCGTCAGGGAGCAGTGCAATCTCCGAGGCGCCCTGCTGCACGATGCCGCCCTGACCGAAGCTGGGGTCGAGCGACCCGTCCGGCATGAACCGCGCGAGGCCGGTGTGTCCGCCCACCAGGATTCGCCCATCCGGCTGGAGCACCATGAAGGTGGCGTGGCCGTTGCCTGGCTGGGGAAATGTCGCCAGGCCGTCCGTTCCGAACGTCGTGTCGAGCGTTCCGTCCGCGTTGAAGCGTTCGAGCACGGATCGCCCCGTCGTTTCGAGCCCCGCCACGAGAATCCCGCCGCGGCTGTCGATGGCGACGGCGAACGGAACGTCGGTGTTGTAGAGGGGCTCTTCGAGGATGGGCGGGACGAACGTCATGAGGGTGCCGTCCCCGGCGAACGACGCGTCGAGCGAGCCACTTTTCCCTTTCGCCCCGCCGCCCGTGCCCGCGATCGGGTCCGGCACGCGGCGGCCGGCTCCCAGCATCAGAACGGCGAGACCCGCAGCGATGCCGGCCGTCAGGACACGCTTCCCAAGACGGTGCGCTGTCATGGCATCTCCTCCTGGTTGGTTGAGCCCGAGACTAGGCGTCGGGTGCCCCTGGCGTCAAGCGACCGCAACCGGTTGACCTCGCCTCGCCGGACCTCTAAGATCGCTGGCTCAGGATCCCCTCTCCATTCGGTACACTTACCCCCCGCCGCGGGCGGCTTCAGGGCCGCCCGGGGCGGTTCTCACGGACCTCAGGAGACTTCCCGCCGTTCATGGCCGCCGATTCCATCGTCATCAAGGGTGCCGCCGAGCACAACCTCAAGCACATCGACCTGACCCTGCCCCGCAACAGGATGATCGTCATCACCGGGCTGTCGGGGTCGGGCAAATCGTCGCTGGCCTTCGACACCATCTACGCCGAGGGGCAGAGGCGCTACGTCGAGTCGCTGTCGGCCTACGCGCGCCAGTTCCTCGAGCAGATGGAGAAGCCCGAGGTCGAGTCGATCGAGGGGCTCTCCCCCGCCATCTCCATCGAGCAGAAGACCACGTCGCGCAACCCGCGCTCGACGGTCGGCACGGTCACCGAGATCTACGACTACCTGCGCCTGCTGTTCGCGCGCATCGGGCTGCCGCACTGCCCGCAGTGCGGGCGGCCGATCGCCCGCCAGACGGTGCAGCAGATCGTCGACCAGGTGATGGAGATCCCGGCGGGCACGCGGCTTCAAGTGCTCGCGCCGATCGTCCGCGGCCGCAAGGGGGAATACCGGAAAGAGCTGCGCGAGATGCTGCGCAAGGGGTTCGTGCGCGCCCGCATCGACGACGAGGTGATGGAGATCGACGAGGACATCGACCTCGACAAGAAGAAGGCGCACACCATCGAGATCGTCGTCGATCGTCTGGTGCTCAAGCCGGAGGTCAAGCAGCGCCTGACCGATTCGCTCGAGGTGGCGCTCAAGCTGGCCGAGGGGCTCGCCACGGTCAACGTCCTCGGGGAGCAGGCGCGCGACATCATCTTCAGCGACACGCTCGCCTGCCCGTACGACGGGGTCTCGGTGCCGGAGCTGGCGCCGCGCATGTTCTCGTTCAACTCGCCGTACGGCGCCTGCCCGACGTGCGACGGGCTCGGCGCGCACCAGGAGATCGACCCGGCGAAGATCGTCACCAACCCGAACCAGTCGGTCGCCGACGGGGCGATCTCCGGCACCTGGGGCTACGGCCGCTCGATGCTGCGCATGGCGGTCGAGGCGTTGGGCCGCGCCATGAAGTTCGACCCGAACCTGCCGTTCAAGAGCCTCCCCAAGGAGGTGCAGCGCGTCCTGCTGTACGGCAGCGGCCGCACCGAGTACGACTACGAGTACAAGGAGGGGCGCAACCGGTACTTCTTCCGCAAGCCGTTCAAGGGCGTCATCCCGTCGATGATGCAGCGCTACCGCGAGAGCGAGTCGTCGTCGCTGCGCGAGGAGATCGAGCGCTACATGTCGCTCGAGCCGTGCGCCGTCTGCGAGGGCGCGCGTCTCAAGCCCGAGTCGCTGGCGGTTACGGTCGCCGACCACAACATCCACTACTACACCGGCCTGACCATCAAGGAGGCCAACGCCGCCTTCAATACGATGTCGCTGTCGGCGCGCGACCAGCAGATCGCCCACATGGTGATGAAGGAGATCCGCGAGCGTCTCGGCTTCCTGCTGAATGTCGGTCTCGGCTACCTCAGCCTGTCGCGCACCGCCGCCACGCTGTCAGGTGGAGAGGGGCAGCGCATCCGCCTGGCGACGCAGATCGGCTCGCGCCTGACCGGTGTGCTCTATGTCCTGGACGAGCCGTCGATCGGTCTGCACCAGCGCGACAACCGGCGCCTGCTCGACACGCTCTGCGCCATGCGCGATCTCGGCAACACGGTCATCGTGGTCGAGCACGACGAGGAGACCATCCGCACCGCCGATCACGTGGTGGATCTCGGTCCCGGCGCGGGCGAGCTGGGTGGCCGGGTCGTGGCCCAGGGAACGCCCGAGGAGATCGCCGCCCACCCCGACTCGATCACCGGCCAGTACCTGAGCGGTCGCCGCGCCATCCCGATCCCGAAGAAGCGCCGTACTGCCGCCGCCAACGCCAAGCTTCCCGAGGAGGGCTGGCTCAGCGTCGTCGAGGCGGAGGAGAACAATCTCAAGAAGATCACCGCCCGCTTCCCCCTCGGCCTGCTCACTTGCGTCACGGGCGTCAGCGGCTCGGGGAAGAGCACGCTGGTGAACGAGACGCTCTACAAGGCTCTCGCCAAGCGCATCTACCGCATGCCGATCCGCCCCGGCAAGCACAAGGAGATCCGCGGTCTCGACCAGCTCGACAAGGTCATCGACATCGACCAGTCCCCCATCGGCCGCACCCCGCGCAGCAACCCCGCCACGTACACGGGCCTGTTCACTCCGCTACGCGAGCTGTTCGCCCAGGTCCCCGAAGCCCGCGCCCGCGGCTACCGCGTCGGCCGCTTCTCCTTCAACGTCAAAGGCGGCCGCTGCGAGAAGTGCGAAGGCGACGGCATCATCAAGATCGAGATGCACTTCCTCCCCGACGTCTACGTCACCTGCGAAGACTGCAAGGGCCGGAGGTACAACCGCGAGACGCTGGAGGTCCGCTACAAAGGCAAGAACATCGCGGACGTCCTGGACATGAGCATCACCGAGGCGCTGGAGTTCTTCCAGAACGTCCCGATGCTGCGGAGAAAGCTGGAGACGCTGGATGCCGTGGGCCTGAGCTACATCAAGCTGGGGCAGAGCGCGACCACGCTGTCCGGGGGTGAGGCGCAGCGGATCAAGCTGTCGAAGGAGCTCAGCCGCCGCGCGACCGGACGGACGGTCTACATCCTCGACGAGCCGACGACGGGGCTGCACCTCGAGGACATCCGGCGTCTGCTGGATGTCCTTAACGCGCTTGTCGAGGCCGGGAACACGGTCATCGTCATCGAGCACAACCTCGACGTCATCAAGACGGCTGACTGGATCATCGACCTGGGGCCCGAGGGTGGGGACGAGGGGGGACGGATCGTGGCCGAGGGGACGCCGGAGAAGGTGGCCAGGGTCCCAGCCTCGCCGACGGGGGCGTTCTTGAAAGGGATTCTTGGGGTTCCGTCTCTCAGGCTCGTCGAGCGGCAAACCGCAGAGCCTCCTCAGCCCGGGACCTGATCCTGGATTCTGGTCACCAGCGCTAGACTACGACTTCGTTTCAGGGCGATCCTCGCCCGCTTGAGGCCCCATGCACCAGATTCGAAGCAGGCCGGCCCAGCCAGCGGTGCGATAGTGAGAAAGCCCTCGAGAGGCTCATCGCCCGAACAACTCCGCTTCTCATATCTCCGTCTCGAGAATTGGCGCAACTTCTCCCGAATTGAGATGTCGCTCCAGCGGCGTGTCTTTCTCGTCGGGCCCAACGCGTCGGGAAAATCGAATCTCCTCGACGTGTTCCGGTTTCTTGCCGACCTCGCTTCAGTCGGGGGTGGGTTGCAAGCCGCCGTCCAACGGAAGCCGCGCCTGAGCCTCTCGAGCCTGCGAAGCCTCGCGGCGCGAAACCCCTCGGATGTCGTCATGTTGGTTCGGGTCGGTGACGAAGCGAACCCGGCGCGTTGGGAATACGAACTGCACCTCGGGCAGGACAGAAAGCAGCGCCCAAAGGTCGAACGGGAGCGCGTCACCCATGACAAGGAAGTAGTCCTCACGCGGCCGGATGCAGAGGACGAGCAGGATCCGGAGCGGCTGCTCCAGACCTCCATCGAACAACTCGCGGTCAACGTTCGCTTCCGCGAGCTTGCTGCCTTCTTCGGCTCGGTCCGGTACCTCCACCTGGTTCCGCAGCTCGTGCGCGAGCCAGACCGTTCAGTTGGGAGGCGGAACGACCCGTTCGGTGGAGATTTTCTCGATCAGATCGCGCGCACCAGCGAAAAAAAGCGCAACTCCCGTCTGGCGCGCATCACACGCGCCCTCAAGGTCGCTGTTCCCCAACTCCAAAACCTCGAACTGTCTTTCGACCGTGTCGGCACGCCCCATCTTCGGGGTAAATACGAGCACTGGCGTCCGCAGGGAGCGTGGCAGACCGAAGACCAGCTTTCGGACGGAACGCTCCGGCTGCTCGGGCTTCTTTGGTCAATGCTCGAGGGCGAGGGTCCGCTTCTGCTCGAAGAGCCTGAACTGTCTCTCCATCCCGAAGTAGTCCGATACCTGCCACAGATGTTCGCGCGCATTCAGCAGCAGGGAGGACGACAGGTTCTTCTCAGCACGCACTCCACAGATTTGTTGCGCGACGAGGGGATCGGCCTGGACGAGATCTTCCTGCTGCAGCCCAAGAAGGAAGGCACCGTTGTTCGCTCTGCCCGAGACCTCCAGGATGTCGAGACCCTCTTGCAACATGGCTCGACCCTGGCCGAAGCGATCATGCCGCTGACTCGCCCGAAAGACGCCAGTCAGCTCACCCTTTTCGCGGACTGAAGTCATGACCGTCTACGTCTCGGGAGCCGTGGAAGGAATCATCGATGAGGCGGTTTTCGGTCGGCTCGTCCAACACGCCAAGGCTGAAGTCGGCCCGATTCATCGGACCGAGGGGAAGGGACGGCTGCTGGCTCGTCTTAATGGGTTCAACCACGCCGCCCGGCATGCACCCTGGTTCGTACTCGTGGACCTCAATGGCGACGCCGACTGCGCTCCATCATTCGTTCATGAGCACTTGCCGAGCCCCGCGCCACGGATGGCATTCAGGGTCGCGGTCCGAGCCATAGAAGCCTGGCTGCTCGCCGACCGGGAACGCATGGCCGCTTGGCTCGACGTGCCGCTGCAACAAGTGCCCGGCGTACCCGACACAGAAGCAGACCCGAAGGCAGCCCTGATCAACCTGGCACGGCGGTCGCGTTCCTGGGAGGTCCGAGCGGATCTCGTTCCGCGCGAGGGGAGCGGCAGAAAGGCCGGTCCGCTCTATCCCTCGCGGCTCATCGAGTTCGTCCAGGGCGAACGCCACGGCTGGAGACCTGCCGTCGCAGCCAGAACGTCCGACAGCCTCCGACGCTGCCTACGGCATCTGCGGAACCTGGCAACGCCTATAAGGGGAGGGCCCGCATGACCATTGGGCCCGATTGCCATTTTCGATTGACCGAGACCCGACAGGGACCGGGTTGATTCGGAAGGAGCGTTCCATGGCTGAGGCCAAGGTCTGGGGTATCCATGGCGGACGAACGGGTGACGCCGACTCCCTCTTCTTGAAGCGCAATCGGATCGCTATCGGTTGGGCTAAGGTGGGCGATCTGACTCGACTGCCGGCCGACCGGGAGATTTTCAAGGAACGAGTCGCTCAAGCCTTTCCGGACAAGAAACCTGGGGCTATACCAAACAACGCTGGTCAGCTCATTCGGTTCGTTCACGAATTGAAGCTTGACGACCTCGTTGTTTATCCATCGAAAATGGACCGACAGGTGCATCTCGGTCGAATCGCCGGGCCCTATGTCTATGACCCCAATATCGAGCCCGGCTATCCTCATCAGCGTTCTGTTCGATGGCACCGCTCCTATCCAAGGACGCGTTTTTCACAGGGCGCGTTATACGAGATCGGCTCCGCGATGAGTCTCTTTCAGGTCAAGACCTATGCGGAGGAGTTCGTCGCTGCGAGCGAAGGCGACGTGGTCCCGCAGGCTCCTCAAGTCGATGAGAGCGTAGCGCTCGTCGCCGAAGACATCGAACAGACAACTCATGACTTCGTGCTCAAGCAGCTTGCCTCCGAACTCAAAGGACATCCCTTCGCTGAGTTCGTGGCCCACTTGCTCCAAGCGATGGGATACCGCACCCGTGTCTCTCCGGAAGGACCGGATGGCGGGATCGACATCATTGCGCACAAGGACGACCTCGGATTCGAACCGCCAATCATCAAGGTTCAGGTCAAGAGCAGCGAGGGCAGCATTGGGGACCCGGTGGTGTCCGCCCTCTATGGCAAGGTGGCCAACTCCGAGTTCGGACTACTGGTTGCATTAGGCACGTTCACACCCCAGGCCAAGGCCTTTGCTCGAAGCAAATCGAACCTGAGGCTCATCGATGGTGAAGAGTTGGTCGATCTGATCCTTCAGCACTATGAGCGGTTCGATTCGCGATACAAAGGATTCTTGCCGCTTAAGCGTGTGTACATACCGCAACCCCTGGAGGAAGAGGAGTAGGTGTTCAGCGCTCGAGAGTTCTTCGGGGTTGACGACTGAGCACTTGTTCCCTTGACGACCATGCCGTGGGCGCGGAGTGGCGGGTTTCATCTCGCAGTGAACGTCTCCAGCCGCCGGGCAAGAGCCTCGCGATCAGGTCGCAAGGCAGCCTGGTGTGGCAGGTGGATGGTCGCGCCCTGCAGCTCCTGCAGACCGTGGCGCAACATCGGGCCGTCCTCCTCTTCCAGGAGATCCTTGCGCACCTGGACTTGGTAGTCCGGGTCGACGGTGAGAAAGTAGCCGTCGAAGGCCGCATGGTGCAGCTTGCAGAGTGACAGACCGTTCGGCACGCGCGGCTCGCCTTCCGGATCGCTGTCGGGGACGATGTGCGAGGCGTCGAGCAGCTCGCGATGCCGCAGGCGGCACAGGGCACAACGCTCGCCGTAGGCCGCGATCACCCTCTCTGCGAAGGCGCGCTGGTGCAGCCGTTGCCGTACAGTGCGGGTCGCATAACGGCGCGCGATCTCCGGATCTTCATAGGCGACCTGGTTCACGGACGAAGCGAGGTTCACCTCGGCTTCGGCCGCTACGGTGAAGGTCAGCGTCGAGGGGTCGTCCGCGACCACGAAGACCGGCCAGACCGCGTGGTAACGACCCTCCACGTGCCCATGCAGATAGACGAGCGGAGTTTTCTCGCGCATCGCCTCCCGCAAGCCCACGTTCTCATGATGGCTTCGGTTCTCGCCCCGATACCGGTACTGCAATAAACCGTTCGCCGCGAAAGCGTCGCGATAGGGGCTGTCCACCGAAGTCCGGATGGAAAGCGGCAGCCGGCACAGCCGCGGCTTGAAGATGCCCTGCTGACTGAGGAGCGGAACCCGCTCGCCTCCGAACGAGAACCCCGCCAGGAGCAATGACCACGGCAGCACCTCGCCGTGCACGGCTCTCTGCTCTTCGAGCCATCGGAACGTCGCGAGCCGGACCGGAAGGTCGGAATCCGTCGCCATGGCGAGCTGGCGCGGATGCTACCACCTGCCCGGTGAATCAGCCGGCATATATGGCAGGATCCGCGACATGCCGAAGGTGGCGCGTCTCCTCACGGCGCTTCTCGCGGGGGCGCTTCTTCTCTCGGCACTGTCAACAGGATGCGCGCTCGTGAGCGCCGGTGCCTCGCATGTCACCACGCCAGTCCGGCGGGCCTTCGTCGGCGAGCAGGAGGCATTCGAGTCGCTCTCCCGGTATTTCGACGTCGCCGAGAAGGTCGTCGCCCTGTACGACGATGAGACGGCGTGCCACACGATCTGCCTCGCCTCCTATTTCAAGAGTCTTCTTTACATTCTCCCAAGCGTTCCGGAGACGAAGGTCTCCGACGGTCCGTGCGAGAAAACCCTCGACCGCTTCTCGGACGCGGCCCAGGAGGCATTCGGCGGAACGTTCAGCCCCTGCCTCGGCGGGAATCCCTGGTTCGGCGATGTTTTAGAGTGGGTGCTTCAGAAACCGACCGAGGACAGCGCGTCGGCGGACGAGGTGAAGGCCGCTCGGCGCGAGCGGATGGTTCGCGTGGATCAGGAGGCCATCCGCCGCCTCGAGCTCCTCCGCTCCCGGCATCCTTCGAACCCCATCGTGGCGCTGGTGGCCAACGCCTTCCTCTACGAACGCTCGACCTGCTGCAAGGACGTGACAGCCTTCGCGGATTGGTGGAAGGCCGCCGACCTGCGCGTCCCGACCACCCGGTTACGGTCGGAGAGCTGGAGCGTGCTGCAGCTCGGCTACGACCTGCAACGCCGCTTCCCTTCCTGGAGCGACACGGAATACGACTCCACGGCGCTGGCCGCGCGCCAGGCGCTGGTCGCCGAAAGCCTATCCTGCTCTGCGATCGAGCCGATCAGGTACCGCCGGCTGCTTAACTATCGTGTCAACGACGCCTGCGGCCTGTTGGTCGACGGGTCCAGCCACACCGGAAGACAAATCACCCAGTTCTGCGGCCGGCCGCCCGTCTGATTCGCTGGCTGCCTGCTGCACAAGAACGAAGAGATCGCATAGCCGAAGTAGACTTCATCGGGGACGGTCTCATGGCGCAAATGATTCCGGAGTACCTGCCTGACGGAGCGTCGCAGGGTGAACGCCGGGTCTTTGCCGCTCTGCAGTCCCTGCCCGACGATGTGGTCGTGTACTACGAGCCGGTCATCCGCCGCCGCTATCCGGACTTCATCGTCATCGCCCCCACGATCGGCGTCATCGTGATCGAAGTGAAGGGCATTCCGCTGAACGCGATTACTCACGCGGACACGCATCACATCGTCTACACGCACGGAGGCCATCAGCAGGATCAACCCCACCCGTCCCGTCAGGCGCTCGCTTATCAACGGGATCTCATGAACACGTGCCACACGCACCCTTCCGCTGCGGCCCTGAAGCGCGCTGGCCAATTCGCGTTCGCCTTCGGCCATCTCGCCATCCTGACCTCCATGCGCCGCGCGGACCTTGAGGCATCTCCCTGGGCGCACCTGTTCCCGGAAGGTGAGACGCTCTGCGCCGATGAGTTCGATGCAGTCGCCGGCAATCCATCGGCGTTGATGGCTGCGCTCGAGGCCGCGATGCCGCCGGATGTCCCTCTCTTCCGGATCCCACCGGAGCGCATGCGCGCACTCCGCTCGGTCGTCAGCCCCGCAAGCCGTGTCGAGACTGGTTTCCTGTTCGGCGACAGGCCTCCGAAGGTCTCAGTCGACGTACTTGATCTCGAGCAGGAAAGAGTCGCCCGCCAGCTCGGTTCAGGCCACCGCATCATTTATGGCGTGCCGGGCTCGGGCAAGACGATCGTTCTCATAGCAGCAGCGAGACTGCTGGCCGAAGCGAACAGGTCCGTGCTCATGCTCTGCTACAACCGGACACTGCAAGAATATCTCGCGATGACGTTGAAGCGTCACGCAGGCATCCAGGTTCACACCTTCGGTGTCTGGGGCCGCATGCAGGGCGCGCCCGCTGAGCTCAAGGACAAAGACGCTTTCGGCCAGGGGCTGCTCTCCATCGTCGAATCCGGCCGCGGCGAATCAGGACAATACGACGCTGTGCTGATCGACGAAGGCCAGGACTTCCCGGCCTCCTGGTTCCAGAGCGCCGTGCTCGCACTCAAGGAGCCAGCGGACGGCACGCTGATCATCGCCTACGATGTGAGCCAGAACCTCTATCGCTCCAAATTGCCCAACTGGAGCAAGGTTGGCGTCAAGGCAAAGGGCCGCACGAAGCGGTTCACGCTCAACTACCGCAACACCCGCGAGATCGCTTCGGCTGCATGCAGTTTCGGGGTGGCGGAATCAGCGGGCGATGACGACCTGCCCCACGCTGTCGCCCTTCGCCGGGAGAACTGTGCGCGCTTGGGCGCGTGGCCTGCCGTAATTCAGGTTTCCAATCTGGATGCGCAGGTCAGTCGTTGCGTGCAGATCGTGAGCGACCTCATGAATGGCGCAGATCGCCTTGCCGCCCAGGACGTCATGGTTCTCTGTCTGAAGAACGCTTTACGCGATCGGATCGCCGCCGAGTTCGACAGACGCAGCCTGGCCGTGACCGTCAGCACCATTCATGGCGCGCGGGGCCTTCAGGCCAAGGCGGTGATCCTCGTCGCGGCGGAGGAACTGCAGGGTGAGGACGGCCGGGCATTGATGTACGTCGCGCTGACGCGTCCGACCGACCACCTGTTCGTGCTGTGGAGCCACGACACGCCCTTCGTCAAGGAGCTGATCCGGAACTTGGAAGCGGCACGATCCTCGGCCTGAAGAAGCCGTCAGCGGCGAGATCCACGTGGGCGCGCAGCAGGTGCTTGAGTTGCTCGGCGGGGCGCCCTGAGGGTCTCACACGCTTGACGTCATCGTCCCCCTTGGAGTAGACGAGTATCCACCGCCCCCGGAGGACGGACATGAGACAAGAACCCGCAGGGGCCGGCCCGCGCGCCGCCAGAGCTGTGTGGTCGAGGCTCGCATGGTGCTGTCTTCTCTCCACCTTTGCGATCGCGCCGCACTTTGCGGGCGATCTGTGGGTCGATGACGACGACCCGACCTGCGGAGTGCACGGCCCCTGCTTCGCACGGATCCAGGACGCCGTGGATGCCTCCCACCCGGGAGATACGGTGCGCGTCCGCCCTGGCACCTATCACGAGAACGTCCTGATCCAGAGTACGGACCTTTCACTGCTGAGCGAAGAGGGACCGGATGTGACCACGATCGATGGAGGGGGCGTCAACTCCTCCACGGTGCTGGTGTTTTCATATCTTGACCTCGGCAGCATTCACGTGCGCATCCGTGGATTCACGATTCGGAACGGCGGAGGCGACGCGCAAATCATTTCAAATGGCTACGGGATCGCCATCAGCGTGGCCGGCCCCATCACCTTCCAGATCGAAGACAACGTCATCCGTGACAATGCGGTGAGCGGGGGAATCTTCGTCTATCCCCACTGGCACCCTTGCGAAGCGATCATCGACGGGAACACGATCGTGCACAACGACGGGGACCGGGGAGCGATCGTCGTCGAGTTCAATTACTCCCCGGACTGCATCGCGAGGATCCGGAACAACGTCGTGGCGTTCAACGCGGGGAGCGGGATGGTTCTGCAACCCGGGCCCTACGAGGTGGTCAACAACACCGTCTACGGAAACAATGTCAAATTCGGAGGCGCCGGCGTGGTGGCTCCCAACATCGCCTCTGTGCACGTGACGAATAATATCCTGTACGGCCATGCCGGATTCGGCCGCGATCTCGATCTCTTCTTCCTGTTTGAGGGCGGGCCGGCGGCCAGCCCATCGTTCAACATCATCGGGGACGGCCAGTACAACGGTGTGAACGGGAACGTGGCGGTCGATCCTCTGCTGGTGGCGCCGCAGGCGGGCGATTTCCACCTCGGTCCGGGCTCGCCGGCCATCGATTCGGGCGACAACAACGCGGCGCACGGGGAACACGACTTCGAGGGGGACCCCAGGATCGCGGACGGCAACAAGGACGGATCGTTGGTGGTGGACCGGGGCGCTGACGAGCACTTCACGAACCAGGCCCCGGTTGCCGACGCGGGACAGCCCGGCCAGGTCGAGTGCACCGGTCCCGACGGGGCGGCGGTCCTGCTCGACGGGTCCCGGTCCTCCGATCCTGACTCGCCTGCCGGAACCCACGATGACATCGTGCTGTTCGAATGGTACGAGGACTACGGGCTGCCGTCGCAGCGTCTGCTCGGCGCCGGCGAAACGCTGGAACTGGGATTCTCGCTCGGGACGCATGCCGTGACCTTGAAGGTCACCGACCATTACGGAAGAACCGACACCGCGGACACCACCGTCACCGTGGCCGACACGATACCGCCGGTCCTGGAATGCCCGGTCCTTCCGGCGGGGACGCAGTGCACGGGAATGGGGGGCGCATTCGTATCCCTCTTCGCGACCGCGTACGACCTGTGCGGCGAACCGGCGCTCGTCAATGACCGGACCGAGATCGGCGCGGACGCCTCCGACCTCTATCCGGTCGGGAACACCACGGTCCAATACACGTCGACGGACATCGCCGGGAATCAGACCACCTGTAGCGTCACGGTCAACGTCGTGGACACTGTCCCACCGGTGCTGTCGCTGCTGGCCGACCCGCAGATCCTCTGGCCTCCGGATCGGAGACTGGTTCCGGTGACGGTGCGCTGGGAGACGCAGGACGCATGCAACCCCGAGGCGGTCTCTGTACTGCTTGTTTCGGCATCGAGCAATGAGCCCGGGACGGGGCACGTGGTCGATATCCAGGGAGCCGAGATCGGCACGGCGGATGCGTTCATGGGCCTGCGAGCCAAACGCAACAGCCAGGGGACGGGGCGCGTGTACACGCTGACCTATCGTGCGATCGATGGCGCCGGGAACGTCACCCTGGCTGAGACGACCGTATCGGTGCCCCACGACGAGGCGCCGTCGTCACAGGACAGCGCACCGCGCATGGCCACTCCTCGGGCCCGCGGCGGGCGCACGAGCCTCCCCCCGCAGGTGCCGGTGACTCCGAACCGTCCTTGAGCCAACCGTCGCGTCTACGGCGCCCAATGCCTGCGACAATTTTGTTCAGGTGCGGAATCCGGACCAGAGCGACCTCGACGTCGATTCGTTCGGCGATGCTTGCGACAACTGTCAGGCGACCCCCAATCCATCGCAGATCGATGGCGATGGCGACATTCTGGCCATCGACGAATACGACGGTTCGAAGCGGTCTGGGCTCGGGGGGCAACTTCGCCCCCGGGAAAAAATAACCCCGCCCGAGGCCTTTCGGCAAACGAGCGGGGAGGAAGTGCTTTGATGATAGCCAGTCGCACGGATCTGTCAAGACTTGCTCTGAGAGATCCGTGCCACGCGCGAGGAGCGCTCGAGGCGGCGAGTACGTGCCGACTGGCGCCTCAACTGGTGCCGATACTCTCCAGCGAGTTCGCGGACTGACGCTCAGGAGGCGACCGCGTCCGCGGGTGAACAGCGGCTCAGCGCTGCTGGCGCTTGGTGGCGGTATGCACGCATTCCATCTTGAACGGCCAGACCTGATGTACAAAGCGCCATCATGCTTCTCACGCTCACGACCACGGCCTCGCCGGCCACCGATCTCGGGTACCTGCTGCACAAGAACCCTGCCCGGACGCAGACGAGCGAGCTGACCTTCGGCAGGGCACACGTCTTCTACCCGGTGACGGACCCGGATCGCTGTACGGCTGCCCTCCTGCTCGAAATCGATCCCATCGGTCTGGTGCGTGGACGGAAGGGCCCCCCCGGCGAAGGCCGCTCGCTCGAGCAGTACGTCAACGACCGTCCCTACGTCGCGTCCTCCTTCCTGAGCGTCGCCATCGCGGATGTCTTCGGCACGGCGCTCGGCGGCCGCAGCAAGGAGCGGCCCGAGCTCGTGGCGCGCGCCATCCCGCTGGAGGCGCGCATCTCCGTCGTTCCGTGCCGGGGAGGCGAGGCCTTCCTGCGCCGGCTCTTCGAACCCCTGGGTTACGCCGTGACCGCCGCGCAGCACCCGCTCGATGAGACCTACGCCGACTGGGGAGGCAGCCGGTACTTCACCGTCACGCTCACCGCCGAGAGGCGCTTGAGCGAGCTGCTCACGCACCTGTACGTCCTGCTGCCGGTGCTCGACGATGACAAGCACTACTGGGTCGGGGACGACGAGGTGGACAAGCTCGTCCGGCACGGGGAGGGGTGGCTCGCGGGGCACCCCGAGAGAGACCTCATCGCCAGGCGGTACCTGAAGCACCAGCGCAGCCTGGCGCGGCAGGCGCTCGAGCAGCTGATGGCCGAGGAAGTCGCCGAGCCGGACGAAGTGGCCGCGGTCCAGGCGGGCGAAGAAGCGGAGATCGAGAAACGAATCAGCCTGAACGAGCTGCGCCTCGGCGCGGTCGTGGCGGCGCTGAGGCAGAGCGGTGCAAAACGTGTGCTCGACCTCGGCTGCGGCGAGGGGCAGCTCGTGCGGGCCCTCCTCCAGGACCGGTCGTTCGAGGAGATCGTCGGAGTCGACGTCTCGCACCGGGCCCTTGAGGTGGCGAGCGACCGGCTGCGGCTGGAGCGGATGCCCGACAAGCAGCGGGAGCGCGTGCGGCTGATGCACGGGTCGCTCGCCTATCGCGACAAGCGACTCGCCGGATACGACGCCGCCGCGGTCGTCGAGGTGATCGAGCACCTCGATCCGCCCAGGCTGGTCGCGTTCGAGCGCTCGGTCTTCGAGTCGGC
Organism: Candidatus Polarisedimenticolia bacterium; assembly: GCA_036005805.1. GTDB lineage: Bacteria > Acidobacteriota > Polarisedimenticolia > Gp22-AA2 > Gp22-AA2 > DASRAU01. Next base: position 29,878 of record DASYQE010000228.1, on the reverse strand, counting down.
GCGCCCCGGCAGCGTCGTCGTCACGACGCCCAACGCCGAGTACAACGTCAAGTTCCCGAACCTCCCGGCGGGACGCTTCCGGCACAAGGACCACCGCTTCGAGTGGACCCGCCCCGAGTTCGAATCCTGGACGCGGCGCATCGCCGAGAAGTACGGCTACACCGTGCGGCTCCTGCCCGTCGGTCCGGAGGATGCTTTGCTCGGGGCGCCGACGCAGATGGCGGTCTTCGCGCGATGAAGATCACCATCCCCGAGCTGGCGCTCGTGGTGCTCATCGGGCCCTCCGGCTCGGGGAAATCGACGTTCGCGCGCACGCACTTCAAGAGCACCGAGGTGCTCTCCTCGGATTTCTGCCGGGGACTCGTCAGCGACGACGAGAACTGCCAGGCGGCGACCAACGACGCCTTCGCGGTGCTGCACTTCATCGCCGCCAGGCGCCTCGCCGCGGGCCGGCTGACGGTCATCGACGCCACGAACGTCCAGGTGGAAGCGCGCAAGCCCCTCGTCGCGCTCGCCCGCGAGTACCACTGCCTGCCCGTGGCCATCCTGTTCGACCTGCCGGAGAAGCTCTGCCACGAGCGCAACAAAGAACGCCCCGATCGCCCCTTCGGCCCGCGCGTCATCCGCCAGCAGGCCACGCAGATGCGCCGTTCGCGCCGCGGCCTGGACCGCGAAGGGTTCCGGCACGTGTTCGTGCTCTCATCGCCCGAAGAAATCGCGGCGACAACCATCGAGCGGGAACGCCTCTGGAACAATCTGAAGGACGAACACGGCCCGTTCGACATCATCGGGGACATCCACGGCTGCCGCTCCGAGCTCGAGACGCTGCTCGGCCGCCTGGGCTACGACCTGCCCGCCGCCCGGCATCCCGAAGGACGCAAGGTCGTCTTCCTCGGGGACCTGGTGGATCGCGGGCCCGACATCCCAGGCGTGCTCCGGCTCGTGATGCGCCTGGTCGAGGCCGGCTCGGCGCTGTGCGTGCCCGGCAACCACGAGATGAAGCTTCTGCGCAAGCTGCGCGGCAAGGACGTGCGCATCACGCACGGCCTCGCCGAGTCCCTCGCCCAGCTCGAACGCGAGCCACCCGAGTTCCCAAGACAAGTGGCCGATTTCATCGACGACCTGGTCTCGCACTACGTCCTCGACGACGGCAAGCTCGTCGTCGCGCACGCCGGGATGAAGGAGTCGATGCAGGGCCGCGGCTCAGGCAAGGTGCGCGAGTTCGCGCTCTACGGCGAGACGACCGGCGAGACCGACGAGTTCGGCCTGCCGGTCCGGTACAACTGGGCGTCGGAATATCGCGGCCGGGCGATGGTCGTGTACGGCCACACGCCCGTCCCCGAGCCGCAGTGGTTGAACGGAACGATCTGCATCGACACCGGGTGCGTGTACGGCGGCCGCCTCACGGCGCTGCGCTACCCGGAGAAGGAGCTCGTCTCCGTCCCCGCCGAGCGCACCTGGTGCGAGCCGGCGCGACCGTTCCTGCCGGCCGACGCGCAGGCCCCCCAGCTCACCGCGCAGCAGGAACACGACGACGTCCTCGACATGGAGGACGTGCTGGGGAAGCGCATCGTCACGACGCGCCTCCACCACACGGTCACCATCCGGGAGGAAAACGCCATCGCGGCGCTCGAAGTCATGAGCCGCTTCGCCGCGAACCCGAAGTGGCTCATCTATCTGCCCCCGACGATGTCCCCCTCGGACACCGCGAGCGGCGGCGCTTTGCTCGAGCATCCCGCCGAAGCCTTCGCCTACTTCCGCCACGAAGGGATCCCGCAGGTCATCTGCGAAGAGAAGCACATGGGCTCGCGCGCCGTGATCATCGTCTGCCGCAACACCGGCGTGGCCCGCAGGCGCTTCGGGATCCTCGAAGACGAGAGCGGCATCTGCTACACCCGCACCGGGCGCCGGTTCTTCGAAGACCTCGCCCTCGAGGCGCAGCTCCTCGACCGGCTGCGCGCGACCTGCGACGCCGCGGGCCTGTGGGACGAGCTCGGCACCGACTGGATCTGCTTCGACTGCGAGCTGATGCCCTGGTCGGCCAAGGCCCAGGAGCTGCTGCGGTCGCAGTACGCGGCGGTCGGAGCGGCCTCAAGCGCCGCCCTCGCGGAGTCGGTCGCGACGCTCGAGCAGGCTTCAGGCCGGGGAGCCGAGGTGGGCCCGCTCCTCGAGCGCACCCGCGCCCGCGCCGCGCTGGCGACCAAGTACACGGAAGCCTGGCGACGCTACTGCTGGCCCGTGGCCTCCATCGACGACCTGCGCGTCGCGCCGTTTCACCTGCTCGCCAGCGAGGGGAAGGTCCACGACGACCAGAGCAACGCATGGCACATGGAGACACTCGCCCGGCTGAGCCCCGCCGGCGCGCCCCTGGTCATGGCGACGTCCCATCGGACGGTCGACGTGACCGACTCGGCCTCGGAAGCCGCCGGGATCACCTGGTGGGAGGAGCTCACGGCGCGCGGCGGCGAGGGAATGGTCGTGAAGCCGCTCCCCTTCGTGGCGCGCGGCCGGCGGGGCATCGCGCAGCCGGCGGTCAAGTGCCGCGGCCCCGAGTACCTGCGCATCATCTATGGTCTCGAGTACACGCTCCCGGAGAACATCGAGCGTCTCCGCTCGCGCGGTCTCCGCACCAAGCGCTCTCTCGCCCTGCGCGAGTTCGCTCTCGGCATCGAGGGTCTGGACCGTTTCGTCAGGAAGGAGCCGCTCCGCCGCGTTCACGAATGCGTCTTCGGCGTTCTGGCTCTCGAAAGCGAGCCGGTGGACCCGCGCCTCTAGGAGTGGCGGTTGCCATTGACGACCCGCTTGCGTCCCCTCATCGGCTCCGTCGCTTTCTTCTTCGTCGCTCCGGGCGTGGTTGCGGGATGGCTGCCGTACGCGCTGTCGCGCTGGCGCTTCGCGCCGCCCTTCCTGGGGCTTCAGGTGGTCCGCTGGCTCGGCGGCGCGCTGCTCGTGGCCGGGCTGGCGGTGCTCGTCGATTGCTTCCTGCGGTTCGCGCTCGAGGGCCGCGGGACGCCGGCTCCCGTCGCGCCGACCGAGACGCTCGTCGTCACCGGCCTCTATCGGCACGTCAGGAACCCGATGTATGTCGCAGTCCTCGCCGTCGTCCTGGGTCAGGCGCTGCTGTTCGGCAGCGTCCCGCTGCTCGCGTACGACGCCGTCGTCTGGGCCGCGTTCCATCTCTTCGTGCTCGCATACGAAGAGCCCACGCTGCGCCGGCAGTTCGGCGATTCCTATCGCCTCTATCAGGGCGCAGTCGGACGCTGGTGGCCTCGAATCGAACCATGGCGCGGCGACCGATCGTCTTGATCGGGGTGGTCGAGGTAGATGTTCTCAGTCGTCCCCGGGTTACTTCGACCGCCGGATCGTTCGGGCGAGGTCTTCCTGCGTGGCGCCCATCGCCAGAAGCGAGCGGATCAGGAGATCGATCGACACCGATGGATCGCCCGCCTCCATCTTGGCGACGCGCGACTGACTCGATCCGAGGAGCCGCGCAAGCTGCCCCTGCGACAGATGGCTCCGCGCCCGACGCTCTTTCAGGACGTTGCTGAGCGCCAGGCGGAGTTCGACCATCGCTGCCTCGACCTCGGTCAGCCCGAGGAACTCGCGGACCGACCCGACCTTCCATCCCGCACGTTCCAGCCTGGCCCGCTTTTCCTTGCGCATGATGCTGCTTCCCTCTCGTCAACGACGCCGGCTTCACAATCCGATTGTGTCGTACAGCCTCAACCGGCGGCGGCTGTCTTCGATCACCCGCTCCGGCGTCCGGCGAGTCATCTTGGCGAAAACGTCCGCCACCACAATGGCGTCGGTGTCCACCCGGTAGACGATGCGCCAGTCGCGGTCGATGTCCTTGATCCTCAATTCATGGCACCGCGAGCCGATCGCGGGCATCGGTCTCGAGTGCGGCATCGACAGCACGTCGCCTTGCTGAAGTCTCCGCAGCAGGTATCCAGCCTCCAATCTCGCCGGAGCGGAGAACGGCGGGGTCTTGATCTCGCCGCGCAGCCAGACGAGGGGCTTCCCCGTCGGCGTCATGGAACGCCCTGATGATATGTCACACCTGACATGCGGTCAACGCGCGGGGCGGCGCCTGTCCATGGAGCGGCGGCCTGTCTGCGGGGGCAGTCGGTACGAGAGCGGCGGGACGGGCGGAATGATATCAGGTCGGAGCCGTGCGTGGAGCGCGCGCCGTCGATCCCGAGGCCATGCGGCAGATGCGCGGCTTTCTGGTCGGTCGCCGCGGTCGGAGAGAACGAAGGAGACCGGCGTCTCTACGGCGCGGCTTTCCGCCTTCCTCGGAGGTGACGGGCAGCCGCGACAGCCGCGGCGACGGCGCGGGCTCGCCGGCACCGCGGGTCGTGAGGATGTTTCGATGGACGGCTCGACACTCGCTACTCCGGCCCCGATTGCTCCGCGGGCCTGCCCATCGCCTTCAGTTTGGCATTCCACTCCGCCGCTCTGGCGTCGTACCCCTTGCCCGGCTCCGCGGTGTTCCAGGCTTCATAGAGCTTCGTGATGGTCCTGGTCAGGCGGACTCTGACCTCATGTCCCGTCGGAAGCGTCGCCGCGGCGACCGCCGCTCCTGGGAGAAGCAAGGCCTCGGCGGCGGCGTGCTTGCCCTCCCCACTCAGCACCGAGCCCAGGTTGTAGGGGACGGGGTTCCCGCGTTCGTCCTCGATCGTCCCGGCCTCGTACACGTGCGCGATGCCCGGATGCTGGAGCCGTCCGAGCACCAGCGACTCGTGCTCGAAGCGCCTCAGCAGCTGCGGCGACAGGTGGCCGGCGCGGATGACCTTGAGGGCGACGACACGCCTGGGCTGCTCCTGCTCCGCCTCGTAGACGGTCCCCATGCCACCCTCGCCCAGGACGCCGCGAATCGTGTAGCGCCCCACGCGCGCGGGGATGGCGGCAGCAGCGGGCGTCGCGCCCGTCGCCTGTGGCATCGATCGTGTCTTGTCCGACTCGTCCGCTAGCAGTTGGGTCGGCGGGCCCTTCCAGTATGCTCCAGAATACCGCCAATGACTGACCCGTATGCGCCGCTGCGGCGCGGCGCCCGGGAACCCCCGGGCGCCGCGAACGGATCTAGGACAAACAAACCACCCGGTTCACGGCTTGAAGCAGTCGAACTGGCCACCACAACTCCGGCAGACGCCGCCGCAGGCCGGCAACCCGCACGGAGTTCCTGACGGCTGCCCATCGCAGAATCCTGCCGCGGCGGCGCAATGGACACAGGGCGCCTGCCCCGTGAACACAGAGATCTCGTTCGAGTAGGAGGAAGCCCCTGCAGCATTGAACGAACGCATGCGGTAGTAGTACGTGCCCGCGTCGAGTCCGGAGTCGCTGTAGCTCGTCTGGTTGAACGCCGCTTTCTGCGTGAGCTCCTGGTAGTTCTGGTTGTTTCCGGCGCTTCGTTCCACTTTGAAACCGCATTCGGTATCCGAAGCATCGGACCAGTTCAAAACAATGGTGCCGCCAATCGGCGAAGAACCTGAAAGGGCCAGTGGCGGCGCCGGGGTCACCACGCTGGTGATGAAGGCTCCGCCTCCACCCGTCGTGGCAATCAGCGGGAATCCGCCTTGGCATTCCGGATTGCTCCGCAGGCCGGAGAACACCATGTGGTCGATACCATCGGGGCTCATCTGGGCGAAGGACCAGGCGCCTCCCGAGTACGTCCCCTGATAGATGCCGGGTCCGGCCCCCACAGCCGCGCTGGCGCCCTGCATTGACGACGCGTAGATCTTGTCGGGGTCGTTCGGGTCGTTCGGGTTGCCTGGGACGAACGCCACGCCGGTCACATCCGGTTGAACTTCGTGATGACTTGCGTCATGCCGCATGAGCTGCGTGAACTGCCACGATCCCGAGAAGACGCCTTTGTAGACACCTCCCTTGTCGAGGACGCCCCTTCCGCGCGCGCCGATCAACACCTCGCCCGTGGGAAGCGGCGCGATCGCCAGGACCGGCTCGTTGGCCATCAACGCATCTGTCGCCCTGGTCCACGTGGACCCTTGGCTGGTCGAGACCCAGAGCCCGCAATCGGCGGCCGTGCCGTCGAGCGTCGGATCGCCGCTCGCGAGGTAGATCCGGCCCTGGTTCGAGTCGTAGGCAATCTTCGTCGTGTCGCAGACGCAGCACGGATTGGCCGTGTCGCACGTCGGGGAGTCGTCGCACGTCGCTGGGTCGCCGAGCGGGCATTCTCCCGCAGGCAACGTGGGGAAGAACGGCTGCCACTGTGCGAAAGGATTCGTGAGCAGGTAGCGATAGAACCCCTTCCCGGTGATCGATGCGTAGAGGTAATGATTCGTGTCGTCCTTGGCCAGGTACACCGGGCCGCCTGCGGGCCAGTTCTTGCTGCACCCAGGAGGATAGTTTGCCTCGCACAGGGTGTATCCCACGGGAGTCCACTGCCACTGCCCTCCGGTGAAGGTGCCGGACAGCACGGCTCCGACATCGGAGCAGTCGCGACAGTTCGCCGCGACATAGACGTGATTCGGACTGTCGGCGACGATCGAGGTCACGGTGCCGGGAATCAGGGCGGCGCCGGTGGGACCGTCGTGTCGCGGATCTCCCAGGAGGTCCCACCAGACGTTGCGATTCTTCTTGATCCCTTCCATCAGCCAGCTCGTCCCGCCATCGTCGCTGATCTGGAGGGCGTTGTCGCCGTCTCCATAGAAGATGCGGGCCGGATTTCCCGGCTCGGTCGCTGACTCCATGGCAAGCACGTTGTTCGTCTCGCCGCGCGCGCTCCAGCGATTGGTCCCGGCGCCGTTCTCATTGCTGGTCACTTCGGACCACGAGGTGCCGCCGTTCGCCGACTTGTAGAGCCAGAAACCCGTCCCGACGTAGAGGATGGTGTTGGGCCCGGCCATCCCCTTGGCTTCCATGTAAATCGGCTCCAGCCCGGGGGCCTGGAAGCAAACGTTGGGATCGTTCGCGGCGCGGGTATCGCTGACCGAGTCGTTTGGATCGTCTGGGGCCTGTCGGGTAACCCGCTCCCACGAGGCGCCGTAGTCGGTCGTGCGCCACACCCCCTGGTCCAGGGCACCGGTCGACCCCCAGGTCCCGACGTAGACGGTGCCGGCGTGCGCCGAGTCGGCCGCCAGGGTCCGATAGTTCGCTCCCACATCGTTTATCTGATCGACCCGTGACAGGCTCTTGCTCTCCTGCACCACGGCGTCATCGAAGTGCGTCGTGCCCGCCGTGTCCTGCGTCAGGAGCTGGATCCGGACGCGATTGGCCGCGGCCGGCGCATAGGTCGAGCCTTCGTAGCGCTGCCACGTGGAGACGGTCGCGTGCGTGTCCTTCGAGAGGTCCGTCCAGGTCTCGGTGGGGTTGCAGACCGGATTCATCGGCACGGGCGTGCTGTTGCTGAACCACTTGAATCGGGCATAGATCTTCCTGACACCGGAGCCGGATCCGGCGCCGGCACGAGAATAGACGGAGAACTCGTACCTCTTCCCCCCGGTGATGGTGATCGAGTCCGATTCGACCCCCTGGTCCCCCCCGCCCGCCTGGGCCGTCAGCTTCATGGAAGCGGTTCCGGTCCTCTTGATGGCGGTGTCGCGGGCGGCGACGGTGTTCGGGAGAGCCGTCCACTTGGCGGCCGGCTTGCCGCCGGTCCCCTGCTGCTCGAACCCCGGATTCTGCAGGTCGTTGGTGCCGTTCACGCCGTTGATGGGGGCCCAGTTCGATCCCCAGTCGGATTTCGCGGCCTTGTAGACGCCACCCTGCCACGTGGTCGGATCGGCGTACGTATTGAGGTTGATGTCTGTGGTCACCGTGAGGCGGCTCTGCAGGACGAGATACAGCGTGTTCGAGGCGTTGTCGAGCACCAGCGCGCGCGCGTTGTCATGCGGCAGTCCGGTGTCGGGGACCTTCGTCCAAGCCGCGGAGGGTGGATCCTTCCTGAAAATGCCCTTGTTCGTCGACGCGAGGAGTCGGCCGTTCGCAGGATCGACAACGATCGAAAACACGACCGGCCGGGAGGGCAAGGGAGAGCCGTAGAGGGCCGGAGAGCAATCCGGCTGCCCCACGGGACAACAGACGTGCCCCGGAGGGCAGCACATTTGCTCCTCAGGACTCTGGATCAGGGACTGGTCCTCGATCGCCTCGCTTCCGGCCGGCCCGACGGTATCCTTGAAGACGCAGCCGTCCCCGGCGAGGTTCTCCGCCTCCGTCCCGATGCCGTACGGTTCCTCGAATCGGGACCCGCTCGCCCCGTAGACGATGTTCGTGTTCGTCGGATCGATGACCACCCGGCGCAGCGAGCGCCGCGCCGACGTGAATGATCCCGAGCTGTCCGCGAAGTTGGAATTGACGGGGGTCCAGTTGACGCCGCCGTCTGTGCTCCTGAGAAGAGTCTCGAGCGAGCCGGCGTAAACGGTGTTCGAGCCGGGCGTGGGATCGAACGTGAAGGTCTCCATCCAGTAAGGCTGCGAATGCGATTGCAGGACACCCGTCTGAAAGCCGCCGTTCGCGCTCGAGAAGGTCGATGCGCCGTCCGTGGTGCGAAAAGCGCCCGCGACGTCCGTGCCGATCAGGACCGTGTTCCCCGTCGTGTCCTGCGGCCTGAAAGCGATTCCAGCCCATGCTCCTCCTCCACCCGGGCCGCGATTGATCCAGACGGGATCCGCCAGCAGGACGCCGCACAGGCACGCTCCGGCGATCAAGACCAGGACAACGGTCGGCAGGGGGCGGGTCGGCGAAGGCAGGCTCATGGCATTCCCTCCATGGTGACGGGCAGTCAGCGCCAGCGGCGGCGCAAAGGTTCGACTTGATGGAGGGTTAGTGCGCGAGGGCGGCGGAGGTTACCGACTTCTTGAAGCGGCCAGCCTCGGCGGGGTCAGCGCCAGTCGCCGGCGGCGATGAAACCGCCCCAGAAGAAAGGGTGCACCGGGCGGCCGGCGGCGCGCTGGGCGGTCAGGAGATCGAGACCGGCCTGCCGGACCGACGCGGCCGACGAGAGGCCGCGGAAACGCGCGCGATAGAGAGCCGTCATCCAGGCCGACGTCGCTTCGTCCTCCACGCGCCAGAGGCTTGTGATGAGGGTCCCCGCTCCGGCAATGGCGAAAGCTCGGCGCAGCCCGAGCACTCCTTCACCGCTGCGGAGCGTGCCGACACCGGTCCGGCAGGCGGAGAGAACAGCCCAGCGTACGCCGCTCAAGTCGAGCGAGGCGATCTCCTCCGCCGTCAGGAGCCCGTCATCGCCCGCGACACCGGTGGCCGGATCGCGGCGGAGGTTGGCGCCTGCGAGCGCCAGGCCGCTCCACAGCAGCGGGTCTTCCAGCGCCGGCTGCGGCTTCGGAGCGCGGCCTCCTCCCTCGGAGGCCTCGACCGGCCCACCGGCAGCGCCCGGACCGCATCGATCGTTGACGAAGTAGGCATGCGTCGCGAGGTGCAGCGTTCCGTAGCGTTCCGCCTCCGCCTTGAACGCCGTCTCGGAGGCCGCGCTGCCGACGAGCTTCCTGACGCCGCTCGCGCCTGTGTGCGGCGGCCTGCTTGCGGCGGCCTGCGACGCCGCGCTAGCGGAGACCGCCTCCACCTCCGACGAAGTGGCGGGGAGTGGTGAGAACCGGAGTTCCCGTAGCTCGTCGCATCCGGAGTCGGGGCTGCGATAGTGGGTCGCCACCGCATCTTCATCCGGAGTCGCAACCTCCGCGGCTGGTCCGGCCGAGGCCACGACCGTGGGGAAGGCGTCGTAGTCGACTCCCCCGATCGCCAGGACGCCCTCGTGAAGACCCGCGGCGGACGGGACCGGGACGACGTCGCGCTCGCTCGACAGGAAGTGCATCACCGGTCCCTCCTCCAGGAGGAACCGGCCGTCGGCCAGCGGCAGGGTCGCGAAGTTGACGAGGTTCAGCGAGCCATCCGGGACGATGAGCAGAATGCTCGGTTTGCCGATGCGCGATGCGACCGGGTCCCAGATTCTCCGGCGAAGCCCCTCTCCAGCGTGGCGGTACCGCTCGCCGGCGGCCGCGACCGAGCCCTCCCGGCGCGGATCGGTTCCTGCCTCCCGCTGCCATGCCTGGACGAGGGGATCGATCTCGAACGCTTTCCCCAGGGGGATCAGCATCGCTTCCTTGCGGCCGGCGCGCGCCACGAAGGCGGCATACGAAGGTGTCGGGGTCCGTTGCGCGGCCGACCGCTGGCCGAACTGGACGTAGGCGAGCAGGGTCGATCCTTCGGGGAGGTTCCGGAAGACCTCTTCGAAGCCGGCGCGTGAGCGGGTCTGCTGCCTCCGGAATGGGGCGCTGGCCTCCGCGAGGCTGCGCTCCGCCGACTCTTTCTCCGCATAGAGGCGCGTCAGCTGTTCCCGGTACGCTTGCAGCCCATCCGCCGCGGGCACCTTGACGAGAGCCGCAGCCAGGTAACTGCGAGCCGCGGTGAGCGCCATGGTGCGACGCGACACGTCGCCGCCCCCCTGCCCGGACACGTCGCGATGGCGCGACGCCATCTCGTCCAGCACCATGGCCCGCGACCGCATGACCTGATCCCAGACCCGCGTCGTATCGCCCGGAGGAGTTTTCGCTGCTCCCGGCACCACCAGGATCGAGAGCGGGACGTCCAGGGCATCGCTCCGCTCCAGCGCGTAGCGCAGCGCGTCCGATTGCGACATCACCTGGGCCGTGGCGCGGAAGTGCTCGCCCGAGGCGCGCGCCGCCTCCAGACCGCGATCGAACGCCGGCCCGCGGTCCCCCAGTTCCAGGAGCACCTTCGAGAGATTGAGGATCGTCTGCGCGCGATCGGGATGGCGCGCGTCGAGAGTCTGGTCCTGGATTCGCAGGGCCCGCTCGTAATCCTCGCGCGCCCCTTGCGGATCGCCGAAGGTATCGCGCGCCTCCCCGCGGAGCAGAAGCGTGCTCGCGACCCACGGATGTGCGGGCCCGAAGGCCTTCTCTCGCACCGCCAGCGCCCGTCCGAGGTACGCGAGCGCGGCCTCCTTGTTCCCGCTCAAGGTCTCGAGATGGCCCAGGCCCAGGAGGCTGTACGCAACGTGGAAGTGATCGGGCCCGAGCTTGCTCTCGCGCAGCCGAAGGCCGCGTTCAGCGAGCGGCCGCGCCGCATCGAGATCCCCGAGCATCACCAGGGTGTTGGCGAGGTCGTCGATGGTCAGCAGGAGACTGGGAGAATCGGGTGGCAAGGTCTGCTCCTGCATGGCGAGCGCCTCCTCGAGCATGCGGCGCGCCTCTTTCGTGTCCCCCATCAGCGCAAGCGTGCCGGCGAGGGCGCTCAGCCCGGTCGCCAGCATGTCGCCGGGCGGCTCGGTCCGGCGTTTGATGGCCAGCGCCCGTTCTGCTTGAGCGCGCGCGCCCGCGTAATCCCCGACCTGTCGCAGTTCGAGCGCCAGGTTGTTCAGGTTCATGGCGACCCGGCGATCGTCGGGGCCGTACGCCCGCTCGGTGATCCGCACGGCCCGCTCGAAGAACGCGACCGCCGCCGAGTAGTCGCCGCGCTGGTTACTCATGATCCCGAGCGGGCGCAGGCTCGTGGCGAGCCGGGGGTCTTCCTTGCCGAGAAGCGTTTCCTTGATTTCGAGCGCGCGGGCGGCGATCGCGTGGGAGTCTGGGTCCGGACCCTTGCCCTGGCGCCAGAGCGCCTCCGCGAGTTCGTCGAGCGCCTGCGCCGTCGGGAGTGAGCGTGGTCCAGACTCCGCTTCCACTTCCGCCAGGCGCCGCCGGGCCGCCACCTCGGCCTCGGGGTAGTTACCCGCATGGATCAGGGTCAATGCCTCTGACGTGTGGGCCGCCTCATCGCCTCTGCCGGGGGTCTTCTCGGCTCCGGCGGTCGTCTCCGCCGCCGGCATGGACGTGAAAATGAGCAGGAAGACAAGGCAGGCGGCAGCGGCGCGTGTCATGGCGGATCCGACCTCATGAATGCGTACCGATACGATTTCCCGGTGGAGGCAACAGGCGTGAGGGTCAATTCGTACCGACCAGCGCTCGGAAGGCGCGGCAGCAGCAGGCTCAGGACTCCTTCGGCGTCCGGGTGCGCCGGCAGCCTGGCGCCGCGGTCGGTCCCGCCCTCCAGTCCGAAGCGAACGACGTACTCACCGGGCGGCGCCCCGAACGGCAGAACCATCTCGATCAACCATGGGCCCGGCCCTGACAGGACCGGCGCGCCGTCATCTCCGCGCGTCGGCGAAAGGAGTCGGATGGGATGGATTTCGCGCGGCATCATGACGACTTCGCTCCGGCCCACGAGACCCCGCGTCGCCGGCACGAGGAGTAGCGCGGCGACCGCGGCCGCGGCGTAGAAGGCGCTTCGCCAGCGTGACGCCGCGGCGATCCCCGCTTCGTCGGGGCCGGGCGCTTTCTCGATCTCGTCGTTCGTCCCGATCGCACGGTCCCGCCGCGCCTGGTGGAGGACAGCGATTTCTTCGCGGCAGGCCGCGCAGTCCGGCAGATGGCGCCGCACCGCCGCGGCTCGCTCTCCACCGTCGCCGCCGGGAGTGGCTTCGGTCGCGAAATCGATCAGATCCATCACCGCGACATGGGTGCTTCCCTCTCCTCGATGCAGGGTTCGCCGCATCGAGGCGAGTTCCTCCTGCTCGAGACGGCAGGCCGCGCAGCCTGCGAGATGTTCCTCGATCCGCCGGGCGGTCCAGGCATCGAGCGTGCCCGCCGCGTACCAGGGAAGCAGGGTCGGGTGCCCCTCTTCGTCCATGAAGCCGCTCTCCGGAGACATCAAGGTCGAGGCTCCTCGGCGCTGGAGCGGAGGTGGCGCCCGCGGCCGGGTCTGCCGGTGTCACGCGCGGACAGCCGGCAGCGATGGACGCGCAGCTTGACCGCCGTTTCGGAGATTCCGAGACGGGTCGCGACCTCGGCATACGCGAGCCGCTCGATGAAGATCAGGCGGAACAGCTCGCGGCACTCGGGGGACATCGCCGCGAGGCGCTGGAGGTTGCGTCGATGCTCCTCGTCCCGCAGCAGGAGGTTCTCGGGGCTGGCCTCCCGGCTCGGCTCTTCGATCCCGGGCGCCGCCACTTCGGCGCGGTACTGGATCCGGCGCAGGTGCTCGAGGCAGGTGAATTCCGCGATTCTCTGCGCGAACGTTCGGAGCGACGCCTCTTTGCGGAATGAGCCGTTCTTGAGGCTGAGGAAAGTGCGGTACAGCGCCTCCTGGATCAGGTCCTCCCGGTTCGCCCCCGCTCCGAAGTGGAAACAGCGGACGACGACGCTGACGGCCACACGCAGCTCTTCGTGCGTTTGCCGATCGCCGATGAGGAACGCGGCGACGTCATCCTCGGGGGCTCGCCGTTCTTGCAACTCCTGACTCCGAGCGGACGGGATCGATGGGCCAGAGCGTGGGAGTATAGCGCGGGCTATTCGCTAGCCGCGTTCGGAGCCTTACCCGCGCGCCCCGGCCAGGATGCGCTCGACGTTTTCCGTGGAGAAATACTCGGCAGGCGACGTCACCTCGGCGTTGACACGCGCGAATCCGTCCATCGCCTCCTGGTTGCCCTGCGCGGCGCTCAGGATCTGCGCCAGCTCGGGCGGCGGCGGCTCGAGGGTTGCCAGCATGGTGGTGAACTCGTACCGCGGCAGGGCGTGCTCGTCGCGTCTCGACTGGTAGCGCCCCATCTCGTCGTCGTACGAGCCCTCGCCGGAAAAACTCGCGTCCAGGCCGGCCACCAGCAACTCGGCGCAACGGAAGGCGTCGGTGATCCCGAAGGCCGTGATGAAGTCCTTGTTGTAGCCCGCGTCCCCGACCAGGGCCCACCCCGGCCCGAACGGCTTGCGGAAATAGTTGGGCACCGGCATGCCCATGAACCTCTCCTCGCGCCGGGCGCGGCGCAGCCGCTCGGCGAAGGCCGGGGCCGTTTCGATGGTCCGGAGATAGTGGCCTTCGAAGTCGTTCCGGTTCGCCTCGAACTCGGCCATCGGCCAACCGGCGACGACCAGGGTCAGACCGTCGTTGGTCGGCCACGCGGCGAACCCGCGCCGCGGCCGGACGTAGGTCTCGAACCGGCCGTTCATCGGCAGCCCGCTCCAGTAGGTGTAGTACGCGGCGAGCAGCGGCGGCTTCTCGTTGTACGGCTCCGGACGCACCGCCTTCGCCACGGTCGAGTGCAGGCCGTCGGCCCCGATCACGATGCGGGCGCGCTCGAGGACCGAGCCGCCGGGCGCTTCCCGGCCGCGAATGCCGGTAACGCGGTCACCGTCGAAGAGGACGTCTTCGACCGTGAACCCTTCCCTCACTTCCGCACCGGCGGCCGCGGCCGCGTCGACCAGGATCTTGTCCAGGATCGTTCGCCGCGGCGCGTACGACACCCGGGACTCGTCGCTTGCGGGTGAGCCGGTCAGGACGATCGGCCCGAAATCCACCACGTAGGTGTCGATCGGCGGGCACCCGGTTGCGATCACCGACTCGAGCAATCCCCATCGCCCGAGGGCCCCCACGCCGGGAGGATGGATCAGATGCGTGGAAATCGTGTCGCTCGGGAATGTCGCCTTGTCCACCAGCAGGACCTTGTAACCCTTCCGAGCCAGGAGCATGGCCGCGGGCGACCCCGCGCAGCGCGCTCCCACCACGATCGCATCGTATTTTTCGCTGTTTGCCTTTCCGCCGGCTGACATGGGCACCTCCGCGCCCCCCCACCCGTGCCGAATTATCCTCTCGACCGCCCAACATCACGCCCTTCGAGCCGCCCCCCCACGCTTTCTGCAAAGAAATTTGTTGCTCCGTATATTTCCTGGGCTTATTATCCGTAGTCCTCCTCCCAGCCATCGCCTTCAGGCCGGCCGTTGCCGCCTCGGGTCACGGGAGCAGACCGTTGCCTCAGGAACAACTCCGTCAACCGTTGCCTCTGGCCGTTCCCCCCATCTCCCCGGACCTTCCCCGGGTCACCATCCGTTCGGACGGCCCGATGCTGCCGCTGGACGCGGTGATCGGCAACGGCGAGCTGGAACGGCGCCTCGCACGGGCGCCCGATTACCAGGCGGAGAGCCAGGCTCTCGCCGTCCTCATGGAGTCCCTGGCGGACGCGACCGGAGGGGCGGGGGCAGCCTCGCTCATGCAGACGCTGGCGGAGACGGCGCTCGACCTGTGCCGGGCGCATTCGGCGGGGGTCAGCCTGCTCGAGCAGGAAGGCGGGCGCGAGATCTTCCGCTGGCCGGGGGCGGCGGGGGTCTGGGGACAGTACGTGGGCGGGTCGATCCCGCGCGACCAGGCGCCCTGCGGCGCGGTGCTGGATGCCGACGGGCCGCTCCTCATGCTGCACCCGGGCCGGCACTTTCCGCTTGCGGGCGACGGGCCACCGCTCGTCGAGTGCCTGGTGGTCCCGTTCCACTGCGCGGGCAAGGCGGTCGGAACCGTGTGGCTCATGGCGCACGACGAGACGCGCAGCTTCGACGCGGAAGACCTGCGCCTGATGACCCTCCTGTCCCGCTTCGCGGCCACGGCGTACCAGCTGACGCTGGCGCAGCAGGCCGGGGCGTCGCTGCGCGGCGCCGACCGCCGCAAGAACGAGTTCCTGGCGCTGCTCGCCCACGAGCTGCGCAATCCACTCGCCGCCATCCACAACGTCGTCAACGTGCTGCGGGTGTCGGGCGGTGCCGCGGACGTGACCGGGTCGGTGTTCGGGATGCTGGAGCGCCAGGTCCGCCAGATGGCGCGACTCGTGGACGACCTGCTCGACGTCAGCCGCATCACCCGCGGCCGCATCGAGCTGCGCCGCGAACGCCTCGAGCTCGCCCCCATCCTGAACCAGGCCGTGCACGACGCCCGCGCCCTCGCCGATGCGCTGGAGCACCAGCTGACCCTGACGCTGCCGGCGCAGCCGATCGTCGTGGACGGCGATCCTTCCCGGCTGGCCCAGGCGATCGGGAACCTCCTGAACAACGGCTGCAAGGTCATGCCCCGCGGCGGACGCCTCGCTGTCACCGTCGAGCGCGAAGGAGAGCAGGCCGTCATCCGGGTGCGCGACCACGGCATCGGGATCGCTGCCGAGCATCTCCCCCGCATCTTCGACATGTTCATGCAGGTCGATACCTCGCTGGAGCGCCGCGTGAGCGGCCTGGGCATCGGCCTGACGCTGGTGAGAAACCTGGTCGAGCTGCACGGCGGCTCCGTCGAAGCCAGAAGCGACGGAGTGGGCCAGGGCAGCGAGTTCATCCTGCGCCTGCCGGTCGTGGACGCGCCGCCCCCGTCCGCGCGATAGGGCGTCCGCAGCGCCCGCCAGATCAGGTCACTGCGCGCAGCTACAGGCGTTCGCCGGACACGCTTGCGTCACCGTACATGACGGGTCCACGCTGCAGGTGTAGCTGCAGCAACCACCTGTCCCGCAATTGTTGTTCCAGGTGCAACGACTGCCCGGCTCTGAGCAGTAACTCACCTGGCAGAATCCGGTACACCCGCTCGAGAGCACATTGTCGGGGATCACCTGCTTGGCGATCCCCGGACCCGAGTAACTGACGCTCAGACTCTGCGTCGCATCATTCTCGAAATACAGGACGGTGATCAGGTGCTTGCCGGCCGTCAGGCCGATCACCCCCGACTTTTCCTGAGCCGCATGGAGATTGTTATTGTTGACCACCACGGTCTCGCCGATGTAAAGCTGGCTGCCTTCATTGCTGTTGGTGTAGAAGGTGTACGTTCCATCGGTCGGCACCTGGATATAGCCTGTGTACTTGAACCCGAAGTAGTCGTTCTGGGATGCCTCGGACAGGTCAAAGGTGTTGGCGTTGGTCACGCCGCTGGCCGCGGGAGTCATGGCCGCGAAGTCGGGAAGGGACTTCCATGAATGGAGTTGGTCGGTCTGGTAGTATTTATAGTTCAATCCGGGCGCGGTCGTGGCCGGGTTATCTGCCGGACGTAACCCTGGATCGAACTTGTACATCTGCACCTTGGCCTGCAGATCATCTTCAATAAAGACCGCGTAGATTCCAAGAGCGGCGACATACTGGGCACGAATGGCGCCCCGTGTATCCATGAATGACAGGTAGTCACCTACCCCATCCGTCGTGGGCTGTAGTGTGCCTTGGTAAGAACCGTCGGAGTTTCGGTAGACGCGGATTTCGCTCGTAAAGAAGCTGCCGGGGAAACGCGGCGGAATGTTCATGGCGACGAAGACATAGTCGCCTTCAACAGCCAGATCCAAGGCATGGACCTCCGGCATCCATGCCGGCCCGGTGCCATTGTCCACGTAAGGCAGAAGCACTCCCCACCTCTGATTGGGCGTACCGCCCCAATTGTCGTAACGGTAGAGCACCGTGCCGGCACCACCCCAGTCGGAGTCGGGCCCATGCACTGAATCCCCGGGCCCTCTGTGATATGTCGGTGTGTAGCCAGCCAAATACATCGTGTTGGTGAGCGAGATATAGGCGACGCGTTCCATGCTGTTGATGTCCGAAGGATTCGTGAAGGTCTGGACATTGCTCATGGAGTATTGCGGAACGCCAGAGGCATTGAGACCGCTCATCACGAATTTCCGAATCGTTTGCGGCTCGCCTGTTCCACCGCCATACCATATATTGCCGTGCTCATCCATAAAGTGGGCATAGCTGTATGGCAAGAGCGCCCCACTGGAATACCCATCGTCGAACTGACCATTTCCATTGGCGTCTACCCAGATCCACGTGCCATCAGTGGGATGACCAGGTGGCCACACTTGCGAACAGCGCCCGGTCGCATCGCAGTACTGCCCCACCGTGCACTGTTGGTCGCCGGTGCATTTACAGACCTGGGTCACATCGCAGTACTGTAAATCGGGGCAGTCGTCCTCGTCTTCGCATCCAATATCGGGCGACTCATTCCCCATGATAGCCGCCGGCACGGCGATCTCCGGATTGGCGGGACTGAACCGCCAGATCGCCATCGGAAAGCGGCCGTGCATGCCGCGGACTGTCATCACCTTCTGGCCTTCCACGCGATAGATGGCGGCCGTATGGCTATTGAGGTCGGGAGCCGTCACCTCCGTTTGAAGGCGCGGATCATCGGGATACGTTACGCGGTCGACGGTATACGCTTTGTGCGTCCAGCCCAGGCCCGGGGCGGCCTGCGTATAGTCGATGTCATAACGGCCGTCTTTCGTGTAGACCTGCGTCGGGTTGTCGGGATCGGCGTCCGCGCAATCCACGAACTCCAGGCCGTGCCGGTTCCACTGAAGCACTTTGGAAGTGTTGAACTTCTGCAGCATCGTTCCCGCACCGACGGTGAACATCGTGGAGACGTTCGCATTCCAGCCAATCGTGCTGACATAGACGTTGCCTGCGGAGTCTGCTCCGATCCCTGACAGACCGTTGAACTTCAGGCCGGCGGGATCAACCAGGCCACGCGTGCCGGCGTAGATTCCGCCGGACGTGCCCAGCGTCTTGGCGCTGTCGAACAGAGTCGATCCGCTGGTCGTGACTTGATAGAACAGAACCTGATTGACGGGATCGCCATCGGCCACCATCAACCTGGATACGCCAGGGTTCCACGCGACGTCGATGGGGTTGGTGACGCTGGTAATGTCAGCGCACGTCTGCCCTGATCTCTTGTAGCACATGACCTTGCCCGGGGTGGTGCCAACCTGCTTCTTGATGACCCAGAGGTATTGTTTGACGTTGTCGATGGCAAGCTCACCCGGCGCGGCGGCAACCGCGAACCAGCGGGCCGGCTGGTGGATGCCGTTGCTGTCCACGCTTCCCAGGCTGGCGGTGTTGTACACCTTGATCCTGTTATTGGCAGGGTCGGAGACGAATAGCTCTCCGTTGTAGATCGCCAGGCCTTTCAGTCGGTTCCCCTCTTGTGGCTTCTCCGATTGGGTCGTATTGACGACCAGCATGCTCTGATCCCATCCAGCGCCGCCTGTCCAGGCGGCTCCGCCCGTCTTGAATGGGTTCGCGCCCGTCTTGTTGTACCGTCGCACGCAGTACCAGGTTGTACCGATGGGTGGACCGGTAGCGCCGGAATGCTCCTGCGTCATGGTGATATAGGCGTAGTTGGCATCGGCGACTATAGAATCGCCGCCCCAACGGCCATCGGTGAACAGATCACCGAGATCGCCGACCTGATCGCCGGCGGACGTGTAAATCGCCGTCTCCCGGCCACCCTCGTCTGCCCCGCTGACGGTGTAGGTCGTGCCACTGGCTTCGACGTACACGTCATCGATCATGACTGGGACCTCTTTGTACGGGGTCCCATAGATACCTCCGCCCCATGTGTTCCCCAGCCACCACGTCTTGCCGGAAAGGTTCAGTTGTGGGGCATAGTTGACTGTCAGGCTCACGTTGGCCGCGGGCATGGCAAACGTTGAGCTGGTGAGATAAATAGAGGTCAGGGGGAAAGTGTCCCCGCTCCAATAGTTGAAGGCCTGGCCGGCACCGGGAGTAGCTGCGACGTTCACGGTCCACCCCTGCAAATAGTTCCCGCCGCCAGTTCCACCGTTGACCGTCACCGTATAAATGGGTTCAGTAATCTCATTGAGGATGACGTAATACGCCGTGGGATTGGGGTTCCACGGGGGGGAGCAGAGGCTGCCCGTCCCGATGTTATCCTGAAATGGAATATTGAAGGGGCTGGTGTGGTTGATGTCCCAGAAGCCACTGACGTAACCCTGATTGTACGTGCCGCCCGTGGAGGACTTCGCCAGACCATAGCCATACACGTTGATGGCTGCCCCTCTAGGCGCGACACAGGGATGCCCATAATCAAGCCATCCGATGTTCGGACCGACACCATCCAGGTCCCTGTTCAGGTTGACCACCGCACCGTCGTTGGGCGCGACATCTTCAGTGATGGTTCCCTCATCAATATTGGTGACGGTCGATACCCCAGGGTAGAGACGTCCATTCATTGTGAAGTTGCCGGAAATGCGAATCGTCGCGGTACCGCCCGCGACGACCGGGCCGTTGAATGTGCCGCCACTCATGTCATAGGAGGAGCCGCCCTCCCAACTGCCGCGCCAGGATCCACCATAGGTCGGCCAGGTCCCGCTGGTCATGACGATGCCGCCGGTGTACCAGTCCGGCCAGCTATTGCTCGCCACTGTCGCCTGCAAATGGGCGAGCAGAGTCGAGGTGCCGGGAGCGGATCCTCCGACGACGTTCACCTTCGTCGTTCCGGCTTCGTCATAGACGTGCCACACTCCATCAACCACCGTTGCGTGGGCAGGCGATACTGCGAGAGCCAACAAGCCCGCGGCGACGAACAAACCGACTGCCAACCGCCTTCTGGCTAACATGATCGTCTGCCTTTCCGCCCTTTCGGGCCTCTGGAGTGTCTTTGATGTGGGTTGGTCGATCGAGCCCTTCGTCAGGTTGCGTGGCCATCCTGACGCTGGCCAAGAACCTGGTGGAGCTGCACGGCGGCTCCGTCGAAGCCCGCAGCGACGGAGTGGGCCACGGCAGCGAGTTCATCCTGCGCCTGCTGGTCGTGGAATCGCCGCGGCCGTCCACGCGATACAAGGCGTCCGGTTAGTCGTCCGACCGGCTCCGAGGTTGCACGCCAAATTGAGCAACCGGTCGCGGTATTGCGTTGACAGCATCCAGGGCCCGGCGTACAAGGTCAGCACAGTCAGGGGGATCGAATGCGCGCGCGCCCGATGGGTTTGTTCCTCGTTGCTTTTGCGGCATTCCGCTGCGTCGCTTCCTCCGAGGTCTTTGCCCGGGACCTGACGTTCGACGAGCGGGTGAAGGCGCAGGAGGCGATCGAGCGCGTCTACTACGCGCACCAGATCGGTGCGAAGAAGCCCTTCGATGAGGCGGTGCCGCGCGCCGTTCTCGAAGCGCAGGTGCACACGTCTCTGAAGCAGTCCGCGGCCCTGCAGCGTTACTGGAAGACCCCCATCACCCCGGGCGACCTGGCCAGGGAGATGGAAAGGATGGAGCGCAACACGCGGCTCGGCGACCGGCTGCGCGAGATCTTCGGCGCGCTCGGAAACGATCGCCGGCTCATCCTGGAATGCCTGGCGCGTCCGGCCCTGGCGGATCGGCTGGCGCGCGACTTCTTCGCCTTCGACAGGACGATCCATGGCGCGGAGCGGCAGCGGGCCGAGGGGCTTCGACGCCTGCTGGAGAGCGGCGATGTCGCCGCGAGCGACGACCACCCGCTGCGCACGGTCGTCGAGTTCGTCAGAGCCGACCTCGGGCCGGACGAGTCCTCCCGCGTCCGGGCGACCGCCCCGGAAGGTGTCGGCGCGATCGGGGCGGTCAAGGAGGAGCGCGAGGCCTTCGTGATCCGCGTCGTGCTGCACGAGACCTCGGCATCCTTCAGTGTCGCGACCTACGCGGTGCCCAAGATCACCTGGGATTCCTGGTGGACCCTCCACGAGCCGGAACTCGATCCGGCGGCCACGGTCGCGCTCGATGCCACGGCCGCGCTCGAGCCCGCGCCCCGGGCGCCGGCCTGCGAGCCCGGCGGCATCTGGAATCACAGCGCGCTCGAGGTCGCTCCAGAAGGGCGCTTCGGGCACTCGGCCGTCTGGACCGGCAGCGAGATGATCGTCTGGGGTGGAGAGAGCTCGACCTACTACAACACCGGCGCCCGTTACGACCCCGCCACCGACTCCTGGTCGGACATCTCCACCACCAACGCGCCGACGCGAGGCAGCGGACACACGGCGATCTGGACCGGCGCCGAGATGATCGTGTGGGGCAAGAACACCCTCAATGGGGCCGCCCCCGTTCCCGGCGGGCGGTACAACCCCGCGACCGATACCTGGTCTCCGGTCTCCCAGGTCGACGCTCCCGACGTCCGGAGCTCCCACACCGCGGTCTGGACCGGCACGCGGATGATCGTCTGGGGTGGAATCTCCATCGACCCGCTCGCCAATCGGACCGCCCTCGCGTCGGGCGGCCAGTACGATCCGCTCACCGACTCCTGGTCTCCGACATCCATGACCGGCGCTCCCGAGGCGCGTTTCGACCATACCGCGGTCTGGACCGGAAACGCGATGATCGTCTGGGGAGGAACGAGCAGCGGCTCACTCAGCCTCGACTCCGGAGCGCGTTACGATCCGGCGACCGACACCTGGTCGCCGACCTCCTCAATCGCTGCCCCGCAGCGACGCGCGGACCATGAAGCCGTCTGGACCGGCAGCGAGATGATCGTCTGGGGCGGAGCCTTTTTCACGACACCTCTCGATTCGGGCGGCCGCTACGATCCCTCGTCCGACACCTGGAGGGCCACGCCGGCGCTTCCGAGCGCCGGCTTGTGGCGCCGGCATGCATCAGCCGTCTGGACGGGGACCGAGATGATCGTCTGGGGCGGCTTCGGCGGCGCCACGTTCTTCGAGAGGCTCGACACCGGGGTCCGGTACCAACCAGCGACCGACAGCTGGCGGGTGACCTCCACCATCAATGCTCCGGTGGGGCGGCACTTGCACACCGCCATCTGGACAGGCAGCCTGATGATCGTCTGGGGCGGCCAGTCGGAGCAGAGCGCCGGCGACCTGAACTCGGGGGGGCGCTACGATCCCGTGACCGACTCCTGGTCTCCCACCTACATCACGAGCGGGCCGGCAGCACGAGGCCGCCACACCGCCGTCTGGACGGGCAGCCGGATGATCGTCTGGGGCGGGCAGTCGACCTACGGCCTGGCCGTGTCCGGCGGACGATACGATCCGGCGACCGACACCTGGTCGGCGGTCTCGTCCATCGGCGCCCCGTCGGCGCTCCTTGGGCACACGGCCATCTGGACGGGGGACGAGATGATCATCTGGGGAGGGGGGGCGACCCTCGCCGCCTCCGGGGGTCGCTACGATCCCATCACCGACACCTGGCTGCCGGTGTCCACGACCTCGGCTCCGCCCGCTCATTTTGGTCACACCGCGGTGTGGACGGGAACGATGATGGTCGTCTGGGGCGGGACGGACGGGTATGGCCGGCCACTGATGTCGGGAGGCCGGTATGAACCCGAGTTCGACACCTGGTCGCCGATGGCGATGCCCGTCGGTCCGATCGGGCTCGTCGAGCACACCGCCGTCTGGACCGGGACGGAGATGATCGTCTGGGGCGGATCGGATGGCGTCACCGAGCCGCCCCCGGGCGGCCGTTACGATCCGCTCGAGGATCGCTGGTCGCCAATGACCCCGCGCGGCGATCTGCCCGCGCCCTGGGGTCACACGGCGCTGTGGACCGGCTCCAGGATGCTGGTCTGGGGTGGGGTCGCCGATCCCAATCCCGGCGGAGTCTACGATCCGGAAAGCGACACGTGGACTCCGATGTCGCCGGTCGACGCGCCGGAGCCGCGCCGGTTCCACACGACGGTCTGGACCGGGACCGAGATGGTCGCCTGGGGCGGAACGGACCGCAATGGAGTCGTCGACACGGGCGTTCGGTACGATCCGCACCTGGACCTCTGGTTGCCGGTCTCGACGATCGGCGCGCCCAGAGCCCGCTACGGTCACACGGCGGTCTGGACGGGAGACGAGATGATCGTCTGGGGAGGAACCGATGCCGGGTCCGGGCACCTCGGTTCCGGCGGACGCTTCGCGCTGCTCCCGACTTCAGGCCCGCTCATCGCGGAGGCGGGCGCCGACCAGGTCGTGGAATGCGGGCAGCCGGTCCCGGGCGGCGGTGCGGGCGGCTTCGGTGCGGGGGTCACCGGCATGACCCAGGTGCGTCTGCGCGGCTCCGCAACGGGCTGCGGCGGGCTCACCTTCACATGGACCGGACCGTTCAGCGAGGGGGGCGGCCGCATTGAAGGGAGCGAAGTCGTCGTGACGCTGCCGCGTGGAGCCCATCAGCTGACGCTCGAGGTCGAGGACGAGATCGGCCGCCGCCGCGCGGACACGCTCCTGGTGACCGTGCGCGACACCGTCAGCCCCGGCCTCGCCCTGACAACCGACCCGACGACGCTCTGGCCGCCGCAACACGCGATGGTCCCGGTCCACGTCACCGCGAGGGCCTCCGATAGCTGCGACCCGAATCCGCGCTGGTCGCTCGTCTCGGTCACGAGCAGCGAGCCCGACGACCTCCCGGGCGTCGTGGACGGCAGCACCGTCGACGACATCCAGGGAGCCGACCTCGGCACCGCCGACGACCTGATCCTGCTGCGCGCCGAGCGCAATCGCCGCGGCTCCGGCCGCCGGTACGACCTGGTCTACCGCGTCGTCGATGCCGCGGGCAACGCCCGCGAGGAGCGGGTGACCGTCCTCGTGCCGCTCAGCGACAAGCGAGGTCCCCGCACGAACGGTCATTGAAGTTCGCTGCCGGCGCGGATGCACGCACCGTCTGCGCGATAGGTTCGCAGTCCGGAGAACCGCCCGTTATGTCCTTGACGAAGGGCTGAGACCGGCGTAATTACCAGCAGGAATCGTCGGCAGCCGCAGTCTGTTGGGGGGGACATGGGCCATCGGGGGAGGGCCATCTCGGGCGGTGTTGTGCGCCGCCTCGTCCGCGGCATCCCGGCAAGCCTCGCGGCGGCCTGCCTTCTGCTGACCGGCCCGGCCCAGGCGGCCAGCACCCAATGCCTCAAGAACACCTTCACACAATGGACGTCCGTGACGGGCAGCTCGTCCCCCGCGTCGGCTCCCGTCACGGACACCGCGTTTTCTCCCGTGGCGGGCCGTTCCCGAAGCTACGTCACCCAGGGAACGGTGCTCCTCTCCTACTACAACGCGAACTACCCCCAAGGGTGCACGCCGGGAACCGGCAATGTCTGCGCTCCGACGGGAGGGACCTGCTCCAGGCTGAAGGGATGCCCTGCGTCCTGGACAAACGCGCTGCCCCTGGGGGCTCCGACCGTCGCGCCCTCATCTGTGGGTGGCAACCTGTACGTCTTCGTGGGATCCCAGGACGGCCGGCTGTACAAGATCGACGTCAGCGGCGAGACCCCGTCCCCTCTGATCTCCGTCGACACGCGACGACCGTCGTGCTCGTCCGACCGCATCTCCGGATCGCCGGCGGTCCAGATCTATGCCTTTTCGAACAGCACGTTCCGGAACGAAGTGGACACCCACCCCGGCCATGCCCATGACGACGTCGTCATGGTCGCCACCAGCAACGGCTGCGGCGACCTGACGCACAACCGGGTCATCGCCTACTGGGCGAGCGACCTGAGCGTGAAGTGGATCTTCAACGCCCCGACGGTGGCCGGCGACGAGACGGGAGCGACGCGGATGGGCGCGGCGGGAGATTGCTTTCTCGACTCCGCCAGCAACCGGCTGTACTGCGGGACCGAAGCGCCGGCCGGCTCCGCCCAGGACTCGCTCTGGGCGTTTTCCACCCTCAACGGCCAGCTCCTGTGGTCGGACTATCCGGGAGGCGCCGTCCTGAACCGGCCGATGCTGAATACGAACAACAACCGGCTGTACGTCGTGAGCCGGCCCGGCTCGCTCTGGGCCTACGACCCGGCCGGGAACGGCCTGGGCGGTCCTTCCAGGCTCTGGACTTCGGGGCTCAACGTGGCGACGGCGGGCGCCACGGTGGTGCGCTCCCCCTGGGTCGAGCCGCGGTCCGGGACCTTCAAGGACAAGATCCTGGCGCTCGATTCCCTCGGAAAGCTCTTCGCCGTCCAGGACGAGGGCACCTCCGGCGCCCTGCTCTGGACGGCCAGCTCGCCCGACGCCGGCCGATGGGTGAGCACCCCCGCGGTGCTTCCCGGCCCGACCGAGAGCCGGGCCTTCATCGGCCGCAGCGACGGGTTCCTGCAGATGGTCAAGCTCGACGGCGGCCAGCCGCAGGGAATCCTACAGATCTCATTGACCGCGACCGACGTCTACGATCCGGTGCTCGACACCGATCCGGGATCCACCGTGCTCAACAAGCTCATCGTCGTCGGGGGGAGCACCGCCGCGGGGGTCACCGTGCCGATCTGCGCGAACCCGCCGATCGGTGGTGCGTTCGCCTGCAACTGCGTCGACGGTCGCGTCTGCGGCACCGGGATGGCCGGGGATCCGTTCCGCTGCTGCGACGCTTCGAAGGACTCCTGCAGCGGCGTGGCCAGCAACAACCCCTGCAAGCCGCTGCGCTGCTCCACCAGGCCGACCTGCTGCGCTTTCCTGGGCCTGGACTGCACTTCCGACAGTGATTGCGGCGGCAGGCCGGGGAGCTGTGACCTCGGCGCGGGGTTCTGCACGGCACCCTGCCCTGCGTCCATCAATGGCACATGCACTGGACCTTCTCTCACCTGTCAGCCTTACTCGGGGGCTCTGTACCAGGTGCCGGACGACACGCCCTGCAGCGACGGGCGGGCGTGCACCACCGCCGAGCCGCCCCCCACGCTCGTCGATTGTGGCCCGGGCATCGGCGGGGCCAGTTGCACGAAGGACAGGTCGGCCAGCGACCTCGTGGACAACACGGGCGACTGCCCCCTCTCGGCGCCGATCTGCTCCGGCAGCAATTCGACCCTGGGCGGTCAGGGCGGAGCAATCACCGGCGGCCAGTGTTGTCCCCAGGGCACCGCCTGCGACCTCGCGACCAATACGTGCCGGGGCAACTTCGGAGGCGCCGCGAGCAGCCAGGACGTCTGCCGCAACGGCGCCTGCTCGTCGGACGACTACTCCACCTGCAGCTGCGTCAACCCGGGGGATCGCGCCTGCCCTCCGGACGCGACCTGCTGCGGCTCGAGCAACGGAGGGTGCGTCAACCTCGACGACGCCCCGCAGCACTGCGGCTCCTGCGGGAACGACTGCGGCGATTACACGCTCAGCAATACCTCCTGCACCGGCGATTCCCAGTGCGGGCTCTGTGCGACCGACGCGGATTGCGCGCCGTTCGGCGGCAAGTGCGTCGACGGCACGTGCGGGAAGTGCCGCGCCAACCCCGCCGGGGGCGCGCTGGTCTGCCATCGCCTCACGAACCGGGGCGTCTGCACCGCCGGGGTGTGCACCTCCGGAGCGGCCTGCGTCGGACCGGATGCGTCTGAACTCATGAGCGCGGCCTCGCTTCAGCCGGGGCTGGACGCGCTCGACTTCGAATTCACCTGCGAGCCGGACGGAAGCAGCCGGTGCCGCGGCTACGCCACGGACTACCGGACGGATGGCGCGAGCGCCCTGCTGCAGATCGACGATCATGCCGTCGTCACGGCCTATTCCCGCGTCCCACCGGACGCGAATCTCCTGAACGGCGTCGCCGTTTCGCGTGACGGAAGCCAGCTTGTCGCGTCCGTGGTCAACGACGTCGGCGCCGTCCCCGGCCTGGCACTGCGTTCCGGCTCTTTCTATTCGAAGGTCAAGACCGCGCTGGGCACCGGCGGTGTCGACGACCAGCCCTTCGACCAGGTGCAGTTCAACCGGGGGCCCGTCGGCCCGACGCTCGATTTCGTCCCGTCCGTCGGTCCCACCAGCACCAAGGCCTGGTTCGGCAACTTCCAGTGTCCCGCCGCCCCCACGGACGGGATCTGCACCTGCACCGATCTCGGGCTGTGCAAACTCGACTTCTCGAACGGGCTGAACTGGACCGCGGTCCCGGAGCCATACTGCAACCAGGCGTGCAGCGGGACGGGCCTGTGCGACTATCCGAGCGGATCGGCGTGTCCGGGAGCTGCCGAAAGGATCACCGCGCTCGCCCTGGACCAGCGCACCATCGCCCCGGCCACGGCCTTCCACCGGTATCTCGTGGTCGCGCACGGGACGATCCTCTCGTTCGTCGATCTCGACGGCGGGGCGCCGCGGCAGCGCGACGTCAACCTCGCGCTCACGTCCCGCTACAACCCCGACCCGAACCGCGGCGAGTCGACGATCGCGGCGGTCCTGTCGATCGCCCCGATGCCCTACGGCGACGTGATTGTCGAAGTGCGCGGCGCCGGCGACAAACCCGCCCCCGGCAACGTGAAGAACACCTGGCTCGTCAATGTGAACCCCAACGACCGCTCCGTCCGCGACGAGCGGGATGTCCAGGGCGACCTCAAGAACGTGCCGCCGTGCGCCGCGGCCGCTCCCGCGTGTCCCACAGGTTCGGTCTGCTCGGACAAGGCCTGCCTGAAGACCTGCGGTCTGTGTCCTGCCGGCTTCACCTGTGCGGGTGGGCTCTGCCACCTCGAGGAGGAGGTCCCGGCCAACTTCGGCCTCGGCGCGGGTCTCAACGCGGGCAACGGACGTCTCGCGACGCTGCCGAGCGGGAGGCTGCTGCGCTTTGTGGCCGCGGTCAATCAAGCCCCCGCCGCCATGGCGGAATACGACGTGACCCCGGCCGCCCCTTCGAGCTGCAACGACGCCAACCCGTGCACCGTGGACGGCGTCGATGCCGGCACCGGCCTGTGCGTGCACGCCCCGGTCACCTGCGACGAGGGGGATGCGTGCACCACCGACACGTGCAGCCCGGCCACCGGGGCCTGCCTGCACACGCCCATCAGCTGCGACGACAGCAACGCGTGCACGGCCGATTCCTGCGCGCCGCTCACGGGGTGTCAGCACGCTCCCATCGTCCTGGCCGAGCCGAGCCCGGCGCAGTTCGCCTCGAATGTCGTGCTGCAGTGGCCGGCGACTCCGGACGCGGACCACTGGAACACGTATCGCGGCACCATCCCGGCCGGCATGCTGGCGAGCCGCCCGGCCCCCGTCTACGACCAGGTCTGCTATGAGAGCGGCGATGCGCTCATCGACGGCGCGACCGCTTCGACCGACGCGGCGCTCCCGCCAGTGGGAACGGCGTTCTACTACCTCGTCAGCGGCGAGCAGGGCTGCGAGAGCGCCCTCGGGCACGCGTCGTCGGGCGCGCCGATCCCGAACGCCTCGCCCTGTCCGACTCCCCCGTAAGACCGCGGGTCAGGCCCCGAGAGCCGCGGCGGCGGCGCGGGCGCGCTCCAGCCGGCGGTTCACTTCGTCCCAGTTGATGTTCTTGAAGAACGCCTCGACGTACTTCGCCGCGTCGGCGCCGTAGTCCATCTGGTAGGCGTGCTCGTACATGTCCATGACGAGCAGCGGCTGGCCCGCGACCAGCGCCTGCGTGTGGTTGCCGGACCAGTAGGTGCGCAGGTCCCCGCTGTGGAAATTGAAATCGAGGATCGCCCAGCCGCTGCCTCCCGCCAGGGTCATCCCCGTGGCGCGGAACTTCTCCTCCCAGACGGCGATGCTTCCGAAAGCGCTTCCCAGGTCCTTCACGATCTTGCCGCCGGCCTGGCCGTCGCCTCCGAGGTTCGCGAAGTACAGCTCGTGCAGGATCATCGAGTTGGTGAACGTGAGCTCTTTCTCTTTCAGACCGCCCACGACGAAGCCGGGCGTATCCGCGGTGACCCGTGCCAGCTCCTCCTCGACCTTGTTGAGGTTCTTCACGGCCCCCGCGTAGTTGTTGTCGTGGTGCGAGACAATCAGCCGCTCGGACACGCCCCGCAGCTTCGTCGGATCGAAGGGAAGCGGCTTCGGCCGATGCTGACCTGCCGCAACAGTGGCGGACACGGCGGGAGCGGCGGACGAGCCGCTGGCCGAAGTTCCGACCGGCGTCATCACGGAGCCCACCGTGCCGGTGGCAATCAGTCCGAGAACCTCACGTCGATGCATGCGTCACCTCCTTGGTCTCAGTCGTCCCGGGGCCCGGAGCGCGGCAGGCCGGCCTCGCCCCATCCGATATGATGCGCCCTCCTCCGGAGCGGGTGATTGATGCCAGGCTTCACGTGCCAGGTCTGCGGCAACGCGTTCGACGTCCGGGACGCCACGCTGGCGAAGTTTCCGGGCTGGCGGCCCAAACGGTGCCTGGCGTGCAAGAACAGGCAGACCGGCGCTGGAGGGATGAAGACGGCGATCCGTGCTCCCGCCTGGTCCGCGACCCGTTCCGCCTCGGCGCGTGAAGAGAACCTCACCACCATCGAGGTGCTGGCCAGGTACACGGCCGGTCCGGCCGATGGCGTGTTCACCGATGGAGCCGCGGACCCGAATCCAGGCCCTGGCGGCTGGGGCGCGGTCTATGTCGTGGGCAACGAGATCGTGGCCGAATGCGATGGCCACGAGCCGCAGACCACCAACAACCGCATGGAGCTCTCGGCGCTGAAGGCAGGCGTTGCGCTGGTGCCCGAGGGCACC
>DASYQE010000227.1:0-4481 GCA_036005805.1 Candidatus Polarisedimenticolia bacterium | reverse complement strand
CCATGTCCGCAAGAGAGATCATCTATTCGGAAGATTGCCGCCAGGCCATTCTGCGCGGCGTGAACAAGCTCGCCGGCGCGGTCAAGATCACGCTCGGCCCCCTGGGCCGCAACGTCGTCCTGGAGAAGAAGTTCGGGGCGCCGACGAGCACCAAGGACGGCGTGACGGTGGCGAAGGAGGTCGAGCTCGAGGATCCGCGCGAGAACATGGGCGCGCAGCTCGTGCGCGAGGTCGCCAGCAAGACTTCGGACGTCGCCGGCGACGGCACCACCACCGCGACCGTGCTCGCCCAGGCGATCTACCGCGAGGGCGTCAAGGCGGTCACCTCGGGCGCCAGCCCCATCGACCTCAAGCGTGGGATCGAGATGGCGGTCGAGAAGGCGGTCGAGGAGGTCCGCAAGCTGTCGCGCACCGTCAGCGGCAAGGCGATCGCCCAGGTCGGCACCATCTCCGCGAACAGCGACGAGACCATCGGCGGCATCATCGCCGAGGCGATGGAGCAGGTCGGCAAGGACGGCGTCATCACGGTCGAGGAGGCCAAGGGGCTCGAGACCTCGCTCGAGATCGTCGAGGGGATGCAGTTCGACCGCGGCTACCTCAGCCCGTACTTCGTGACCGACTCCGAGCGCATGCAGTGCGTCCTGGAGAACCCGTACATCCTGATCCACGAGCGGAAGATCTCCAACATGCGCGAGCTGCTGCCGCTGCTCGAGCAGGTCGTGAAGAGCGGCCGCCCGATGATGCTCATCGCCGAGGACATCGACGGCGAGGCGCTCGCGACGCTGGTGGTCAACAAGCTGCGCGGCACCCTCCAGGTGTGCGCGGTCAAGGCTCCCGGCTTCGGCGATCGCCGCAAGGCCATGCTCGAGGACATCGCCGTCCTGACCGGCGGCAAGTGCATCAGCGAAGATCTCGGCATGAAGCTCGAGAAGCTGACCATCGAGGACCTCGGCCAGGCCAAGCGGATCACCGCCGACAAGGACAACACCACCATCCTCGAAGGCAAGGGCAAGCGCTCCGACGTCGAAGGCCGCGTCAAGCAGCTCCGGGCGCAGATCGAGGAGTCCACCTCGGATTACGACACCGAGAAGATGCAGGAGCGGCTCGCCAAGCTCGTCGGCGGTGTCGCGATCATCAAGGTCGGCGCGGCCACCGAGACCGAGATGAAGGAAAAGAAGGCCCGCGTCGAGGACGCCATGCACGCCACCAAGGCGGCCGTCGAGGAGGGGATCGTTCCCGGCGGCGGCATCGCGCTTTTGCGCGCGATTCCGGCCCTCGCGAAGATCAAGGAGAAGAACGACGACATCCAGGCCGGCATCAACATCGTCCGCCGCGCCCTGGAAGAGCCGATCCGCCAGATCGTCATCAACGCCGGCTACGAGGGCTCCATCATCGTGGCGGAGGCGAAGGACAAGGAGAAGGCGTCGATGGGCTTCGACGCCTACACCGGCAAGTGGGTCGACATGTTCGAGGCCGGGATCATCGACCCGACCAAGGTCACCCGCTCGGCCCTGCAGAACGCCGCCAGCATCGCCAGCCTGATGCTGATCACCGAGGCGATGGTGTCCGAGATCCCCGACAAGACGTCGGAGATGACGGGCGGCATGCACGGAATGGGCGGCGAATGAACTCCAAGACCCTGCTCGCCATGCTGCTGATCGCCCTCGGGATCGCCGCGCTGGCCTACGGCGGCATCGCCTACCAAAGCCGCGATACGGTCCTCGACGTCGGCAACCTGCACGTCGCGACCGAGAGAGCCCATCACGTCCCGTTACCGCCGCTCGCCGGAGCACTGGCCATCGGAATCGGAGTCATCCTTTTGATCATGAATGTCCGGAAGCCCGTCCTCGCAGGAGCGCGATCATGAATAGCAGCCAGGCTCGTCGTGTCGGCATCTCCATCGCTTTGACAAGTCTTTTCCTCGGAGGCCTGCTGGGTTGCGCCGCGGAACCGCTGGCGCAGCAGCAGACCCCGGCGAAACCGGTGGCCCACGTCGCCCCGGCGCGGCTGACGATCCCCGAAGGGACGGAAGTGCACGTGACCCTGTCCACCCCCGTCGGCTCCGAGTCGAGCAAGGTCGGTGAGGCCCTCACCGCCACGACCACCGAGAACATCGAAATCGGCGGCAGGGTCGCCATCCCTTCGGGCAGCATCATCCGCGGGCACGTGGCGCAGGTGATCCCGGGGAACACGGGGATGCATATCTCCGACAAGGGTGGGGCCGTCGTCCTCGCCTTCAACAACGTCACGACTCCGGCGGGTGACAGCGAGCCCCTGACGGCGTCTCTCACCAGCATGGCCAGCTCCACCGGCAAGACCGCCGGGATCATCGGCGGCAGCGCCGCGGGTGGCGCGTTGCTCGGCAAGATCCTGGGTCACGACACGAAGGACGCCGCCATCGGCGCCATCGTGGGCGGCGGCATCGGAACCGCGATCGTCGCCGGCACCAAGGGGAAGGAACTGAAGATCCCCGCGGGGACCGACCTGATCCTCACCTTGAGCCAGCCGCTCAAGATGACCGACCGGACGTAGAACTCAGGTTTTCAGGCCCTCCAGGTCCAGGCCGGCCCGAGCCCCCAAACACTCGGGTCGCCTGAACCAGGAGGGCGCTCTTTTGTCTAGGGCTCGGCTCCTTGTGCGGCTTCCCAGTGAACGTCTTCGACGTAGCGGACCAGCGGCCCGTCGAAGGGATCCGGCGCGAACTCCCACGCCAGCAGGCCGTCCGGCAGGGCGTGGCAGCGCAGCCGGCCCTGGTGGATGCCGCGCAGATGGTGCGCGGCGCAGAGCGTGACCAGATTGCCGTCGTCCTCGCCGCCGCCCTGCGAGCGGAACACGACGTGATGGACCTGGAGATTGGCGCGCGACGAGCAGCCCGGCACCCGGCAGCGCCAGCCGTCCCGCTCGAAGATGCGGTAACGGCGCTGCCAAGCCGCCGTCTTCCGCACGCTCCAGGCCGCGACGAACGCCTTCAGGATAAGCTCGACGCATTCCCATTCCGCCGGACCGGCCTCGGCCGCTCCTCGCTCGCGCAAAAGCACCATGCGGCTCGCCGCGACGGCCTGCCGCCACAGCGACGCGACCTCGAGGGGCGCCCAGAAACGGATCTGGACTCTGTGTTGACCGCCTGAGTTGGCGGTCTCGGCGCCGGCCCCCGCCGCGCGTGGCGCAGACAATTGCACACGGCCGTCGGAGGCAAGCCCGGGCGGGCGCCCACCCTGGACGGCCATCGCGAGCCCGACCTCCGCGCGCAGCCGGCGTACGGTCACCGATCGCGCCACCCGAATCCAGTCCGCTTCCGTCGCTTCGGTCGCAAGACCCGCGATGGCCGACGCGCGCACCCAGGACAGCTCGCCGGTGCGGTAGGCCGCCGCGAGCCGTGGCAGCGACACGAGCCGGCGGTCCAGCGCGATGAGCTGCCAGGCGCGCCGCGCCCCCACGCCGGCCCGCTCCTGACAGTACCGGCTGAAAGAAAGAAAGCCGAGGTGGCGGTACAGCCGCCGCGCCGCCATGACGCGCAGCAGCCGGCCCTGGTGCCAGGCGAGATTCTGCCGCAAGGCCACGAGCCGGCGCAGCCGAAGGTCGATCAGGCGCGGCGTGTCGTTCAGCCCTTCGATGACGGCGTCCGGCAGTGACGCCTCCAGCCGGTCGGCGTCCGCTCCGCGCGGGGTCTTCGGTTCGATGGCGTCGAGAATCGCCTCGAACAGGTCGGTCCCGTCCGGCTGGGCTGCGTCGAGACCTCCTTGCTTCCCTTCCACTGGACAGGCCGCGGGGACGCGCGGCCCATCCGGCGCGCCGGCGAGGAAATCGGCGGCGATGAACTCCACGCAGCCATGCGTCGGCTCGTCCACACCACCGCTGCGGCGCGCCAGCTCGAGGGCCTCATCCCACAGGGGGCGCAACCTGGCCGGTCCGCTCCACGCCACCGTCTCGCCCGCGTCTTCCTCGTCACAGGCCATGGCGATCGCCCCGTCGTCGGGAAAACCGCCCACCTCGGCCCGCACCCCACCCTCCTGTTGCGTCAGCGCCTCCAGGACCTCCTGTGTCAGCCGCCGGACCGTGAGCGACTTCGCTCGCAGGATCCACCGCTCCTGGTCGGAGGCAACAGCCACCCTGGCGACGAGCGCCGCCTGCGACTGCGACAGGACCCCGGACTCGTAGGCTGCCGCCACGCGCGGCAGCGGCCCGAGGCGGCGCGCCAGCCCCAAGAGCGTCTGCACCCGTCGCGCCGTCAGACCCAGGCGCTCCCGCGCATAGTCGGACAGACGCGCGAACCCGAGATCGAGGTATCCGGAGCCGTGGCCCAGGCGTTCGAGCAGCCGTGCCACGCGCCATTCCACCGTGTTGCGCCGGCGCGACAGCCGCCGCAGATGCCGGTCGAGCAGCCGCGCCCGGTAAGCCAGATCCGCCTCGGGCGTCTCCGTGCCGGGCGTGTCGGAGCGAGGCGGGGGGAACGATGCCCCGGCGGACGACGGCGTTGCCTG
>DASYQE010000226.1:0-17833 GCA_036005805.1 Candidatus Polarisedimenticolia bacterium | reverse complement strand
GCGGTGCCGTAGTCAGCCCGCTCGACGGCGCGGAACACGCCCACCGGTGTCGGCGAGTGGTCGTCGTGCGACAGGCGTGCCAGCGCGAACGCCAGACTCGGATCTTCGCGGTGCGCATCGTGGACGAGGATGTTCTCCTCGCCGACATCGGCCACCGAGACCACGCGCAGCTGGCCGTCGCCCCCCATCACGACGCCCTTCTCGCGATCGGCTCCGAAGCGGATCGGCTGGCCGTGCTCGAGCGGGATCACCATGTCGGTGCGGTGCTGCTTGCCGGTGACGGCCTCGAAGGCGTGGTCGTTGAAGACGTTGCAGTTCTGGAAGATCTCGACGAAGGCCGCGCCCCGGTGGGCGTGGGCCTGGCGGAAGACCTCCATCATGTGCTTGCGGTCGAGGTCGTGGGTGCGGGCGACGAAGCTGGCCTCGGCCCCCAGCGCCACCGCTAACGGGTTGAACGGCGGGTCGACGGAGCCGAACGGGGTCGACTTGGTGACCTTGCCGATCTCCGACGTCGGTGAGTACTGGCCCTTGGTCAGCCCGTAGATGCGGTTGTTGAACAGCAGGATCGTCAGGTTGACGTTGCGCCGCAGGGCATGGATCAGGTGGTTGCCGCCGATCGACAGCCCGTCGCCGTCTCCGGTGACGACCCACACGTCGAGGTCGGGACGCGCCGTGGCGATGCCCGTGGCGATCGCCGGAGCGCGCCCGTGGATGCCGTGCACCCCGTAGGTGTTCATGTAGTACGGGAAGCGGCTGGAGCAGCCGATGCCGGAGATGAAGACGATGTTCTCCTTCGGGATGTCGAGCGACGGCATCATCTTCTGGGTCTGCGCCAGGATCGAGTAGTCGCCGCAGCCGGGGCACCAGCGCACCGTCTGGTCGCTGGAGAAGTCGGCCTTGGTCAGCTTCGGCTTGACGTTCGTCGTATCGCTCATCGCGCCTCTCCCAGCAGCCGGTCGATGGCGGCGACGATCTCCGACACCTTGAACGGCTTCCCCTGCACCTTGTTGAGCCCCTGCGCATCGACGAGGAAGCGGGCGCGCAGGAGGGCCCGGAGCTGGCCGAGATTCAGCTCCGCCACCAGCACCTTCTCGAAACGTCGCAGCACGTCCTCCAGGTTCCTCGGGAACGGGTTGAGATAGCGCAGGTGGATCGAGGACACCGCTTTCCCCTGTCGCTGCGCCGTCTCGACCGCCGAGGTGATGGCGCCGTGCGTCCCGCCCCAGCCGACGACGAGCACCCGGCCGCTCGGCGGGCCGTTCACCTCCACCTCGGGGATGAAGTCGGCGATGCGGGCGATCTTCTCGGCGCGCAGGCGCACCATCTTCTCGTGGTTCAGCGGGTCGTAAGAGACGTTGCCGGTCACGTCCTCCTTCTCGAGCCCGCCGATGCGGTGCTCGAGGCCGGGCGTGCCGGGGATGGCCCACGGCCGGGCGAGCGTCTCGGGGTCGCGCGCGTACGGCTGGAAGCCCTCCGCCCTGGTGCGGAACGTCACGTCGAAGCGCGGCAGGCTCTCGACATCCGGGATGCGGAACGGCTCCGAGCCGTTGGCGAGGTAGCCGTCCGACAGGTAGAAGACCGGCGTCATGAAGCGGGTGGCGATGCGGAACGCCTCGATCGCCATGTAGAAGCATTCCGCCGGCGTCGCGGGCGCGACCACCGCCACGGGGCACTCGCCGTTGCGACCGAGGACCGCCTGGAAGAGATCGGCCTGCTCGGTCTTGGTCGGCAGCCCGGTGCTCGGGCCGCCGCGCTGGATGTTGGCGATGACGAGCGGCAGCTCGGTCATGACCGCCAGCCCGATCGCCTCGCCCTTGAGCGCGACTCCGGGACCGCTGGTGCCGGTGAGGCCGAGCGCGCCGCCGTAGGCCGCCCCGATGGCGGCGCCGACGGCGCTGATCTCGTCCTCCGCCTGGAAGGTCTTCACCGGGTAGTTCTTGTGGCGCGCCAGCTCGTGCAGGATGTCGCTCGCCGGGGTGATCGGATACGAGCCGTAGAAGAGGGGTCGCCCCGACAGGAGCGCCGCGGCGATGAAGCCGTTCGCCGTCGCTTCGTTCCCGGTCATGCTCTTGTAGGTCCCCGCCGGCAGCACCGCCTTCTTGACGCGGTAGTGGGTCGTGAACACCTCGACGGTGTCGGCGTAGTTGTAGCCGGCCTGCAGCGCCAGGGTGTTCGCCTTGAGGATCTGCTCGTTGGTCTTGAACTTCTTCTCGATCCAGGCGCGCGTGTGATCGACCGGACGCTCGTACATCCAGAAGACCAGCCCCAGGGCGAAGAAGTTCTTGCAGCGGGCGGCGTGGCGGCCGCCCAGGCCCGTCTCCGACACCGCCTTGAGGGTCAGGGACGTCAGCGGGATCTCGAACATCCGGAACCGGCCGAGGCTCCCGTCGCGGAGCGGATTCGCCTTGTACCCGGCCTTGTTGAGATTGCCGTCGGTGAACGCGTCGGCGTCCACGATGAGGATGCCGCCCTCCTCGAGGTCGTCGATGTTGGTGCGAAGCGCCGCCGGGTTCATCGCCACCAGCACGTTCGGCTGATCGCCGGGGGTGCGGATGTCATGCGAGGAGAAGTTGATCTGATAGCCGCTCACCCCGGCGAGCGTGCCGGCAGGCGCGCGGATTTCCGCGGGGTAGTCGGGCAGCGTCGCGAGGTCGTTCCCGAACAGCGCGGTCGTGTCTGCGAACTGCGATCCGGTGAGCTGCATCCCGTCGCCGGAATCGCCGGCGAACCGGATGACGACCTCGTCCAGCTCCTGGATCGCCGGCCGGGCCGGCTCGATCTGTGTCCCCGTCGTCACGCTCCTGCTCCTTGCCGCGCCGCGTTTCGGCGCTTTCTCGCTCAGGCCCCTTCCTTGGTGGAGAAGCTCTGGTTCAACCCCGGAGGCAGGTTCGCCACCTCGGTGGGGAAATGCTCCGCCACGTACTGCACCACGTCACGCGCCGAGACCAGCCCGGCGCTCTTCCCATCCCCGTCCCTGAGCGGCACGTTGCGGTAGCCGTGCTCGGTCATCAGCCGCACCGCATCGCCCAGGGTGGCGTCGAGCGTCAGGCCGGCCGGATCGGGCGTCATGAAGCGGTCGATCGGCAGGCTCTCGTCCACGCACCCGGGGAAGAGCTTGTTCAGGACGTCCCGCTCGGTGAAGATGCCGATGGTCCGGCCTTCCTGCAGGATCAGGAGGGCGGCTCCGCCCGCTTCGCGCATCGCCCTCAGCCCCTGGCCGAGCGGTGTGCCGGAGGGGACGGTCACCGGGGGCTCCAGGCGCAACGCCCGGAGGCTCTCCCGGCGGAGTGCTTCCTCGATGGTCATCCCCCTTCCTGTCTCCCGGGACCTCTGACTCTACCACCAGATGCCCCGCCGGGGGCCGCGGACGGGAACCTGGCCGGGGGCACGCCACCCGGGCCCCGCACGAGGGCCTCCTTCCGACCTGTGATAAAGTCCGCCGCCGCTGGATCTTCAGGAGGTCGGACGTGGCGAAAACCGAGACCAAGAGCAGGGGTCCTGGGGGGCGGCCGCCCCTCGAGCCGGAGCATCCGCTCTCGGCAGGGATGGCCCTCTTCCAGGTGTTCCTGCTCGTCGGCGTGCCGGTGGCCGCCCTGCTGGTCCTGAAGGTCATCATCAGGGTCTACTTCCCCGAACTGGGGTACTGAACCGCACTCGGCCGCCGCCCCCCGGCGCACGGAGCCGAAGTTGCCCGAGCCTTCGCCGCCCGAGCCCGCTTCCCCCGGCACAGCGATTCCGAACACGTCTTCCCGCCCGGACCGCGTGCGCCTGGTGGCGCACTTCAAGGACGGGCAGATCTCCAAGGGTTTCTCGCGCGACTTCGATCCGGGTCGCGAATCCTTCCACCTCGAAAAGCGCCGCGCCGGCATCATCGCCTCGGTGCAGATCCGGCTCGAGGACCTCAAGGCCCTGTTCCAGGTGAAGACCTGGGGCCGGAAGGACAAGCATCTCGGCCGTCCGCACGGCTTCCCCGAAGGGAACGCCAACCGGCCCGCCGAGGGGACCTACGTCAAGACCGTCGCCGAGTTCTTCGACGGCGAGCGGATTTGCGGTTTCACCCGCGACTACACGCCCGACCACACCGGCTTCTACCTCATCCCCGCCGACCCCGAGGACAACAACCGCCGCATCTATGTCCTCAAATCGAGCCTCGTCAACATCCAGATCTTCCGCGACTGAGCGCCCGCGATCGGCCGCTGGGGCCGCCGGCGTCGCGGCTTTCGCATGCGCGGCGCTGCTCACGCTCGGGGCGGAGCCGGCGCGCGCCTTCGCGAAGAAGGGGCCGCTCGTGACGGTCGTCTCGGAAGCCCGGGGAGAACGCACGCTCGAAGTCTTCGACCTGCGCTTCGCGTCCTTCCAGACCATCTACAAGCACAAGGCCGCGCCGCGCAGCGAGAGCCCGACCGGGGAACGGATCGAGGTGATCCACAAGCGCAAGGAGTGCTCCTGCCTGCGCCTCGCCGATTACAGGAAGATCAGCATGCAGCAGGTCCGCCAGATCGACGTGACCTATCCCGAGGGAGGACACGTCGCGCTGGTGCGCATCACCTGGCGCGACGGCAAGGTCCGCGAGTACCCGGCCACGGGTCTTTACGGCGGGGACGGCCTTTTCCCGCCCCGCTTCACGGCGACGGTCGAGGGCCAGCCACACGAGTTCCCCCTCATCCTCCCCGACACGAAGGACGCGACCTGGCCCGAGGAGCGGCTGGTGCGGGCGATCCTCTACCGACCCACCTCCCCGCCGCCTCCGAAGAAGACCACGTCCACGAAGAAGGGCGACAAGAGCGCCAGCCCCTGATCCTCCTGCTGTTCCTCTTCGCCCTTTCGGGCGCCGCCGGGCTGGCGCACGAAGTGGCCTGGTCGCGGGCCCTGGGCCAGGTGCTCGGCGGCTCGCTCCCGTCGCAGGCGATCGTCCTCGGCACCTACCTGTTCGGCCTTGGCGCCGGCGCCGCCTGGGCCGGCGGGCGCTGGCGCCGGACGGCGCCGCTGCGCGCCTATGCCCGCCTGGAGACGGTCATCGCGCTGTGGGGTGTTGCGGCTCCGTGGCTGGTGCGGGCGGCGGCCGGCCTCATCGAGAAGGCGGGGCCGTCGGTTTCCGACGGCGCGCCGCTCGAAGCGCTGCGGCTCTTCGCCGCGCTGCTGGTTCTTCTTCCCGGCACCTGGGCGATGGGGGCGACCTTTCCGATCCTGGTGCGCGCTCTGCCGCCGGGCGCGATGCGCATAGGCCCAGCGCTGCTCTACGGCGTCAACACCCTGGCCGGTGCTTTCGGGGCGCTGCTCGGCTCGTTCGCTCTGCTGCCGCTCTTCGGGACGCAGCGGACTTTTTTCACCGCGGCCCTGATGAACGCGGCCGCCGCCGCGCTCGCCTTCGTCTCCTCCCGGCGCAACACCGCCACGGCCCCGACGAGCCCGCCGCGCGAGGACGCGCGGCCCACCGCCGCGTCCGTGGAGCTGACCGGCGCCGCCTTCGCGGCCGGCGTGGCCGGGGCGCTGATGCAGTTCGGCTGGACCCGCGCCATGACGCTGGCGTTCGGCTCCTCCATCTACGCGCTCGGTCTGACCCTGTCGGCGACTCTCGTCGGGCTCGGGATCGGACCGCTCGTCGCCGCCTGGCTGCGGACGAGGCTCGATGCCCGCGCCCCCGCGTGCGGGCGTGACGTGTTCGCGCCGCCTTCGCGCGGCCTGGCGGCAGGCGCCGCCTGGGTGAGCGGTGTCACGGGCCTGCTCGTGCTGCCTTTGCTCGGGTCCCTTCCCGCCCTCGGCGTGAGCCTGAGCCGGATCTTCGAGGACCATCCGCTGCGGGCGCTGGCGCTGCAGTTCCTCGCGGCGGCGGCGCTGTTGCTCCTGCCGGCGCTGGCGCAGGGGGCAGCGGTCCCCCTCTTCATCGGGGCGCTGCGTGAAGAACGGCGCCACCGTCATCCTGCGCAGGCGGCCGCGACCATCTATGCCGCCTCCGCCTGGGGCACCGTCTTCGGGTTTCTCCTGGCCGGGTTCCTCCTGGTGCCCTGGCTCGGCGCCCGCCGCACTCTCGCGGCCGCGGCGATCCTGGTCCTTTCCATCGGGCTCGCGATCGCGGCGCGGGCGCGCGGACGGACGTTCGCGCTCTTCGCGGCTCCGCTTCTCCTGCTGCTCCTGCCCGGGTGGAACTCCGGGCTGATGTCGGCGGGAGGTTTTCTCTACGGGCCGCTGTACCGGGCGGCGTTCGGCGGTCCCCGGGCGGGGGCGCGCGAGGCGCTGCAGCAGGCGGTGGCGCGCCGCGGCCGCCTCGTCTTCGAGCGCGAGGACGGCGACGGCCTGACGACGGTGCGCGAATCTCCCGGAGGAACCTTGTCGCTCCAGATCAACGGCAAGACCGACGCGTCCACGGGCGCCGACATGCCGACGCAGCTTTTGGCCGGTCACCTTCCGCTTCTCCTCCATCCGGACGCGCGCGACGCCCTGGTCATCGGTCTCGCGAGCGGCGTCAGCCTCGGCGCCGTCGAGCGGCATCCGGTGGAGAGCATCCGCGTCCTCGAGATCGCGCGCGGCGTCCCGCAGGCGGCGCGCCGCTTCGAGCAGGCGAATCACGGCGCCCTCGACGATCGGCGCGTGCGGCTCGTCGTGGACGACGCCCGCGCCTGGCTCCTGGCGCGTGACGAGCGCTACGACGTCATCGTCTCGCAGCCCTCGAACCCGTGGGTGGCCGGAGTCGCCAACCTGTTCACGCGCGAGTTCTATCGCCTGGCCCGCGCCCGGCTGCGGAGAGGCGGCGTGATGGGACAGTGGGTGCAGGCGTACCGCATCCTTCCCGAGGATCTGCGGGGCCTGGTGCGATCGTTCCTGGAGGTCTTTCCCGACGCGACGCTGTGGGAGGAGTCGGCCGGCGGCGGCGATCTCTTCCTGGTCGGCGGGCTCGGGGATCAAGGCATCGCCCCCGCGGCGCTCGCGCGCGCGCCCGCGGAGGTTTGGCAAGACCTCGGCGCCGGAGCCGCATCCGGGCCGGTCTCCCTGCTGACGCGATTCGTCGCCGGCCCGCGCTCCCTCGCCGCCTTCGCCGGCGACGCGCCGCCGCACACGGACGATCGGCTGACGCTCGAGTGGCGCGCTCCGCTCGTCCTGTTCCGCGACCGGGGCCGGGCCGGGCTCGTGTCGCTGCCGATCACGCGCGAGCCGGTGCGGAACTTCCTCGCCCCGTCCGACGCCGCGCGGGATCCCGACTTCCTCGCGGCGCTCGATCGCGGCATGGCGCGCCGGCAGGAGCGGCTGCAGGCCGTCGCCGGGCTGCGCGACGCCGACCTGATGGCGCTGCGCGAGCCGGCCCTGGCCGCCGGCGTCGAGCTGCTGCTCGCCGGGCGGCCGGCGGAGGCGGCCGGTGTCCTGGCGCACGCCGCCGCCGCGTCGCCCCAGAGCGCCAACGCCCACTACCTTCTCGGCCTCGCCTATCGCGAAGCGGGGCTGGAGGCGCCGGCGGCGGTGGCGTTCGAGCAGGCGGTGCGGACCGATGCGGCGCTGGCCGCGGCGTGGGGCGCGCTCGGGACCTCGTGGCTGCGCGCCGGAGACACCGACCAGGCCCGGGCGGCGCTGGAGCAGGCGTTGCGGCTCGATCCCGGCGACGCCGTCGCCCGGAACAACCTGGGAACGCTCCTGCTGCAGGCCGGCGACACCGGCGCGGCCGAACAGGCGTTCCGCGGCGCCGTCCACGATGCCCCGTGGCTGGCGGCGGCGCATGCCAATCTCGGGGTCGTGGCCCGCCGGCGCGGGGACCTGGCGACCGCCGAGCGGGAGCTGCGCCTGGCGCTCGAACTCGATCCCGCAAACGGCACCGCCCGTTTCAATCTCGACATCGTTCTCAAGGAACTGACACCCCCCCCCGCCTCGCCCCGCCGATAAGCGGAAAAGACTGTCTCCGCAGCGATTTCCGGTCGCTTTCCGTCCTTGCACCGACCCCTGTTCCGGGACACTATTACAGCGATTTCGCCGCGTGTCTTTTCCCTGAGGCCCGCATGCGCCGAGGTCACCCGTCACCGTCGCCATGACCGTCTCCACATCGGTGAGCCCTGTCCGCGGCCGGATCGGCCGTGCTTTCGCGGCCGCCCTCCTGCTGCTCTTTCCCTCGCTCGCCGGGGCTCAGTGCAAGTCCGCCCCGGACTGCACGGGACGCACCTGCCTCTTCAGCTCCGTCGACAGCTGGACGAGCGGCGCCGGCTGCACCGCGCCTCCCGACTCGGCCGGAGAAGACTGGGTCATCAACGCGGGCGCCACGATGCTCGTCGACCAGGCCACGACCATCTCGGGGCGCGGCAGCGTCTTCGGCACGCTGACCTTCGATCACGACTCGGCCCAGCGGGACCCGCTCGGCTACCGCAACCTCGTCGTCACCACGGCCAGCGGGGACGATCTCGCCTGCTGGTCCAGCGGCTCGATCGTCCTGCGCGCCTCGGATCGCCTGCGCTTCGACACCCGGGCGGGTGCGGGGGTCTTCGCCTACGCCCAGGGGTGCCTGCTGGATCTCCGCGGCTCGACTTTCCCGACCTCCATCGCGGCCGTCGAGGCCGCGGACGATGACGACTCCCCCTGCGGCAACGCCACGCCGGTCGGGCGCGAGTGGACCATCACGCCCGCGGACGGCCTGGAGCAGGCGAAGGTCGGGCGTCGCGTCATCTTCACGTCCGGCCCCCTCCTGAACCGCCACTTCGAGATCGCCGCCGTCTCTCCGCTGGGCCTGACGCTGTGCTCGCATCTCGCCGACGGCCTCAGCCTCGGGGAGCGGCTCACGCCGCGCGTGTCCGGAGGCAGCCCGCCGGGCCCGGGCACCGCCGGGCACCACGCGACGCCGGCCATCACCGCGGGCAACGACGCCTGCACCGGCCCCGGCGTGCCGCATGCGTGCTGTCTCGGTCTCTTGCTCGGGACCTGCGCCGACGGCCCCGATCCGCGGATGGGCGACACCTTCGAGATCGTCGACGACGGCACCATCGATCAGTCGGCGGGCAACCTGGGCTGGCGCTTCGTGGATCGCGGCGACAACACCACGCAGTGCAACGGGGGCGGCTGCAGCGGCTCCGATCCGTTCCCCATCGTGCAGTACATGA
Source organism: Candidatus Polarisedimenticolia bacterium (assembly GCA_036005805.1). Classification (GTDB taxonomy): domain Bacteria; phylum Acidobacteriota; class Polarisedimenticolia; order Gp22-AA2; family Gp22-AA2; genus DASRAU01. The sequence goes on along the minus strand of DASYQE010000226.1, from coordinate 8,762 downwards.
ACCTGTCGGGATTCGGCGCGGAGGGGAACAACATCGGCATGTCGGCCGCCAACTTCTCGGTCCGATCCGCCGACCAGTTCGTGCCCGATTTCATCGGCAACAACCTGCACGGCTTCCGCTCGGATTACGGCGTCATCCTGCGCGGCATCAAGAACAACCTGATCGCCTGGAACGCCTTCCACGACAGCGAGCAGCCGCCGGGCGTGAGCGACAACTACTGCCAGCTCGGGGTGCACCAGCACAAACGCATCGAGAACGGGGTGGTGGACACGCCGGCGGCCAACGTCACCATCCGCAACAACGTCGCCTGGGGCACCAAGGAGTGCGCCTTCCAGGTCAACGACGCGGGGAACTTCGACTTCGAGAACTGGGCCGGTTTCCAGGCGCACGACATCAAGGTGGACGACAACCTCGTCTTCGGCGGCTGCGTCGTCGGAGCGAGCCGCGGCTGCGCGGCCATCGAGCTGAATTCCTGCCGCGACTGCGAGGTGCGCCGCAACGTCTGCTACGACATGTCCAACGCGGACCATTCGAGCGGCCACTGCATCTGGCTCAGCGGGTCGGCCACCAACGACGGCAGCGACGTGTCGTACAACTGGCTGACCAACGGCAGCGGCACGGGCATCAACTGCGAGGACGACCGGTCCGGCCTCGTCAACTACGCGAACTGCGTGCACGTCGGCGTCACCGGCAACTACATCTCGCACTTCCGGGTCGCGGGCGGGCGCGGCGGCCGCTGGTTCGGCAACGTGGTCAAGAACTTCGGCCTGGACAATCCCTCCGGCGGGACCGGCGTGGACAATCCCATCCGCGCCCACGGCACCTACGTGGGGATCGATGAGGACGTGGCGGCGGCCCCGGTGTGCACCAGCAGCGCCGACCGCTGCGGGCGCACCGGCATGGCGTGGTATCGCGGGCTCGGGAACAACGGCCGCTTCGACGTCGTCGCGTCCGACCTGATCTTCGGAAAGCAGAGCGAGAACTCCGGCGGGCAGATCCGCACCGCCATGGACAACAGCCGCTTCAATGGGCAGGCGGTCGCCGACTTCAGCGGCACCATCTCGCACGTGACCCACGACAACCGGGCGACGGGGCTGTTCGGGACCGCGCGCACCTTCGACTTCTCGAACGTCGGGCCGGCGGCGCCGGTCACCTGGAGGATCTCCGACCTCCTCGCCGCCTACAAGCGCGACGACCGCATGGTCGACTGCACCACCGCCGCCAACGTCGCGGAGCGCATCGGCAACGCCATGAGCCTCCTGACCGGCAATCCGGTGGAGGGAGGCGGCGCCGTCCTGGGCGTCTGCACCGCCATCGGCACGGTGACCCGGCCGGCCGCGATCAGCTGGCGGAACCGGGCCGCCCTCGACTACGCGCTGACCCCGGGGACGCCCGAGTACACCGCCGGGACGAACGGCACCGCCATGGGCGCGCGCGCCTTCCTGTTCCGCCCTGAGCTCATCGCGTCCAACTGGGCCGGGGTCCTGCCGTTCGGCCCCCTGCCGGCCCCCTTCTCGACCGGCACCTCGAACGCCGATGCCGACGACGACGGGGTGATGGATTTCCTCGACACGTGCCCTTTGGCGTTCAATCCATCGCAGTTCGACCTGGACGCCGACGGGTTCGGAAACACCTGCGACTGCGCCTCCGCCGACCCGGCCGCGTGGACCCTTCCGGGCGAAGCCACCGACCTGGTGCTGGGGGACGACCCGGTCGCCGGCGGCGCGACGACGCGCCTCGACTGGACGGCTCCCGCGACCGGCGGCCTCGCCGCGTCCATGACCTACGACGTGATCCGATCCACCAAGGCGTCGGACTTCGTGACGTCCGCGACCTGCCTGGCCGCGGGCGTGGCCTCGACCACCGCGGGCGAAACGCAGGTGCCCCTCCCCGGAAGGGCCTGGTTCTACGTGGTGCGGGCGCGCGACGCCTGCGGCACGGGCGTGCCGCACGTCGGATCCAACGGCGCCGTCCGGCCGGCGCTCGATTGCCCGCCGGCGCCCGGCGGCCCCGGCGATTCCCAGCCGGGCGAAAAGAAGAAACGCTAGGCGCCCCGACTAGTGCGGGGACGCCGCCGGCGCGGGCGCGTTCCCGCCCGGCTTGGCTTCAGAAGCCGGAGCGGACGAGGGCGGCGATGTCGCGGGCGGCGTCGTGGTCGCCGGCGTCTCCGCCGGTGTTTTCGTCGCCGGCGTCTCCGCCGGCTTGGCCGCCGCCTCGGTCGCTTCCCTGGCGATGTCCTCGAGGCTCTGGTGGACCTGCGCGACGTTGCCGCCGTCCACGATGAAGAGCGGGCCCCAGGCGAAATCGCGCACGGTGACCCGCGCGGCCTTGCCCACCGGCGAGAAGGCCAGGTGCTGGCGCCGCGGCGTGCCCTTCTCGGTGTCGGGCTCCTCCTCGAGCGTCAGGTCGAGCGGCGGCTTCCCGGCGAAGGCGTTCTTCTGCGCCTCGGTCGGGTGGTCCTCGAACGCGACCGCCTTGACGTCCGACAGGCGGCGCAGCAGCAGATCGACCGAGTCGTACTTCACCGGGCCGGTCGCCAGCCCGGTGGCGTTCCAGACGTTCTCCGCCCCCTTGGTCAGGACCAGCGCCGGTCCGCCATCGCGCGACGCGGTCAGCGAGCGGACGCGGTACTGTCCCACGCCGAGCACGTCCTTGCGCCGCAGATCGCCGGCAGGAGCCGTGAGCTTCGACCAGAACTCCGGGAGGAGCGCGACGATCCCGTCCTTGCCGACGGTGCGCGCCTGGCGCGCCCCGGCCTCCTCGGCGCCGAACTCGATGGTCTTGGCGGTGTCCCAGCCCTCCTGCAGGAGGGTGACGCGCGCCGCCGGCGGAACGAACCCGTGCGCCTTGAGATCGGCGTCGGTCGCCTTCTCCACCACGAACTTCGTGGCGCGCGCCCGCTCGAGCGCCGAGAGCAGGTCCGTGATGGCGGGCCCGTCGGCCGGCGCCTCGACCGGCTGGGCCAGCTTCCAGCCGTCGGCCGGCTTCTGCAGCGTGATCGTCTCCTTGCCCCGCTCGATCGTCAAGCCGATCACCTTCCACGGGTCGAAGGTCAAGAGCGATTTGTCGCGCAGCGACAGCAGATCCTTCGTGGCGAGGTCGCCCGTGGCGGCGTTGACCACGGCGACCTCCTTTGCGTCCTTGTCGCTCACGAGCGCGAACCAGTTGCCGCCCATCGGCGCCTGGTCGCCGAGGGCGATGCTCTGCGGCGGGCCGCCCGTCGTCTCGACCGCGACGGTCGCCTGCGGCGGATCGAGAGCATAGGTCTTGAGATCCTCGCCCTTCCCGAGCCGGCGCTCGATCTTCGCCATCTCCAGCGAGGACACGACGCCCTCGACGGCATCCTTCTCGGCCGGCGCCTCGATCGGCTGGCGGATGGCCCACTCCTCCCCGTTCTTCTCGAGGCGCAGGGTGCCGTTCTTCCCGGTCAGCGTGATGGCCTTGAGATCGGCGCGCTCGAAGCGGAAGAGCTTGTCCTTGGAGTCCTCGGCCTTCTGGCGCGCGTCGGCGCCGCGGTAGTCCTTGAACCAGGCGTACCCGCCGAAGACGGCGAGGAGGACGACGGCGGCCATGGGGCCGGGCCTGACCTTCACGAGCCGGTTCCGCGCACGCGCCGCGGCCTCAGAGGCGCTTGCGGCGCCACCAGATGCCGACGCCGACCGTGGCGATCAGGATGGGAGCGATCGCCACGATGGTCCAGAAGTAGTAGAAGACCTGCGCCGGGGAGAGGATGGCGATGCGCGGCGTTCCGGTCTTCGCCCGGATCGACATCAGCTCGCCCTGCTCCGCGAGCCAGGCGACCGCGCTGAGGGCCAGGTCGCCGTTGCCGCCGGCGTTGAAGTAGTTGTTGCTGGCGAAGTCGCCGTCGCCGAACAGGACGAGGCGCGCCTCGGGGCCTGCCGGTTTCGGCGGCTGGCCGCCGGTCGCGGCCGGGGCCGGGTCGGGCGCCGCATCCGACTTCTTCTCGAAGGCGGCGGCGAGGGTGATCGGCCCGCGCGTGTCCTTGTCGTCGAGCTGGATGTGGCCGCTCCGGAACTCCTCCTCGCTCGCCTCACCCCACGACATCTCGGAGGTGCGCGCCAGCTTCACCGCGGTCACGCCCGCGGGCGAGGGCTCCTTGATGTCGATCGACGACGCCATCGGGTAGATCGTCTGGTAGTCGAAGGTCTTGGTGATCGGGTGGCTGCGATCGTAGCCGTCGGCCGGCACCATCGGGATGCGCGCGTCGCCGCCGAACAGCTGCGACACCTTGTCGATGACGACGTCCTTGCGGACCGCCGCGCCGAAGGAGGCGAGCAGCGCGTCGAGCCCCGGATCGGTGCCGGGGTCCTGCATGAGCAGGAGCCGCCCGCCCTTGTCGACCCAGTCGGAGATCATCTTCGCTTCGCCCTCGAGGAACGGCTTCTGCGGCCCGTCCACGATGACGACCGAGGCGTCGGCCGGCACGCCGGCGTTGAGCTGCAGCGGCTTGACCACGTAGTTCTGCTTCTCGAGGGCCGACTTCAAGTCGGACAACCCGCCGCGATCGGTGTCGTTGAGGTCGTGCTCGCCATGCCCGGTGGTGCCGTAGACCACCCGCTCGCGATCGCTCGTCACCTTGATGATGGCGTTGGTGATCGACTCCTCGTCCCCCGCGGTCACCCGCTGCTCCTGCTTGCCGCTCTCGATCACCAGGGTGCCGAGCTCGCTGACGTTGTAGCGCCGCACCTCGGCGGGGTTCTTGTCCGGATCGACGTAGCGGACCGTCAGCCTGCGGGTGCGGTGGGTGTATTCCTCGAGCAGGTCCTGGACCTTCTGCCGCCCGGGATCCCCCTCGCGCGAGAACGACGTGACCGACACCTCGCGCGGCAGCCCTTCGAGGATCTTCTCGGTCTGCTCGCTCAGCGAGAAATCGCGATTCTCGGTGAGGTCCTTGCGGAAGAACGTGTGCCGCGCCGCGAGGAAGTTGATCAGCACGACCACCGCCAGGACCGTCAGCGTGTAGCCGACGCTGGCCGAGGCCGCCCGCGCCCGCCGGCCGCGCAGCGCCGCGCCGATCGCCCTGGCGTTGAGCGCCACGCCGGCGGCGAAGAGCGCCAGGCCGAACGCGGTGATCGACAGGGTCCAGGTGCGGCGCTCCGGCGCGACGCTCTGCAGCACCAGGCCGATGACGGCGACGAGCGCCCCCAGCCCCAGGCCCCAGTCCCTCAAGATGCGCATGCGCCTTCGCTCTCCCTCAGCGCCAGCGGCGCGACTCGAGGACGCGCTGGGTGACGAACAGGGCCATGAAGATGACGCTGACGTAGAAGATGACGTGCTGGGCGTCGAGGAGGCCCTTCCGGAAGTCGTTCAGGTGGCCGATGATCGACAGGGATCCGAGCAGGTCGCCGAGCGTCGGCCCGCCGGTGCCCAGGCCCGCCTTCTCCCACAACCCGAGCGACAGACTGTTCATCAGGGCCGCCAGCGTCACCGTCGCCGACGAGGACATCCAGTCGATGACCCACAGCATCAGGAAAGCGCCGAAGGCGCTGACCGCGGCGACGACCTGGTTGTCGGTGAGGGACGAGAAGAACAGGCCGATGGCCAGCAGCGCCAGACCCATCAGCAGCACGCCCAGGTAGCCGACGAAGGTCGGCTTCATGTCGGGGGCGGCGCCGCTGTTCGAAATGAGAATCGGGTAGGTCAGCGTCACGCCGATCATCACCAGCAGCAGGCAGGCGGCGCCGAAGTACTTGCCGAGGACCACCTGGGCGCTGGTGACCGGGGACGTGAACAGCAGCTCGGCGGTGCCGGCCCTGCGCTCCTCGGCCAGCAGCCGCATGGTCACGACCGGCAGCAGCAGCAGGAAGATGATGCCCATCGTCCCGAACAGCGGCCGCACCACCATGTCGTTGACGTTGAGCTGCGACGAGAAATACGGGTTGCTGGCGAAGCGCAGGCACAGCTCGGAGAAACGCACCAGCGACGCCCAGAAGATGTAGCCGGACAGGAGCAGGAAGACGCCGATGACGACGTAGGCCAGAGGCGAAGTGAAGTAGGTGCGCACCTCGCGTCCCGCGATCGCCAGGACGTTCCTCATGCCGCCCCTCCCCCGTTCCCCGGGGCGGCGGGCGCGGCCGAAGGCTGGACCTCCGGCGCCGCTCCGCCGACCGTCTCGCCGCGGATGATGTCGATGAAGATCTCCTCGAGGCTCCGGGTGATCGGCCGCATCTCCAGCAGGCCCCAGCCGCGCCCGACCGCGAGCGCGGCGATCTCCTCGCGCGCGTCCTGCCCGGGGCGCTGCGAGACGACGAGACCGCCGTCCTGCGCGTCCTGCGTTTCGACCGAGGCGATCCCCGGCAGCGCCTTCAGCGCCGCCGCGATCCCGTCGGCCGGGCGGGCGAAGCGCACCAGCACCCGCCCCCCGCCGCCCCGCGCCGCCAGCGCCTCGAGCGTGTCCTCGGCGGCGATGCGCCCCTCGTTGATGATCATCACGCGGTGGCACGTCATGGTGACTTCCGCGAGGATGTGGGTGGACAGGATGACCGTGTGCTCGCCCGCGAACGACTTGATGAGCGAGCGGATCTCGCGGATCTGCGTCGGGTCGAGCCCGACCGTCGGCTCGTCGAGGATGAGCAGGTCCGGCTCGTGCAGGATCGCCTGCGCCAGCCCGACCCGCTGCTGGTACCCCTTGGAGAGGACGCCGATGAGCCGGCCGGAGACGGCCTGCAGGCCGCAGCGCTCCAGGGCCCGGTCGGTGCGCGCCTTGAGCTGCCGGCGCGGCACGCCGCGGATGCGCGCCGTGAACTCGAGATAGGGGCGCACCAGCATCTCGGGATACAGGGGCGGGTGCTCGGGCAGATAGCCGATCCGGCGCTTCACCTCGAGCGGCTGCTCCTGCACGTCGAACCCGGCCACTTTCGCCGTGCCGGAGGTCGGCGGCACGTAGCCGGTGATGATCCGCATGGTCGTCGTCTTGCCCGCGCCGTTGGGGCCGAGGAAGCCGAGGATCTGCCCCTTCGGCACGGAGAACGACACGCGGTCGACGACCGTGCGGGTCCCGTAGATCTTCGAGATGTCCGAGACTTCCAGCATGCGCGCGTCTGATCCCCATCCGGCCGGGCGCCGGACCCCGTGACGAGCGCGCTATCCTACCCAAGAATCGAGGCGAGTCAAGTCGAGCGGCCCCTCTTCAGGCTCCCTTCAGTTCGCTTCGGCGATGAAGTCGCCGATGTAACCGTCCGGGGTCGCGTACAGGATGAGGAGGCGCCTTTCGGCGGGCGGATACCATTCCGACGTGCCGCGCCGTACTTTGAGAAACGGGACGAAGCGCGCGTACCGCAGCAGCGTGTCGGTGGCGCGCGGCAGGACATCGAGCGTCGCGCGCAGCGCCGATTTCGGCGATGTTCCGGAAGGGTCGCGCGTGCCGAGCAGCGCGCGCACGCGGTGTCCGGACACGAGGCCGAGCCACCGCACCCCGGGCTCCCAGTCCACGAAGTCCCCCTCGACCGCCCAGCGTGACCCTTCGATCTCTCCTTCCAGCTCGCGCGTCCCCGGGTAGGCGGCGTCGGGCGAGAGGCTCACCGCGGTCTTTCCCCACGAGGCGCGCTTGGCTTCGAGGCGTCCGACGCGCACCGGGTCCCCGCCGCCGACCGGCTGGAACGCCGCCTGCGCCAGAGCCAGGAAGGCGCACAGCATCCCGACGAGCGGCAGCGGCCACGTCATGACGAAGCCGAGCAGCCGATCGGCGATCATCCCTTCGCGGTACGGCGCCCCGTACGTGGCCCGGGCGCGGATCGTCTTCGCCAGCCGCGCGAACGTCCTCAGGAAGAGCAGCCCGCCGCCGAGCAGGAGGATCGCCGCCAGACCGAGGAGGATCGCCGGGGGCTTCATCGTCTATACTCCGCGCCCATGGAACGCTGCGGGTTCGTGACCTCGTGGGGCGGCGTGGTGCGCTGCGGCGACGAGGCGTACCACGACGGCTTCTGCCGTTTCCATTTCGAGTGCTACCGGCACGGCGAGATCACCGAGCGCGGCCTCATCTCCGAGAAGCTCGACGACCAGGTGCGCCGGCGCGCCATCAACTTCCACGCCGTCACGACGTCGACCGGTCGGCCAGCCGCCTGAGAAACGGCTTCTTCTGGTATTCCCACACCGCCTGGTTGTGCTCCTCGAGGGTGCGGGAGAAGGCGTGCCGCCCGTTGTTCATCGAGACGAAGTAGAGGTACTCGGTCTCGGCCGGCTGCGCCGCCGCGCGCAGGGCCGCCGCTCCCGGGTTGCCGATCGGCCCCGGCGTCAGCCCGGCGTAGCGGTAGGTGTTGTACAGCGAGTCGATCCTCAGGTCCTCGCGCCGGATGTTCCCGTCCCAGGCGTTGCGCATCGCGAGGGCGAAGATCACGGTCGGATCGCACTGCAGGCGCATCCCCTTCTTCAGGCGGTTGTGGAAGACCGAGGCGACGAGCGGATCCTCCTCGTCCACCGCGGTCTCCTTCTCGATGAGGGAGGCCATCGACACCGCCTGGCGGACCGTCAGCCCGCGCGCGCGCACGTCGGCCACCCACTCCGGTCCGAGCACCTCCCGGAAGCGGGCCACCATGCGCTGCACGATGGCCCGGGCGGTCGTCCCCTTCTGCAGGCCGTAGGTGTCGGGGAAGAGATATCCCTCGAGATCGATGGCGTCGTCGTCGAGCCCGCGCAGGAGCGTCGTGTCGCGGAACGCCTCGCCGTACTCGGCGGCGGTGCCGAAGCCGGCCCGCTCGAACAGGGCGAAGATCTCGTCGGATCGCAGACCCTCGAGCACCGTG
>DASYQE010000225.1:0-9792 GCA_036005805.1 Candidatus Polarisedimenticolia bacterium | reverse complement strand
CATCTCGACCGTCTTCTCGTTGCCGAAGTGCAGGTAGCAGAACTGCACCAGCTGCCCGAGCCCCTTCTTCTTGAGCAGGCCGTTGATGTACGGCACCCCCGACGGCAGCTCCGAGTTGAAGAGGATGCGGCCGATGGTGGTCGAGATGAGCTGCCGCTCCACCGCCTGGATCTCGGTGTGCAGGATGTCCTGGTCGTCGTACACCGTCGTCAGGTCGAGCAGCTCGCCGGTGTAGCGCACGCGCACCCCGGAAAGGAGATCGACCTCCGCGGTCTGGTACGCCAGCAGCGCCTCGTCGACGCTCCCGAAGATGCGGCCCTCCCCTTTCGCCTGCGGCTTCTGCTTGGTCAGGTAGTAGACGCCGAGCACGATGTCCTGCGTCGGCACCACCACCGGCTGGCCGTTCGCCGGGCTGAGGAGGTTCTGGGTGGAGAGCATCAGCACCTGCGCCTCGATCTGCGCCTTGGGCGACAGCGGGATGTGAACCGCCATCTGGTCGCCGTCGAAGTCGGCGTTGAACGCGGTGCAGACGAGCGGGTGGATCTTGATCGCCTTGCCCTCGACCAGCGCCGGCTCGAACGCCTGGATTCCGAGGCGGTGCAGCGTCGGCGCGCGGTTCAGCAGGACCGGGTGCTCCTGGATGACCTCCTCGAGGAAGTCCCAGACCTTCGCCTTCTGCAGCTCGACCATCTCCTTCGCCGCCTTGATGGTCGAAACCAGCCCCTCCTGCTCGAGCTTGTTGTAGATGAACGGCTTGAACAGCTCGAGGGCCATCTTCTTCGGCAGCCCGCACTGGTGCAGCTTGAGCTCGGGGCCGACGACGATGACGGAACGGCCGGAGTAGTCGACGCGCTTGCCGAGGAGGTTCTGCCGGAAGCGGCCCTGCTTCCCCTTCAGCGTGTCGGAGAGCGACTTCAGGGGCCGGTTGTTGGTCCCGCGCAGAACGCGGCCGCGTCGGCCGTTGTCGAACAGCGCGTCCACCGCCTCCTGGAGCATGCGCTTTTCGTTCCGGATGATGACGTCCGGAGCGCGCAGCTCGAGCAGCTTCTTGAGCCGGTTGTTGCGGTTGATCACCCGGCGGTACAGGTCGTTGAGGTCGGAGGTGGCGAACCGTCCGCCGTCGAGCGGCACCAGCGGCCGCAGCTCCGGCGGGATGACCGGGATGACGTCGAGGATCATCCACTCCGGCTTGTTGCCCGATTTGCGGAACGCTTCGACCACCTTGAGGCGCTTGGCGAACTTGGTCTTCTTCGCGACCGAGGTCTCGGTCTTCATGCGCTCGCGCATCTCGATGGCGAGGTCGTCGATCTTGCAGCGGCGCAGCAGCTCTTTGATCGCCTCGGCCCCCATGCGGGCGACGAACTTGTCCCCCGCCTCCTCGCGCAGCTTGCGGAAGCGCTCCTCCGTCAGGAGCTCCTTCTCCTCCACCTTGGCGTCGCCCGGATCGATGACGACGTACGCCTCGAAGTAGAGGATGCGCTCGAGGTCCCGCAGCGTGATGTCGAGCAGGTGCCCGATGCGGCTCGGCAGCCCCTTGAAGAACCACACGTGGCTGACGGGCGAGGCCAGCTCGATGTGCCCCATGCGCTCGCGGCGCACCTTGCTCTGGGTCACCTCGACGCCGCACTTGTCGCACACCACGCCCCGGTGCTTCATGCGCTTGAACTTGCCGCACAGGCACTCCCAGTCGGTGACGGGGCCGAAAATCTTGGCGCAGAACAGCCCGTCACGCTCCGGCTTGAAAGTGCGGTAGTTGATCGTCTCCGGCTTCGTCACCTCGCCGTACGACCACGAGCGAATCTTCTCGGGCGAGGCGAGGGAGATCCGGATCGACTGGAAGTCGTTGATCGTCCGCGCCTTGTCGGAGAACGGACTGCTCTTGCTCATGGGGCGGAAGCCTTCGGTGTAGGGCCTCATCGAACGTCACCTCCCGCGGCACCCGCGCCGTCGCCGGCGCGCAGCTCCACGTCAAGACACAGGCTCTGCAGCTCCCGCACCAGGACGTTGAACGACTCGGGGAGCCCCGGCTCCACCGTCGTCTCTCCCTTGACCAGCGCCTCATAGATCTTGGTGCGGCCGTAGACGTCGTCCGACTTGGCGGTCAGGAGCTCCTGGAGGATGTTGGCGGCGCCGTAGGCTTCCAGCGCCCAGACCTCCATCTCCCCGAAGCGCTGACCTCCGAACTGGGCCTTCCCGCCGAGCGGCTGCTGCGTGATCAGCGAGTACGGCCCGATCGAACGCGCGTGGATCTTGTCGTCGACCAGGTGCGACAGCTTGAGCATGTAGATGTATCCCACCGTGACTTTCTGATCGAACCGCTCCCCGGTGCGGCCGTCGTGCAGGTGGGTCTTGCCGGTGGACGGCAGCTCCGCCTGCTTCAGGTAATCCTTGATCTCGCGCTCGCTGGCGCCGTCGAACACCGGGGTGGCGAAGTGCAGCCCCAGCGACTTGGCGGCCCAGCCGAGATGGGTTTCGAGGATCTGCCCGACGTTCATGCGGCTCGGAACGCCGAGCGGGTTGAGGACGATTTCGACCGGCGTCCCGTCCGGCAGGTACGGCATGTCCTCCGGCGGGAGGATGCGGGCGATGACCCCCTTGTTGCCGTGCCGACCCGCCATCTTGTCGCCGACCGACAGCTTGCGCTTCATGGCCACGAAGCACTTCACCATCTTGATGACGCCGGGCGACAGCTCGTCTCCCTTGCGGAGCTGCGCGATCTTCTCCTCGTGCAGCCGGCGGAGGATCTGCACCTTGCGCTCGGTGCGCTCCTCGATCTCCCGGATCTCCTCCGCCTCGCCCTTCCGGCCGTCGAACTCGATGCGCATCATGTCGTCGACGGTCAGCTTCGCCATCACCTCGCGGGTGAGAACCGTCCCGTTCGGGAGGAGCTCCTTCTTGCGGCGCCTCTCGGTGAGCGGCGCGGCCAGCTTGTGGTCGAGGAGGAGCTCCGTCATGCGATTGCGGTTCTCCTCCTTCAGGATGCGGATCTCGTCGTTGAGGTTCTTCTCCATCCGGGCGATCTGCTCCTGCTCGATCTGCAGGGCCCGGCCGTCCTTCTCGACCCCCTTGCGGCAGAAGATCTTGACGTCCACCACCGTCCCCTCGATGCCGGGCGGGGTGGTGAGCGACGCATCGCGCACGTCGCCGGACTTCTCGCCGAAGATCGCCCGCAGGAGCTTCTCCTCGGGCGTGAGCTGCGTCTCCCCCTTCGGGGTGACCTTGCCGACCAGGATGTCGCCCGCCTTGACGTGCGCCCCGATGCGGATGATCCCCGACTCGTCGAGGTTCCTCAGGAAGTCCTCCGAGACGTTCGGGATGTCGCGGGTGATCTCCTCGGGCCCGAGCTTGGTGTCGCGCGCCTCGATCTCGAATTCCTCGATATGGATCGAGGTGAAGTAGTCCTCCGAGACCAGCTTCTCCGAGACCAGGATCGCGTCCTCGAAGTTGTACCCGCGCCACGGCATGAAGGCGACCAGGACGTTGCGCCCGAGCGCCAGCTCGCCGCCGTCGGTGCACGGCCCGTCGGCCAGCACCGCGCCGCGCGTGACCTTCTGCCCGGCGGCGACGATGGGCTTCTGGTTGATGCAGGTGTTCTGGTTCGAGCGCTTGAACTTGGTCAGGTTGTAGATGTCGGCCCCGAAGTCGTCGGTTTCCTTGAGCCCGTATCCTTCACCCGAGACGCGCACGATGATGCGCTGCGAGTCGACGTAATCCACCGTGCCCTCGCGCTGGCACAGCACCACCGCCCCGGAGTCCTGGGCGGTGATCTTCTCCATGCCGGTGCCGACGAACGGCGCCTCGGCCCGCACCAGCGGCACCGCCTGGCGCTGCATGTTGCTGCCCATCAGCGCGCGGTTGGCGTCGTCGTTCTCGAGGAACGGGATGAGCGACGCGGCGACCGACACCAGCTGCTTCGGCGACACGTCGATGAAGTGCACCTCCTCGCGCTCGACGAACTTGAACTCGCCGGCGACGCGGGCGGTGACGCGGTCCTCGACCATGAGCCCGGCGTCGTCGAGGCGGACGTTGGCCTGGGCGATGATCGCCTTGTCCTCCTCCCACGCGGTCAGGTAGAAGGGATGCGGCTCGGCGTCCGGCACGCGCTCCTTGCGGCGCTTGATCTTGGACAGCTCGCGCTCGAGGTCGTCCTTCTCGATGACCTGGCCGAGCTCGTACTCCGAGTCCCCCTTCGAGGCGATGCGGTAGTAGTCGCGGACCCGCCCCTCCTGCACCTTGCGGTACGGCGACTCGATGAAGCCGAATTCGTTGATGCGCGCATAGCACGACAGCGACGAGATGAGGCCGATGTTCGGACCCTCCGGCGTCTCGATCGGGCAGATGCGGCCGTAGTGCGTCGGGTGCACGTCGCGGACCTCGAACCCGGCCCGCTCGCGCGACAGACCGCCCGGCCCGAGGGCGGAGAGGCGGCGCTTGTGGGTGATCTCGGAGAGCGGGTTCGTCTGGTCCATGAACTGGGAGAGCTGCGACGAGCCGAAGAACTCCTGGATCGCGGCCATGACCGGCTTGGCGTTGATCAGGTCATGCGGCATCGCCGTGGTCATTTCCTGGTAGACCGACATCTTCTCCTTGATGGCGCGCTCCATCCGGACCAGCCCGATGCGGAACTGGTTCTCGAGCAGCTCGCCGACCGCGCGCACGCGGCGGTTGCCCAGGTGGTCGATGTCGTCCACGCCCGACGGGTTGCGCCGCAGGCCGAGGAGGTGCTTGAGGACGCGCACGAAGTCGTCCGGCGTCAGGACCCGCTGATCGAGCGGCCGATCGGTCCCCAGCTTGGTGTTCATCTTGAGGCGGCCGACCCGGCTCAGGTCGTAGCGGTTCGGGTCGAAGAACATGCCGTTGAACAGGGTGCGCGATCCGTCGAGCGTCGGCGGGTCTCCGGGCCGCAGGCGGCGGTAGATCTCGACCAGCGCCTCGTCCGGAGCCTTGACCGTGTCCTTGCGGACCGTGTCGGAGAGGATGCCGCCCATCTCGGAGTCCTGCGGGAAGAAGACCTCGATCGAGGCGAGCCCGCGGCCGACCGCCTGGTCGAGCACCACGCCGGTGAGCGGCTCGTTGGTCTCGAGCAGGACCTCCCCCCCCTTGGTGTCGACGATGTCGCTCAGCGCGAAGGCGCCGCCCAGCTCCTCGGCGTCGACCGGCACGCGCTCGATGCCGGCTTTCTCCAGGGCCTGGAGCATGTGCGCGGTGATCTTCTTTCCCTTGGGGATGAGGACATCCTTCCCCTTGCGGTCGGTGACCTCGCCGCGGGTCCGGTGGCCCAGGAGTCCCGGCGACACGCGCCAGAAGATCTTGCCGTCCTCGATCTCCATCGTCTCGGGCCGGTAGAAGGTCTTCAGGATGTCGGTGTCGGTCTTGTGGCCGATGGCGCGCAGCACGACCGAGCCGAGGAACTTGCGCTTGCGGTCGATGCGGACGTGCAGCAGGTCCTTGTCGTCGAACTCGAACTCCAGCCACGAGCCGCGGTACGGGATGACCTTGGCCATCCAGGTCTTCTTGCCGTCGTCGCTCTGGAAGAAGACCCCCGGCGAACGGTGCAGCTGCGACACGATGACCCGCTCGGTGCCGTTGATAATGAAGGTGCCGTTCTCGGTCAGGAGCGGGATCTCCCCGAAGTAGACCTCCTGCTCCTTGATGTCGCGGATCTCCTTCTGCCCGGAGGCCGAGTCCTTCTCGAAGACGACGAGGCGGATCTTCACCTTGAGCGGCACGGTGAAGTGCATGCCGCGCTCCTGGCACTCGGCGACGTCGTACTTGTACTTGAGGCTGACCGGGTCGCCGCAGATCTCGCAGTGCACCACGCGGTTCTCGTTCGACCAGCCGCAGTCCGGGCAGGTCAGGCGCGGCGCCTTCGGATTGTGGGAGATCGACTTCTTGCCGCACTTGATGCAGGCGATGCGCAGGTGCTCGAGCCCCTCCAGCTTGCCGCACTTGCACTCCCAGTTCCCAATCGTGTACTCGACGAATTCCAGCGAGCAGGTCTGCCGGAAGTCGGAGATCGGGAAGATCGACTTGAACACCGCCTGCAGGCCGATGTCCTCGCGGTCGGCCGGGGCGGTGTAGATCTGCAGGAAGCGCTCGTAGGAGCGCTTCTGCACCTCGATCAGGTTGGGGATCGGGATGGCGGTGTGGATCTTGGAGAAATTGACTCGCTCACGACCGTTGGCCGTCGGGCTCTTCATCATCTGTTCCGGAACGCTCCCTTCGACGGGAGTCCCCGCGGGGACGGGGACGGTGAAGCAATGCGGGCCGCCGGCGCCTGGGGCGCCGGCGGCCACGCGGGAATCGGGCTGCCGGACTCGGGATTCGTCTTGAGACCGCTTACTTCAGATCGATCTTCGCGCCCGCTTCGGCGAACTTCTTCTTGATCTCCTCGGCCTCGGCCTTGGACACCCCTTCCTTCACGGTCTTGGGGGCGCCGTCGACGAGATCCTTGGCCTCCTTCAAGCCGAGGCTGGTCACCTCGCGCACGACCTTGATGACGTTGATCTTCTTGTCACCCACGTCGCTCAGGACCACGTCGAAGGTGTCCTTCACCTCGGCGGGGGCCGCGCCCGCGGCGGGACCCGCGCCCGCGCCCGGCATCATCATCGGCATCGCCGCGGCGGCCGACACCCCGAACTCGCTCTCGAGCTCCTTCACCAGCTCGGAGATCTCGAGCATCGGGGCCTGCTTGAGGTAATTCTTGACGTCGTCCTTGCTGATCGCTGGCATTGCTCCTCCTCGTGGTGCGCTCGGGGCTGACGCCCGGGTCCCTGCCTCGTCCGGTTACTCGGTGGGAGCGGCCGTCTCGCCCGCGCCCGCCTTCTGTTTGGCAATCTCGCTCATGGCCCTGACGACGCCGCGGTGCGGCCCCTTCAGGACGGTCACGAATCTCGTCATCGGCGCATTCAGCACCGCCAGCAGCCGCGCCACCAGCACCGGCCGCGCCGGCAGGTCGGCGATCGCCTTGACCTGCGCCGCCACGACGGCCCTCCCGTCCACCAGGCCCGCCTTGATGCCCAGCCCCTGGTGGTCCTTCGCGAACTCGTCGATGGCCTTGGCGAGCGGGGCGGGATCGGCGCTGGTCCACGCGATCGCCGTCTCCCCCTTGAAGTGGGACGACAGCGGCTCGAGCGCCGTCCCCTTCATCGCCCGCAGCGCCAGGCGGTTCTTCACCACCTTCATCTGCCCCTGCGTGGCGCGCACCCTGCGGCGCAGCGCCGTCACCTGGTTCACGGTCAGGCCCTTGGGCGCGAGCACGAACGCCGTCGGCCCTCCCTTGAGGACGGCCTGCAGCGCCTCGATCTCGGAAGCTTTTTCCTGCTTGTTCATCGCGGCTCTCCCAAAGGCCTCAGGCCAGCGCTTCGAGGCTGGCGACGTCCAGCCGGATGCTCGGGCTCATGGTGCTCGACACGTATGCCGAGCGCAGGTACTTCCCCTTCGCCGTCGGCGGCTTGGCCCGGACCACCGCGCCGATCAGCACGCGGGCGTTCTCGAGCAGGTTCTTCTCCGGGAAGTTCGATCGTCCGAACGGCACGTGGATGATCGACGTCTTGTCCACGCGGAACTCGACCTTCCCCGCCTTGATCTCCTGCACCGCCTTGGCCACGTCGAAGGTGACAGTGCCGGTCTTCGGGTTCGGCATGAGCCCCTTCGGACCCAGCACCTTCCCCAGCCGGCCGACGTCCTTCATGGTGTCGGGCGTGGCGACGATGGCGTCGAAGTCGAGCCACCCCTCCTGGATCTTCTGCACCGCCTCAGGCCCCGCCACGTGATCGGCCCCGGCCGCCTCGGCTTCCTTGAGCTTCTCGCCGGTGGCGATCACCAGCACCTTCTTCGTGGCGCCGGTGCCGTGCGGCAGGACCACGGTCCCGCGCACCATCTGGTCGGCGTGCTTGGGGTCCACGCCGAGCAGGAGGGCGACCTCCAGGGTCTCCTCGAACTTGGCGTAGCGGACCTGCTTGAGGAGCGGGATCGCCTCGTCGAGGCTGACCGCCTTCTCCGGCACCCGCTTCTTCGCTTCCGTGTACTTCTTCCCGCGCCGCTTCATCGCGTCTTCTCCAGTTCAGCGGCGCGCCTGCGGGTGTTACGGCCCGCGGGCGCGCGGCGTCTATCCCGTGATCTCGATTCCCATGCTCCGCGCCGTTCCCGACACCGAGCGGATGGCCGACTCCAGGCTCTGGGTGTTCAGGTCGGGGAGCTTGGTCCGGGCGATTTCCTCCACCTGGGCCTTGGTGACCTTCCCGACCTTGTCCTTGTTCGGCGCCCCCGATCCCTTCGCCAGCCCGGCGGCCTTCTTGAGCAGGATGCTGGCCGGCGGAGTCTTGGTGATGAAGGTGTAGGAACGGTCCTGGTAGACCGTCACCACGACGGGGATGATCATCCCGTCCCCCATCTTGGCGGTCTGGGCGTTGAAGTTCTTGCAGAAATCCATGATGTTGACGCCCTGCTGCCCGAGCGCCGGCCCGACGGGCGGCGCCGGCGTCGCCTTGCCCGCCGGGATGTGCAGCTTGACGTATCCGGTGATTTTCTTGGCCATGCGCGCCTGTCTCCTCGTCCCGCTACAGCTTCTCGACCTTCAGGAAGTCCAGTTCCACCGGCGTGGAGCGGCCGAAGATCGTCACCATCACCTTGACGGTGGCGCGGTCGTTGTTGACCTCGTCCACCATCCCCTGGAAGTTCGAGAACGGCCCGTCGATGATGCGCACCGGGTCGCCGCGCTGGAACTGGAACTTCGGCTTCGGCTTCTCGGCCGCGACCGACACCTGGTTGATGATCCGGTCCACCTCTTCCTGCGTCAGCGGCACGGGCGAGGTGGCGGAGCCGACGAAGCCGGTCACCTTCGGCGTGTTCTTCACCACGTGCCAGGTGGCGTCGTTGAGCTCCATGTTGATCAGGACGTAGCCGGGGAAGAACTTCTTCTTCGAGATCACCCGGTTGCCGTCGCGCATCTCCACCACGTCCTCGGTGGGGATCAGCACCTCGCCGATCGCCTCCGCCATGCCGAGGGCGTCGGCCCGCTGCCGCAGGCTCTCACGCACCTTGTTCTCGTATCCCGAGTAGGTGTGCACGATGTACCAGTGCTTGTCCATGCTCAAGCGGCGCCCCTTATCCAACCTTCTTGAAGATGAACTCGATGACGTGGAACAGGAACGTGTCCACCACCCACAGGTACGCGGCGAAGATGAACACCGTGAGCACCACGACGGCGGTCGTCCCCTGGACCTCCTTCTTCGAAGGGAAGGTCGTCCGCTTCAGCTCCCCGCGGACGTCCGCGAGGAATCCTTTCGCCCTGTTCACCCATTCCATCTGGCTCTCACTCCGAGTGCGCCAAAGAGTCCGTGCACTCCGTCACGTTCCGATTCACCACCCGCGGCTCCGGCAGGCCAGGAGGGATTCGAACCCCCAACATCCGGTTTTGGAGACCGGCGCTCTAGCCGTTCGAGCTACTGGCCTTCGTCCGGATTCCCCGGGGGCCGCTACTTCGTCTCCTTGTGGGCCGTGTGCGCCCGGCACCAGCGGCAGAATCTCCTGAACTCCAGCTTCTCCGTCGTCTTCTTGCGGTTCTTGGTGCCGACGTAATTGCGTCGCTTGCAGGTGGTGCACTGAAAGGTGATGAGATCGCGCATCGCTCCGTCCTGTCGTTGTGGCCGTTAAGCCTGGATCTCGGTGACGGTGCCGGCGCCGACGGTGCGGCCGCCTTCGCGGATGGCGAAGCGCAGCCCCTTGTCCATGGCGATCGGGGTGATCAGCTCCACCGCGAGGCTGACGTTGTCCCCCGGCATCACCATC
>DASYQE010000224.1:0-41500 GCA_036005805.1 Candidatus Polarisedimenticolia bacterium | reverse complement strand
GCTTTGCCGCGATAGTGGTTGTTGGCGACGATGAAAACCTCCTCGGCGCCGTCCGCCATGCGCCGGGCCCGATCGACCCACGGCCGCAGCTCCTCCTCGGTATAGAGGTAGTCGTACCGCCCGGTCGCGTTTTCGCCCGAGGCGAACCAGGCGGCGGTGTTGCGGCCGTGCAGGCGGACGTACGCGACCTTCGAGGTCACGTGGCCGCTCGGACGCAACGTCGTCGGCAGCGCCGGCTGGTCGATGTTGCAGAAGCCGACCCCGGCCTGGTGCAGGAACTGCAGCGCCTCGTCGTGTCCCCACGAGCGATGGCGCAGCTCCGCGACCAGCGGCAACCCCTCCAGCAGCCCGGCGAGGTGCTCGATGTGCCGGCGGCTCTCGGGACGATCGTGGAACCGCTGCGGGAACTGCAGGAGCACCGCGCCGAGGACGCCCGCCTCCCGGAGTGGCGCGATCCCGGCCCGGTAGATGGCGGCCTTCTCCTCCTGATCGCTTCGGAAGGCCGCCTCTTCGCTGCCGACCTGGGCCGGATCCACGTGGGTCAGGTCGCGGAAGAGCTTGGCGGTGAACCGGAACTCCGGCCGGTCGGCGACCCGCCGGGCCCATGAGGCCGCCGCGGCGGCGTCCGGCTGGCGGTAGAAAGTGACGTTGAGCTCGAGGGTGTCGAAGTGCCCGGCCATGAATCGCAAGCGATCGAACCCCCGGGGGGCGGGCTTGGGATAGACGATTCCCTCCCAGTCCGGGTAGTCCCAGCCTGCGACGCCGACGCGAATCATGCAGGTTCGTTCCTGGGCCCATCTTACCCGCCGAAGGCCGCGAAAAGCGCGGAAATGGGCCGGATCCGGGCCAATGGACGTCACGGAAAAGACATATGAGGTCCGGCCAAACCCGCGCCTGACGGCCCTCCCCGTTGATCTCCCTAGGCGTTCCTGATAAAATGCCCCGACGCAACGCGCCCGGCCGGGGCGTCCCAATCAGCGACGAAACCACCGGACCGGGGGGAGGCTCCCTTTGCAATTCAAGATCGGCGACAAAGTCGTGTACCCCAACCATGGTCTGGGGATCATCGAACAGATCGAAAAGCGCGAGGTGGGGGATCGGTTGGAAGAGTTCCTGCGCCTGCGCATCGTGGGGAACGACAGCACGGTGATGGTCCCTCGGGGGAACACCGCCAACGTCGGCCTGAGGCCGATCGTCTCCCGCAAGGAGATCGAATCGGTGTTCGACGTTCTCAAGGACACCCGGATCAAGGTGTTCGACGACTGGAAGGGGCGCTTCCAGGAGAACTCGGACAAGATGCGCACCGGCTCCATCACCGAGGTGGCGATGGTCTTCAAGAGCCTGACGCACCTCTCGCTGCAGAAGAACCTGTCCTACCGGGAGCGCCGCATGCTCGATCGCGCCCGGTACCTGATCGTCAGCGAGATCGCCGAGGTCGAGAAGATGAAAACGGAGGACGTCGAGATCAAGGTCGACAAGGCCGTCGCGTCCGCCGGCCCGAAGATCAAGAGCGACAAGTAATCGCCGCGAAAAGAGATCTCCAGCCCGGCGGCTTCGGCCGCCGGGCTTTTTTTTCGCCGGAGTCCTGAGGCCCCGACATGGACGCGCGCCTGCTGCAGGCGGTTCGGGTGGAGATCGAGCGAGGCCTCGTCGAGCAGGAGGTGCACCACGTCGCCTCCCTCGGCCCCGGGCGTGTGCTGATCCGGTTCGCCACGCCGCGTCACGACGACCTCCTGCTGTCGGTGCGGCCCGACCTCCCGCGCCTGCACCTGCTGCCGCGCGCCGGCGGGAGGCGCGAGGAGCATCCCGATGCCTTCGTGGCGATCCTCGACCGGGAGCTGGCGGGGGCGCGGCTCATCTCCATCGCGGTGCCTCCGGGAGAGCGGGTGGCGCGGCTCGAGTTCGTCCGCACCGATGAGCGCGGGGAGCCGGTCCGGCGCTGCCTCGTCGCGGTTCTGTTCGGCCGCGGAGTGGCTGCTCACCTTCTCGGTCCGGGGGAAGTCGTCATCGCGTCCACCCGGCCGGAGTCGGCCGGCGGGCCCGCGAGAGGGGCCGTTTTCCCGCCGCTTCCGCCGCGGCCGCCCGGTCCACCGCTGGTCCACCCCACCTCGTTCGTCGTGCGCTCCACCCGCCCGCTCGAGGAATGGCGCGAGGGCGTGCCCATCGCTCCGGGCGAGCTGACCCTGGTGCTCGGCTCCGAAGAAACCGAAGGCGCCGGGGGCCGGAGCGGCGGGGACGCGGGCGTGCAACTGTTCCGCTTCGAGAGCCCCTCGGAAGCGGCCGCCGCCGTGTTCGAGCCCCTCGAGCGCTTCCGGGAGTTCGACGCCGCGCGATCCCGGCACGAGAGCCGCGCCCGCAAGGAAGCGGCCCGGCTCGCCTCGCTCGAGAAGCGCCTGCTCGAGGATCGCGGCAAGGCGGAACGGACTCTCGACGAGCGGCGCCTCGGCGAGGCCCTGCTGGCGGGGCTGCACGCCGCGCGGATCGAGGGAGACCGGGTCCACGTCCCCGACCCGGCTTCCGACACGGGCACGACGCTCGCCATTCCCATCGACCCCTCGCTGTCGCTGCCGGCCAACGCCGAGCGCCTGTTTTCCCGCTTCAAGAAGGCGAAGCGGGGCCTCGCGGCGATCGACGCGCGCCTGGCGGCGGTGTCGCGGCGCCGCGAGACGTGGGCCGCTCTCGAAGCGCGCAGCGCCGCCGCGACGACGGAGGCCGATCTCGCCGCGCTGCGCGACGAGGAAGCCGCCCTCGGAGTCGTGCACGCCCCCCCGCCGCCGCGTCGCCGCGCCACGGCCCCGAGCGCGCCGCCGGCCCGCGTCCGCCGCCACACCACCCGGGACGGCTTCGTCATCCTCGTCGGCAAGAGCGGCCCGGAGAACGACACCCTGACCTTCAAGGTCGCCTCTCCCTGGGATTTCTGGCTGCACGCGGCCGGGGCCGCCGGGGCGCACGTCGTCGTCCGCAACCCGCGCCGGCTCGACAGCCTGCCGGAGGGGACGCTGCGCACCGCCGCGGAGATCGCCGCCTGGTACAGCGGCGCGCGGGAGTCGGGGAAAGTCGAGGTCCACGTGACGCTCCGCAAGCACGTGCGCAAGAGCAAGGGGATGGCTCCGGGGCAGGTCACGCTCCGTCGCTTCCGTTCGATCCAGGTGAGCCCGCGCCTCCCGGGCGGGGAGCTGCAGGAGCCGTAGGCCCGTCGCGACCGCATTGACGCCCGCAAGATCCCGACGGTAGGCTACGCCCCCATGGAGGAACTCGGCGCGGAGACGCTCTTCGACGATGCCGTCCGGATCGCCGCGTCCGCCTGCGCCGCCCCGATCGCGCTCCTGAGCTTCGTCGAGCGGGACGGGATGGAGGTTCGTGCGAGCGTGGGTGCGTACCCCTCGCGTCCGCCGCTCGAGTTCGGCTTCTGCGCCCGGACCATCGCGGCCCGGCGGTTCGTCACGCTTCCCGATGTCACGCTCGATGCCGAGGCGGCGCGGAATCCGGCACTCGGGTCCCCGCTGTTCGCGCGCTTCTACGCCGGCGCGCCGCTGCTCGCCTTCGATGGCCACGCCCTCGGCACGCTCGCCATCTACGACCACGTCCCCCGGCGGCTCGAGCCGTGGCAGGAGGAGACGCTGGTGCGTGTCGCCCGCCTGGTGGCGGGGTCGCTCGAGATCGAGGCCTCGCAGCGCGCGCGTGAACGCCGCCGCGGCGCCGCCCTCGCTGCGCTCGCCGGCGGTCTCGCCGCGGAGCTGAAAGGAGGAGGCGGGTCGCCGCGCGCCGCCGGCCTGGCCCGGCAGCTGCTCGCGCTGGCCGGGCATCGCAGCCTGCGCCCGTCGTCCATCGATCTCAACGATCTGCTCGATCGGCTGTCCCACGGCCGCAGCCAGGAGGATGCCGCGGCGTGGTCGCTCCTGCTCGACCCGTCCATCGGCACCGTGCTGGGGGACGAGGAGCGGATCGCCCGCGCCATCTCGGGCCTGGCGCGCCGCGCCGAGATCCCGTCGCGACCGGTGCCGATCGCGACCCGGGAGGTCCGTCTCGCGGCCGGGAGCCCGGCGTGCGGAACGCTGGCGCCGGGGGCGTACGTCCTCGTGTCGATCGGCCGCGAGCTTCCCTCCGACTTCGAAGCGCTTTTCGGCAACGGCGGCGATCGGGGAGCGGAGCCGGGTCATCCCTTGTCCGGCGGCATCGATGACGTGGAGGGACTCATGGCCGAAACCGGCGGCCGTGTCGTGATGCTCGGCGATCCCGCCGGGCCTCCCGTCTTCTGCCTGGCGCTGCCGCGCGCCGCCGACTGAGCGCACCGCGGGCCATCCCGTGCGCGTCATCGTCTACGAGCACTTCAGCCGCGGGGGAGCGCCGAAGCGCACCCCCCGGCCGCTTCGAGCCGCGGGGCGGGCCATGCGCCTGGCGGTCGGCCGCGACTTCGCCGCGCTGCCGGGCGTGCGTCTGCTGAAGCTGCCGGCGGGAGAGCCGGAGGCGGTGCTGGCGGGCGCCTGCGGGCGCGGCGACGCGGCGCTCGTCATCGCTCCGGAGTCGCAGGGGACCCTGGAGCGGCTGGCGAGCCTCGTCGCGTCGTGCGCCACCCTGCCTCTCGGTCCCGGGCCGCGCTCCGTCCGGCTGGCTTCGGACAAACAAGCCACGATGCGCCTGTTGAAGGAGGCCGGCGTGCCCGTCCCGCCGGCCGCCCGCAGCGGAGCGGCGGTGGTCTTCAAGCCGCGCCGCGGCTGCGGCGCCGAGGGGGTGATGGTCGCCCGCCGGGCCTCGGAGCGGGTCCGTGCGAGGCGGCTCGCGGCGCGGGCCGCGCGCGGCGACGGGATCGTGACGGAGCGATTCGTCGCGGGGACCGCCGCGAGCGCCTCGTTCCTGCTGCGCGCCGGCGGAGACGGCTCCCGCCCCGGAGACCTGCTCTCGCTCGGCCTCGGACGGCAGGAACTGCGCGGCCGTCTCCGCCTCGCCTATGCCGGCGGAGAGGTGCCGTGGACCGGCGCCGCGACCGAAGCGTCGCGCGCCGCATCGCGCGAGGCGGTGACGGCGGCGCGTCAGGCGGTCACGGCGCTGGCGCGGGCGTCGGGAGATCTGCGCGGCTTCGTCGGCGTCGACCTGGTGATGGGTGCGGAGGGGCCGGTGGTCATCGAGATCAACCCGCGCCTCACTTCGAGCTATCTGGGCCTGCGCCGCCGCTTCGGCCCGGCGCTGGCGCGGCTGATGATCCAGGCCGCGCGGGGGGAACCGCTTCCCGAATCGCTTCCGGGCATGGGCCGCTGGCGATTCGACGCCGGCGGTGCGGTGCGTCCGGCATGAGGGGGCTCTCCACAGGCTGGGATCTCGGCGGGGTGCACCTCAAGAGCGCCAGCCTCGTGATGGGTTGTTCCGGAGGACAACGGCGCATCCTGTGGCGGATCCATCCGTTCGAGATCTGGCGCGAGCCCGACCGTCTCGCACAGGCCCTGGCGCGTCTCGCGCGGGGCGGTCCGGTGGGGTTGACGTTGACGGCCGAGCTCTCGGATCTCTTCCCCGATCGCGCCACGGGCGTCCGCGCGCTCCTGGACGCGGTCGCTTCCGCCATCGGCAACCGGTTCACGGTGTTGAACGTGGAAGGGCGGCTGGTCTCCGCCGAGACCGCGCGGCGCGCGCCGCTCGCCGTCGCCTCGGCCAACTTCATGGCCCCCGCGGTGATCGCGGCGCGCGCGCTCGGCACCGGCCTCGTCCTCGACGTCGGCAGCACGACGACCGACATCGTCCCGTTCGATCGCGGGCGTCCCGTGCCCTCTGGACGGAGCGACCGCGAGCGGCTCGCCGCGCAGGAGCTCGTCTACACCGGCGCCCTGCGCACTCCTCCCGCGGCCCTGGCCGCGAGCCTGCCCTTGGGCGGCGGCCGGATCGCGACGATCCCGGAGCACTTCACGCAGATGGCCGACGTCCACGTGATTCTCGGGCACATCACCCCGGAGGAGTACACCGTCGCGACGCCCGACGGTCGCGGCCGGGATCGCGCCGCGTGCATCGCGCGCCTCGGACGGCTCGTCGGCGCCGACCCGGGCGATCTCGACGACGAGGAAATCCACGGCATGGCGGAGTTCCTGCACGACCGCCAGGTCGAACGCATCGCCGAGGCGGTCGAGGTCGTCGCCCGAAGGCTCGCTCCCGGCCGCGCCGCCGCTCTCCCCGCCGTCGTCTGCGGCGCCGGCCGTTTCCTGGCGGCGGAGGCGTGCCGGTTGAAAGGCCTCGCGCCGCAGCCGATCGAGCAGGTCATCCCCGGACTGGGAACGGGCTGGGGGCTCGCCGCTCCCGCCGCCGCGCTCGCCCTGCTCGCCGACGGGACATGAAACGCCGGCCGCGGTTCGATCTCGTCGTCAAGGTCGGCGGAAGTCTGGCGCGCGGACGTGGGCGGGTCCGGCTGCGGCGCCTGGTCGCCGACCTGGCGGCGAGGGCGAGGAGCGAATCGGTGCTGGTCGTCCCCGGGGGAGGGGAGTTCGCGGATCTCGTGCGGAGCGAGCGGACGCGTCTGCGCCTCGATGCCGTCGCGGCACACCGGATGGCGCTCCGGGCGACCGATCAGTACGGGCTGCTGCTCGCGTCGCTCCACCCGGCCGCGGCGACGGCCCAGACGCTGGCCGCGGCACGCCGGCACGCGCGGCGCGGTCGCCTCGCGGTCCTGCTGCCGGCGGCGCTGGTGGAGCGCGCGTCCTCGCTCGAGCGCAGCTTCCGGCTCACCTCCGATGCGATCGCCGCCCACGTGGCCGGGCGCGCGGGGGCGCGGCGGCTCGTCCTGCTCAAGAACGTGCCCGGCCTCGACGCCGCGTTCAGCGGGTCGCTGCTGGCGCGGCGCCTGGCGCGGCGCGGCGTGGTCGACCCGCTCTTTCCGGCGCTCCTCCCCGAGCGGCTCGCGGTGCGGGTGATCGACGGTCGCGCCGGCTTCCCGCCGCCTCGAGCGCCGCGGCGAACGCCCGCACCCGCGCGGGGACGAGCCGCCCGGCGCGTCCCCCCTCGCACAGCGCGCCGCGCGCGCCGATGAAATCGGGGTTCACGGCCAGGAGCTCGCCGAGCTGCCCGGCCTGAAGCGAGCCGGCGAGCGCGCACCACA
Organism: Candidatus Polarisedimenticolia bacterium; assembly: GCA_036005805.1. Taxonomy (GTDB): domain Bacteria; phylum Acidobacteriota; class Polarisedimenticolia; order Gp22-AA2; family Gp22-AA2; genus DASRAU01. The sequence continues at coordinate 34,425 of DASYQE010000224.1, read as the reverse complement.
GCCTCCGGCGCCGGCAGTCCGCAGCGAACCGGGCAAGACCGTCAGGACGGGCGTGGTCGAGCAGCCCGCGGCCATCCTTCACCGCGGTGTCGAGCAGGCAGCCGTCGCATCCGGCCCGGGCTGCCACCTCGGGCAGGAGTGCCGCGGGCAGGGCCGCCACGCTCGCGGCGTCGGCATACGTCGCGGCGATGACCCGCACATCCGGCCGGGCCCCCTGCGCCGCCGCCACCACGCGGCGCAGCGCCGCCAGCGCCTCGTCCGGGCTCGCGAGTCCCTCGAGCCCGACCTTGACGAAGGTGTAGCCGAACCGGGCGGCCGCCGCGACGATCCGCATCGCCGCCCTGGAGCCGGCCGGACCGGCGGCGGCGCTCATCGGGCGAGCGGGATCGAGACCGCGACAGGCCTGAAGCGCCGCCCGCAGCACGGCGGGGCGGCAGGGACCGAGCGGCCCGCGCCGCGGATCCTTGAGATCGAGGATCGCGGCGCCGGCGCGCAGCGCCAGGACCGCCTCGGCGGGATCGGCGACGCTCGCGAGCAGGAGCGGCGCCCGGCGCGCGCCCGCAGCGCCGCCCCGCGCACCCGCGCCGCGTCGCCGCGCGTCCGCGGCCTGGCGCGGCTCGTCCATTGACCGGGCGCGAAAAAGCGTGCTAGATCCTTCGACGATTCCCGAAGAGATCGATCGGCGTTTCATGCAACGCACCGGTTCCTTAAGGAGAGCCTGTCATGAAGGACATCCTGATCGGCGAGTCCCTCGTCGGCGAGGGGAACGAAGTGGCCCACATCGACCTGCTCATCGGCCCGAAGAACGGACCGGTCGGCGCGGCGTTCGCGAATGCTCTCGTCAACCAGAACGCCGGGCACACGGCGCTCCTGGCCGTGCTCGAGCCCAACCTGATGCCGAAGCCGGCGACGATCATGATGAACAAGGTCACCATGAAGGGCGCGGCGCAGGCGGTGCAGATGTTCGGCCCCGCGCAGATGGCGGTCGCCAAGGCGGTGGCCGACTCGGTCGCGGAAGGTGTCATCCCGCAGGCCGAGGCCGAGAACCTCGTCTGCATCGTCGGCGTCTTCATCCACTGGGAAGCGAAGGATAACAAGAAGATCTTCGACTACAACTACAAGGCGACGAAGGAGTCGATCGCCCGCGCCATGCGCAGCGAGCCGAGTGTCGCGACGGTCACCGAGCGCAAGGACAAGGCGAAGCACCCGTTCGCCTGATCGCGTCCCCCCGCTGATTCCGCCGCCTCCGGCGGAGCCGCCCGATGGCCGCGACCCGGATTCGGACCGTGACGTCGGCTTCGCCGGAGGGGACGGAGGATCCGTTGCCACCCAGGCGCCTCCTCTTCATCGTCGCGGCCGAACGGCACGTCAGCCCGTTCGACGTCGCCCTGGCGCACGACGCCGGGTTCGACGCGGTGCACCTGTATCCCGGTGTCGAGCCGGAGGACGCGAAGGCGCTGACCCAGGACCTGATGTTCGCCCGCGGGCCGAAGGGGGCGCCCGCGTCGGCCCTCTTCGTGACCACCGCCGACGTGTCGAAGGCCGAGGCGACCTTCCGCGCCGCCCGTTCCGCGCTGTTCGATCCCTTCCGCATCCAGCTGATGATCGACCCGAAGGGCGGCTACACGACCGCCGCCGCGCTTCTCGCGAAGGTCGCGTCGATGGCGAAGCGCCGCGGTCTCGGCGGGCTCAGCGGCCGGACCGTGGCGGTGCTCGGAGGGACGGGCGGGGTCGGACGCGCCGCCGCCGGGCTCGCCGCCGCGGCCGGAGCCCGCGTGCTTCTCGGGTCGCGCACGGCGGCGCGTGCCGAGGCCGCGGCGCGCGACGTGAAGGACCTCTTCGGCGGCGCGGCCGAGCCGCGCGCCACGCCGGGCGCGAAGGAAACAGGAGCCCTCGCGTCCGAGGCCGACATCGTGCTCGCCACCGGCGCTGCCGGGGTTCGCTTCCTGACGTCCGCGCAGGTGTCCGGCCTGCGCGGACCGAAGCTCCTCGCCGATGTGAACGCCGTTCCGCCCGCCGGTGTCGAGGGGCTCGAAGCGAAGGACGACGACCGCGAGCTGGCTCCCGGGATCTTCGGGCTCGGAGCGCTCGCTGTCGGAGGGTTGAAGTCGAAGATCGAAGCGTCGCTCCTGCGCGACCTGGCGACCTCCGGGAAACCGCTGCTCATCGACGCGTCCGCCGCGGGAGCACGCGCGGCCGAACTCCTCGCCGGGGCGTGACCCGGGGCCGACAGGCCCGGCCCGTGCAGAGGCCCCATCGATTCGGCCCGTGGCCGAAGCCCGGGGCGCCGCGACTGCTCCTCGCGGGCGCCAGCGTCCGCGCTCTGGCCCGCTCCGCGCTTGCAAGCATCGGTGCCGACGCCGGCTTCCCGGACGGGATCCTGGCGGTCGATTACTTCGGAGATCAGGATCTCGTTTCCGACCCGCGGGTCACGCCCGTGGCGATCGCGCGGGACCTCGGCCTGCCCCGTACGACGGCCGGGCTCGGCCGCGCCCTGCTCCGGCTCGGGTGCGACGGAGCGACCTGGGGCGGCCTCGCCTGGGCCGGCGGACTCGAGAACCGGCCGGCGCTCCTGCGCCGCCTGGGGCGCTTCACCAGGCTTCTGGGAAATGAACCGGCGGCGGTGGCGGCGGTCCGGAACACAAAGAGCCTGTTCGCGGCGCTGCACGGCGCGGGCCTGCGGCATCCGGCGATGCCGGGGCACGACGCGGCGCCGCGCGACGGGAGGCGCTGGCTCTTCAAGCACCGCCGCACCGCCGGGGGCCGCGGCGTGCGTGCGGCTGCACCCGGCGAGCGGCGTGGTCCAGGGGAGGACCTCCAGGAGCGCCTCGACGGCGTGCCCGGGTCGGTCGCTTTCGTCGCCAACGGCCGCGAGGCGCGGCTTCTCGGAGCGACGGAGCAGCTCATCCGTGAGCCTTTCCGCTATGCGGGGAACATCGCAGCGCCCATCGAGACGCAGCTCCCGCCCTCAGAGCGCGCCACGCTCGAGCGTGCCGCCGCCGTTGTGACGGCGCGCTTCGGCCTGCGCGGTCTCAACGGGCTCGACTACATCCTGACGCCGGATGGCCCGGCCTTTCTCGAGGTGAACCCGCGCTTCACCGCGTCGATGGAGATTCTCGAGGCGCTGGCCGGCGCGTCGTACTTCGATCTGCACCTCATGGCTCTCAAGGGCCGGTTGCCGCCCCCTGGGCCGTTCACGCTGCGCCACCCGGGCAGGACGAAAGTTGACTGGATGGGGAAGGCCATTCTCTACGCCGAGGGCGCCGTCGAGGCGCCGGATCCCGGCGTGCTCGAGCCGCTCGGCGTGCGCGATCGCCCGCATCGCGGCGAGCGCTTCGAGGCGGGGCAGCCGCTCTGCACCCTGATCGTGGCGGCCCCGGGGCGCGACGCCTGCCTGGCCGCGCTCCGGGAGAGAGAACGCGAGGTGCGCCCGCTCTTCCGCGCCGCCGCCCAATAGCTGCGTGATAGGCTTGGACGTCCCACTTTTTCGAGGCATGAGACTCCATGGCTGAAGCGCGCACGGCCCTGGTGACGGGGAGCACGCGCGGCATCGGCCGCGCCATCGCCGTGCGTCTGGCCAAAGACGGCTTCGTCGTGGTCCTCAACCACGCCAGCGACACCGGCGCGCGCGCCGCGCTCGAGGAGATCCAGGCCCTCGGCGGCGTGGCGCACGCGGTGCGCGCCGACGTCAGCGAGCCGGACGAGTGCCGCCGGCTGGTCCGCGCGGCGCAGGCCGCGGTCGGGCCGCTCGACGTGCTGGTCAACAACGCCGGCCCCTGGCTCGAGCGGCCGTTCACCGAGACCAGCGACTCGGACTGGCGCTTCATCGTGGACGGGAACCTCGGCAGCGCCTTCTGGTGCAGCCGCGAAGCGCTGCCGTCGATGCGCGAGCGGCGCCGCGGCGTCATCGTCAACATCGGGGCCTTGAACGCCGAGGTCTCGCCCGGCATGACGCACGACGCGCCGGCGTACTTCGTCGCCAAGACCGGCCTGATGATGATGACCCGCACCCTGGCGCGCACCGAGGGAGCGCACGGCATCCGGATCAACGCCGTCTCGCCCGGTTTCATCGAGACCGAGGCGTACGAGACGTGGGACCAGACCGAGGCCGACCGCTGGCGCTCCCTCATCCCGCTCGGCCGCTTCGGGCGGCCGGAGGAGGTCGCCGAAGCGGTGTCCTTCCTGGTCTCCGACAAGGCGACCTACGTCTCGGGGGCGATCCTGACGGTGCACGGCGGCCTGTGGCTTTGAGCGACGTTCTCTTCGTCACCGGGCAGCTGGCCCGGCCGGCCCTCGAGGAGACCCTCGCGTCCGTCGGAGTCGCCGGCTGCAAAGTGGCGGCGCTGCGCATCAAGGTGGCGGCGCTGATGACGACCGACTACATCCGCAACACGCTCAAGGCCGAACCGGTGGCGCGCATCGTCCTGCCCGGACTCTGCCAGGCCGACACCGCCGTGCTGACGGCGCACTTCGGGATGCCGGTGGTCAAAGGACCCAAGGATGTGCGCGACCTGCCGGAGTTCCTGGGGGGCGAGGCGCAGGCGTACGACCCGCAGGGTCCGCACGACCTCACCATCCTGGCGGAGATCAACGACGTCGCGTCGCTCGCCGAGCGCGATGTTCTGGCGCTGGCCGAGCGGCACCGTCAGGACGGCGCCGACATCATCGACCTCGGCTGCTCGCCGGAGCGGCCGCACCCCGATCTCGGCGGGCTGGTGCGGCGCCTTCTCGCCGAGGGGCATCGCGTCAGCATCGACACCTTCGACGAGCGCGAGGCGCTCTCGGGGGACGACGGCGGGGCGGAGCTGCTCCTGAGCCTCGACGGGCGCAACCTCCACCTGGCGGGGCGCCTCCACGCCGTTCCGGTCGTCCTGCCGGATCCCGGGCAGGGGATTGCCTCCCTCGTCCGCAACGTGGCGGCGGCGCGTGAACACGGCGCCAGGAGGGTGCTCGCCGACGCCATCCTCGAGCCGATTCCATTCGGGTTCGCCGCCTCCCTCGTCCGTTTCGCGGAAGCGCGCCAGGCCCTCCCCGACACCGACCTGCTGATGGGAGTCGGGAACCTGAGCGAGCTGACCGAGGCCGACTCGACCGGCGTGCACGCGTTGCTCTGCGGCTTCATGAGCGAGGTCGGCGTCCGGTATGCCCTGACGACCGAGGTCGCCGGGTGGGCGCGCGGCAGCGTGCGCGAGCTCGACTGCGGGCGCCGCCTGATGCACCATGCGAAGACGCGGCAGCGGCTCGCCAAAGGGTTCGATCACCGCCTGGTGACGACGCGCGACCCCCGGGTGCGCCGGCCGCGCGAAGAGGAGCTGCGTGCGTTGCAGTCGCGGGTGACGGATCGGAATTTCCGTATCGACACGGACGGAGAAGCGATCTACATCTACAACAGCGAACGTTTCGTCCGCACCACCGACGTGCGCTCGGTCTTCCCGAGTCTCGGCGTCGAGGACGACGCGTCGCACGCGTTCTATCTCGGGCGCGAGCTCATGAAGGCGGACATCGCCCGGCGCCTCGGGAAGAAATACATCCAGGGAGAGCCCCTCGAGTGGGGCTACCTGTCGTGGACCGAAGAGGAGGAACCGCATGCGCGGCGCGCTTGAACAGGCCACCGATCGCCTGTCCGTGAAGGCCCTCCGCCTCATGGCGCACATCGGCGTCACCGAGGAGGAGCGGCGCGAGCGGCAGCGGCTCGAGGTGGACGTCGAGGTGTTCGCCGACCTCGAGGCGGCCGGCCGCAGCGGCGATTTGAGCCGCACCATCGACTACCGCCAGGTGGCGGACGGCGTGCGCGACCTCCTCGAGGGCCGCCCCTTCCACCTGGTCGAAGCGGCGGCGCGCGCGGCGCTCGACCTGCTGCTGGAGCGTTTCCCGCAGGCCGGGGGCGCGGTCGTGCGGGTCCGCAAGTACGTCCTGCCGGGCACGGACTGCGTCGAGATCGAGATGGAGCGCCGCCGATGATCCTCGAAACGCTCGTCACGACCGTCGATGCCGGGGGGCAGGCGCACTGCGCGCCGATGGGGATCGTTCCGGAAGGGGAGGGCTTCCTCCTGAAGCCGTTCCGCACGGCGGGCACCTGCGCCAACCTCGAGGCGACGGGCGAAGGCGTGGTGAACTTCACCGACGACGTGCTGCTCTTCGCCCGGTCGGCGCTGAGCCCGTTCGTGCCAAAGGGTCGCCCGGCGGAAAAAGTGCTGGCGCCGATCCTCGAGGCGGCGTGCTCGTGGCGCGAGTTCCGGGTCGCGGCGCGCGAGCTCGGTCCCGAGCGGGCGCTGTTCCGGGCCCAGGTCGTCGCGGCGGGACGGGCGCGCGACTTCCTCGGCTACAATCGTGCGCAGCACGCGGTGATCGAGGCGACCATCCTGGCGACGCGCCTGCATCTGCTCGACGCCGCGTTCATCCGCTCCGAGCTGGATCGGCTGCGGCCGCCGGTCGACAAGACCGCCGGCCCCGTCGAGCGCGAGGCCTTCGACTTCGTCCGCGCCTTCGTCGAGAGCGGTGGTGTCCAAGGAGGGGCGCGCGACGGCGCGCGACGGGAGATCGCATGAGCATCCGGGTGACGGCGCACGCGCGGCTGCACTTCGGGTTCCTCGACCTGTCGGAGGACGCGGTCGGGCGACGCTTCGGCGGCCTCGGCATGACGATCTCGAAGCCGCGGCTGATGATCCGGCTGGAGCGAGGGCGCGGGCTCGAGGTCCAGGGGCCGCTGCGCGAGCGGATCGAGTCGATGGCGCTGCGGGTCCACCGGGCGCTCGAGCTGAAGCCGCAGACGCGCATCATCGTCGAGGAGGCGATCCCCGAGCACGTGGGCCTGGGCTCGGGGACGCAGATGGCGCTGGCGCTGGCCACCGGCATCGCGCGGCAGCGCGGCATCGACCAGCCGGTGGCGCGGCTGTGCGCGCTGGCCGGCCGGGCGCAGCGCTCCGGTGTGGGCTTCCATCTCTTCCAGTGGGGCGGGCTCGTGGTCGAAGGGGGGCACCCGCGCGGCGGCATGCCGTTCGAGGTGCCGCCGCTCCTGGCGCGGCACGAGGTGCCGGAGGACTGGCGCATCGTCATCGCCATCCCGCAGTCGGCCGAGACGGTGAGCGGCGACATGGAGGAGGCGGCGTTCCGGCGCCTGCGCCCGGCGGCATCCGTGACGGTCGAGCGCATCTCGCGCGCCGTGCTGACGCGACTGCTGCCGGCGCTCGTCAGCCGCGACCTCCCGTCGTTCGGCAGCGCCCTGACCGAGCTGCAGGATCTCGTCGGCGGCTGCTTCGCCGCGGTGCAGGACGGAGCCTACCATCCCGCCGCGGCGCCCCTGGTGCGGCTGCTCAAGGAAAAAAGGGCGTGCGGGGTCGGGCAGTCGTCCTGGGGACCGGCGGTCTACGCCTTCGCCGGCGACGCCCGCGAGGAGAAGCGCCTGCTCGGGCTGCTCGCCGCGGCGTCTCCCGGCGCCATCCTCATCAAGGCGCGGCCGCACAACGAAGGGGCGTCGCGGCCGTCCGCACGCGCCGGCGCCGACGGACGCGCCGCGAAGGAGAACGGCCGCGGCGCCGGGAACGGACGCCGGGTCAGCGCGCGCGGCCGGATGTCCGGGAGGACGTCCGGGATGAAGTCCGGGAAGACGCGCCCGATTCCGCCCCCGACAGGAGCCAGACGAACAGGCTCGCGGCCACGACGTCGGCGGTCGCTCCAGGATTGATCGGCGGCTTCGCGCCGCGCAGCCTCCGGTCGAGTCGTTCGAGAAGCACGCGCCCCTCCGGGCGCAGCGGCCCTCCCGCTTCGAGCACCTTCGTCGACTCGCGGCTGACCCGTCGTGCCGCACTTCGTCCGTGCCGCCGCTCGACCAGCGTGTCGGGCCGCGCGGCGAGCAGCTCGAGGTATGCGAGGACGATCGCCTGCTCGAGCCGGGCCCCGCGCCGGCGCGCGCGGTCGATCGCCGGAGCCCCGAGGGTGAAGGTCGCCTCGTAGCCGGTCGCGTACTCGCGCGCCACCGCATCGCGCTCCGCCGCCAGCCGCATCGCTTCGAGCAGGGTCACCGTCGGGGCGCGGCGCACGTCCTGGCGCGGCGCGCGTCCGAGCCCGCCGGGGCGCGCCAGCCGGATCGCCGCGTAGACGCGGCTCGCATCGTCCCGGTCGAGATCGCCGAGCACGTCCCGCAGCCGCCGGCGCAGGGTCCCCCCGGTGCGGCGCAGCGCCGCCTTCGCGAGCGGGGCGAGGAGCAGGACGATGCCGAGGTGGGTGTTGGTGCGCACCTGCGCGCGGCTCTTCGCGATGGTCTCGTGCACCAGGCGTCCGACGCGCCACCGGCCGGCGCCGCGCCGGAAGGCCTGGCCGAGGATTTCCGCGCTGACGACGAAGTCGCGATAGGTGAGGCCGGGGCGCTCGCGTCCCGGGCTGACGTTTCCCGGCTTGGGCGCATGCGCTTCGAGCAGGCACGCCGTCTCGGCCGCGGCCGCGACGAGAGCGGGCGACAGCACGCGGCGCGTCATGGGCCGCCGGTGCGGGCCGCGGTGACGCGGGCCCGGACGCGCGCGGCGATGACGGCGGCGATGTCGACGCCGGTCGCCTTGCCGAGGCCCTCCCACGCGGGGATGCCGTTCACCTCGATGACGAGCAGGCGGCCGTCCTCGGCCTCGAGGAGGTCGACCCCGGCGTAGTCGGCGCCGACGGCGGCGGCGGCGCGCACGGCGAGGGATTCCTGGTCGGCGCTGGGGCGGTGCGGCAGGGCGCGCGCGCCGGTCGCGAGGTTCGTCTTCCAGCCGTCGCCTTCGCGTCTCGCCGCGGCGACGACCTCGCCGCCGGAGACGAAGAGGCGCAGATCATGGCGGCCGTGCGGAACGAACTGCTGGATGTAAATGACGAAGCGCTGCTGCTCGAGGGCGCGGAAGGTGCGCCAGGCGTGGTCCTCGTCCGAGACGCGGAAAATCCCGCGCCCGCCCGAGCCGAGCAGGGGCTTCACCACGACGTCGCGGTCATGGCGGAACGCCGCGAGCGCCTCATCGGCGCGCTCGGTCGCGATCGTCCGCGGCGTCGGAATCCCCGCGTCGTCGAGCAGGCGCGAGGTCCAGTGCTTGTCGATGGTCCGTTCGAGCGAGCGCGGCGGGTTGACGACCGGAAGGCCGCGATCGGCAAGCCGGTGGAGGAGATCGACGCGGAAGACGATCTGGTCGAGCGACCCCGGCGGGATGACGCGCACCAGGAGCGCGTCGAGCCCGTCCCACGGCGCATCGCTCCCGCCCGTGCCGCCGGCGAGGCGCGTCGGATCGAAGCGCACGGTCTCGGCGCCGAGGGCGGCGAAGGCGCGGCGCAGCTCGGAAAGGTGCCACCCTTCGGCGGCGGCGAGGATTCCGACCTTGCGCATGCCGCGGGTCAGCCGGCGTCGCCGAGGCCGAACGACGTCATCAGGGTCTTCTCGTCGAGCACGCCGGCGGCGTGCACCCGGCCGGTCGCGGCATTCACGAGGGTGACGCGGGCCGGCGAGAAGAGAAGCGGGTCGATGCCGTAGAAATCGCCGTGCTCGCGCAACAGGTCGTGGAACAGGCGGCCGTGCTCCTTCGACGCCGACGACGGCAGGCGATCGAGGACCGCCTCGATGCGCGCGTCCTCGGTCTGCACCCACAGCGCCACCTCGGCCCCGTAAAGGACCGCATCGTTGGTGCGGCCGATGGCGCGCAGCGTGTCCGGGTGGCCGGGGGCGATCGGGCAGGTGCCGGCGCCGCCGACGATCGTCGTCAGGTCGAAGCCGAGCTCGAGCAGCTTGTGCAGGGCGGTCTCGACCGATCGGGCGGCGACCTGCGTCGAGCCGACCAGGCTTCCGGTGCGCGCGGCGATGAGCGTCAGCGCCGAGGGCGCGATGCGGCAGCCTTCCGCGACCGCCTGCGCCACCGCCGCGTCGGGGAGCCCGTCGGTCTCGAGCAGCAGCACGGTCTTCTCCGCCTCGATGCGCAGCGGGAAGCGGTCGAAGAGCGGCTCGGCGCCGCGCACCGCGCGCGCCGGCCCGGAGCCCATGGCGAAAAACGCCCCCGCCTGCACCTTCCAGCCGGCGTACTGCGAGCCGAGGCAGGCGACGAGCGGCGCGTCCACCTCGACCCGCGCCTCCAACAGGACCGCCGGGCCGAGGGGGCGCGTTGCTATGCGCACCCGCCCGAGCCCGCCGAGACACGCCTCGGCGTAGTGGCGCGCGGCCAGAAGCGAGCCCGGCGCTTCGACGCCGGCGTCGAGCAGGCGGCAGCCGTTGGCCAGCCGGTGCGGCCGCACGCCGAGCGCGGCCGATCCCGCCTCCATGCGGTCGGCGATGTCGAGCGCCTCCGGGTTGATGCGGCTCAGGGCCTCGTGGTGCGTCATGACCTCCCCTCCGGAACGAGGATCTCGCCGAGGCCGGCGCCGCTGCGATCCCCCACGAAGCGCCGGAACCGGCCCGCCCGCCACGTCTCGGGAAGCGGAACCCCGGCCGCGCGCAGCGCCCCATCGTACAGGGACCAGAAGGAGAAGCGGCCCGATCCCGAAGCGGCGAACGCCGGCGCCGCCGGGTCGGGGCCCGCGCCGAGGACGATGGTGCCGCGCCGCATCCAGGTCCCGACGCCCTCGCCGGCGCGGCCCAGCACGACGATCGTCCCGGCCAGCATCTCGGTGCCGAGGAGGGGACCTGTGTCCCCGCCGATGGCGATGATGCCGCGGCGCATGCGCCGGCCGGCGCGGGCGCCGGCGTTGCCGTTCACGAGGATGGCGCCGCGGTTGAGCCCGCGCGTCGCCGCAGGCGCAGCTCCCCCGAGATCGTCGCCGGCCGACCCGTGCACGACGAGAACGCCGCCGGTCATGCCTTCGCCGGCGCGCCCGCCGGCATCTCCCTCGACCTCGAGGCGGCCGCCGCGCATGCCGGCGCCGGCGCATGGTCCGGCCGGGCCCGCGACCCGCAGACGGCCGGCCGTCATTTCGGCTCCGAGACGCGCGAAGGAGCCCAGGTTCCCGGAGAGCACCAGCTCGCCCGGGAGCGCGCCATCGATGTCGAAGAGATCGCCGACGCGCTCGGTGCGCCGGCCGACCCGCACCGGAAGGTCTCCGATCCCCTGATGCGACATCCCCGCGAGGCGTTCGGGCAGCAGATCGGGCGCCTCCGCCTCCATCCCGGCCGGGAAGGGCCAGGCGCGCAGCGTCAGCCGCAGGCTCATCGCGTCGTCGATCCGGGCGCCGCGCCGGAGAGCAGCGGGCGCAGGTGAAAGAGGTACTTGCCCAGGCGCCCGCCATAATTGCCGGCGCCGATGCGGACGATGCCGTCGCCGCACGCAGCGCGCACTCCGGCGGCGACCGCGGCGCCGACCGCCTCGACGGTCAGGCCGTCGATGACGATCTCGAGGACCGATGCGACGTCCGGCGGCAGCGCCGTCTCGACGACGCCCCGCAGGGTCGGGCAGTACGGCGAATTCGTCGAGGCGATCAGCTTGCGGTACTTCGATCCGACCTTGCTGCCGCTGCGGACGACGCCGCCCGGGAAAGGAAGGATGACTTCGGGCAGCAGGCGGATCGCGGCCACCGCCCGCTCCGCCGCGGCCAGGGTGGCTTCCGGCGTGCGCCCGAGGATCAGGAAGTTTCCGCCCGCCACGCCTTTGCGGACACCGCAGCGGTCGTCCACGACGAACTCGCCGTCCATGACCGGGATGCGCCACAGTCGCCGCGGCCGCACGGCCCCCGCTCCGGCGGCTTCGGCCAGCGCGGGGTCGATGCGCTTGCTCGTCTGCATCCCGTCGCCGAAGAAGCGCAGGAGGGAGCCGAGGCGGACCGAGTCGTCCGCGGAGCCGAGGGCGTCGTAGCAGGAGGCCCCGGCGGCGGTCATGACGCACTGTCCGACCCGGCGCACCACCTGGTCCTGCAGGTCGGCGACGGTGCGCGCGAAGAGCAGCAGGTTCACGCCCGGGCGGCCGTCGGGGGTCGCCGCGGGCGCCGGGCCTTCCATCCCCGCCTCGCAGCCGCAGGCGATGATCGAAGTCGCGAACCCGGTCATCGACAGCGCCGCGGTCTGCGCCCACGCGGCCGTGTCGGACGTGACCAGAAGCCGCGCGGCGCGCAACCCGAACGCCTCGGCGTAGGTGTCCTCGATGAAGGTGCCGCCGATCAGCACAGCGCGCTGCCCCCGGGGATCATCAGCCCTTCTGCGCCCCGCCCGGCGAAAGTCCGATGCGGCGCCCGGGGCGCGCATCGAGGATTTCGCCTTCGCGCGCCACCAGGCGGCCGTCCTTGAAGACGGCGACCGCCTGCGTGAAGGTGGTCTCGATGTCGTCGGCGCGGCGCAGGAGCGCGACGTCGCCGTCCGCGCCGGGCCCGAGATGTCCCTTGGCCTCGAGCCCGAGGATGCGCGCGGGGCCCGAGCGCGTGACGATGAGCAGCTCCTCGAAGGAGTACTCGCGCGCGATCCCTGAGAGATGCGATCGCTTCGGCAGCAGCGGGTGCGCCCGGCGCAGGAGCTCCTCGCGGAAACCGCGCTCGGCGAGCATGCGGAGGATGGTGGGGTAGGCGGCGAAGGGGCCGCCGTTCGGATGGTCCGTGGTCAGCGCCATCCTCCAGGGATCGTCCACGAGGAGCATCAGCTCGAGCCCGGCCGCCCACTGCACCGACGCGACGAGGTTCTCCGCCTCGAACTGGTGCGGCACAATACCGCAGGCGCTGTCGCCCTCGATGTCCACGTGCAGCCACTTCTTGTGCGTGGCGCGATGCAGCCGCTCCTGGGCCGGGCCGTCGGCGCTGAGCGTGACCGCCGGGCCGAAGACGACCTGCCCGACGTCGGCGGTCAGGTGCGGGCGAAGGTTCAGCGCGGCGGCGATCTCCGGCGCGCGGCTGCGGAAGCCGGCGAAGGTGCGGCCGCCGTACGCGTGGAACTGCGTGTGGGTCACGTGGGCGCGGCGCCCTTCGAACCTGTCGAAGAGCGCCAGCGTCGCGGTGGCGTTGCCCGGGACACCGAGAGCCGGCAGGTGGACGTGCAGCGGGTGCGGCAACCCGAGGGCCGCCGCGGCCGCCGCGAAGCGCGACAGGATGGTCCCCGCCTCCTCGATCGACGGTTCCTCGCGGCCTTCCTTCCAGGCCGCGACACCGCCCGGGTTCACCAGCTTCGGCGCGTACGCTCCGGCCCGGTCCAGGAGCGCGGCGACCACGCTCGCGAGCCCGGAGGCCCCGGCGATCCGGCACGCCTCGAGCGTGTCCGGATCGTTTCCCATGAGGAGGTAAAAGCCGCTGTCGAGGATCGCCAGGGACGCGAGCTCGTCGTGCGCCAGCGGAGCGAAGGCGGGAGAGACGGCGGCGTCGAAGACGGTGGTGTACCCGAGACGGGCGTAGAGGCGCCCGATGTCGTCGAGTGTCGGCAGAAAGGGCGTGCCGGCCGCCTCGGGGCAGAGGAGCCGCGCCGCGCGCATCGCGCCGCCGGTGATGTGACTGTGCAGGTCCACGCCTCCCGGCACGACCAGCAGGTTCTTCGCGTCGAACACCGGCGCCGACGGAGGAAGCGACGCGACGACGCAGCCGTTCTCGATGCAGACCTCGCCGATCTCGCCGCGCCGCCCGTGCCCGGGATCCCAGACCGCCCCATTGCGGATGCGGACCGTCCCGGTCATCCGAGTCGCTCCAGCAACGCTTCCAGCATCCGGGTTTCGGTCGGCCGTGCGCCGAAGACCGGGTCGAGCGCCGCCGGACGACGCAGCGGGCGGAGCATCGGGACACCGTCGCCGCGCAGCCACAGGCCGCCGTCGAGCGCCGGGGGGACGATGGGGAGCAGCACCTCGGGCTCGGGCCATCCCTCCGGCAGACGCGATCCGACCAGGATGGTGGGCACCCCGCGCGTTTCCGGTCTCGGCCGGAGGGGCTCGACCGCGAGCAGCAGATCGGCGCCGCCGCGCCACAGGGGTCCGGCGCCGAAGCGATGCGGATCGCATGCCGGCCTGCCGCCGGTAAAGCCGATGGCCCGCGGGAATCCGGTCGCCGACAGGAGGCCCGTCATCCCGCCGGTCACGTGCCCGGGGGCGAGCGCCTTGACGGCGACATGCAGTCCCGATGAATGGCGGTCGAGACTCAGCGCCGCGAACCCGGCCGCGAGCGCCGCGGCCTCGACCGTCGGTGCCGCGCGGGCTTGTCTCTCCCGCGAAGGGAGAGTCGGGTCCCACAGGATGGCGATGCGGCGCGCGCCGCGGATGGCGTCGGCCGCGCTTCGGAGCTCGTCGCTGGCGTGCACCTCCTGAACGTCGGTCGGGGCGACCGGCTTTCCGTCCAGGAGCGCCCGCAGCGCCTGGAGGGCCGCGACGTCGCCGCCGTCGGGAATCGGCAGCACCAGGTCGGCGGACACCGATGCGCAGGGCGGCACCGCGACGATGCGCCGCGGACCGCCAGGCACCGCCGCGGCGAAGAGATCGGGGTGAATCGTGCGCGGATCGCAGCGCCACAGGACGACGAGATCCGCCGAGGCGCGGATTTCGCCCAGGGTCGCGGTCACCTGGCCGGTCGCCGCGACGGCTTCGATCTCGGGGGCGAGGGCTTCGCCGCCCTCGACGTCGATCGCCGCGTCGAGGCGCGCCGCCAGCCGGGCCGCGAGGCGCGCCGTTCCGACGGGACTCGCGGAGAGCCCGTACACGAACGGTCGGCGCGACGAGCGCAGCAGCTCGACGGACCTCTCGAGCGCCTCGTCGAGCGTGGCGCCGCGACCGCCGACCAGCGGGTCCGCGTCGAAGCGCAGGGCGCGCGCCGCGCCGCGGCAGACGGCGCAGCCGCCCTGCGCCTCGGCGACCCGGCCGTCCTCGAAGCTCAGCGTCGTCTCGGGGCAGGGGAGACCGCAGAAGGGAAGGACGATCTTCAGCGCGTCCGGAGCGATCACTCCGCGGCTTGTACCAGAGGGTTCGAGAGAGCGCAATGCTTTACAGGATGGGCCGTGTGAAGGTAGCGTAACGTGCACACCGGACCTGGGAGGATCGCCGCCGATGCACCGTCTCGCCCCGACGCCTGCCGCCCGTTTCAACCGATTCCTCCGAAGCGTCCGTCCCGGGCTCGCCGTGGCCCTGGGCGCGGTCGTGCTCGCGGGCGCCTCACCGGCCGCCGCGGCGACCTGCGAGCCGGACGTCGAGGCGGCGAGCGGCGGCATCGTGCGCGTCTGCATGCCGACGTCGATGGCCTGGAACAACGACGTGGTGATCTACGCCCACGGCTACGTCGAGGCGAACCGGCCGAAGGGGATCCCCGAGGAACAGCTGTGCCTGGCCTCCGGCAGCTTCTGCCTCCCGGACATCACCAACGCGCTCGGCTTCGCCTTCGTCACCACGTCGTACCGGACCAACGGCCTGGTGCTCGACGGCGTGGCGGACGTCCTGGAGGCGCTCGATCTCTTCAAGACCACGCACGGCGTGCCGCGTCACGTCTACCTCGTCGGGGCCTCCGAGGGCGGGCTCGTGACCACGCTCGGCGTCGAACAGCATCCGGAGGTGTTCTCCGGGGGCCTCGCCGCCTGCGGGCCGATCGGCGACATGGACCGGCAGATCGCCTACTACGCCGATTTCCGCGTCCTGTTCGACTACTTCTTCCCCGGGCTGATGCCGGGGACGGTGGAAGGGGTCCCGGCCGAGGCGATCGACTCCTGGGACGCGCTGTGGAACGACACGCTGAAGCCGGCCGTGTTCGCGCCGGAGAACGCCTCGACCCTCATGCAGCTCCTCAGGACGGCGCACACCAGTTACATGGCCAACGATCCGGCGACCATCGAGCTCGCGGTGCATGACGCCCTCTGGTACAACATCTTCGCCACCAACAACCTGATCGCGACGCTCGGCGGCGAGCCGTACGACAACACCGCGACGAAATACATGGGGTCGGCGGACGACACCGCCCTCAATGCCGCGGTGATGCGGGTCGGGGGGGACGCCGACGCCTTCGCCGCCGTGGATGCACATCTGCAGACCAGCGGCCAGCTCACGGTTCCGCTCGTCACCCTGCACACCTGGATGGACCAGCAGGTCGCCTTCCGCCAGGAGTTGCTCTACTCGATGAAGGTGAGAAACGCCGGTGCCACGTCGCAGCGGATCCTGTACCCGGTCTACCGCTACGGCCACTGCAACTTCACGCCCGTCCAGGCGCTCATTTCGTTCGCCATCATGGTCGCGAAGGTGATGGGGGCGCCTCCGGCCGGGGCCGAGATGCTGCTCCCGGACGCCGCCGACCGGCAGCTCTACCTCGACGCGCTCGCCGCCCGTGGTTACGTCCCCTCCGGAGCCGGCTCCGGCGCGAGCACGCCCGGAACCACGCCGAAGCGCCAGACGACGACCGCAGACTGATATAGTCGGCCCCGCGCTCGGGGGGACGGCCGTCCTTTGAAGTCCACGACGAGAATCCTTATCAGCCTCGGGCTGACGGTCCTCTTTCTGGCGCTGTTCTTCCGTTCGTTCGACCTGCAGGCGGCGGGTCGGGCGATCGCCTCGGCCAGTCCGGTCTTCCTGCTCCTCGGCGTGGTCCTGAACCTGCTGGCCTACCTCGTGCGTGCCTGGCGCTGGCGACATCTGCTGGCGCCGATGCGCGAGGGGCTCGGGCTCTACAACCTGACCTCCACGACCTTCATCGGCTTCATGGTGACCTTCCTCGTGCCGATGCGCATCGGGGAGATCGTCCGGCCGGTCCTCCTGGCCCGGAGGGAGAAGATCCCGGCCACCGGCGCCATCGCCACCGTCGCCCTCGAGCGAATCTTCGACGCCATGACGGTGATGACCCTCTTCCTCGTCTTCTCGCTGTCGGCGCACGGGCGGGCGGTGCTGAACCCGGCGGAGGTCGGATCGGCGCAGGCCTCGGCCGCGCACCTGCTGCGGCAGGGCGCGCTGGCTGCGGCGCTCCTGGTCGCGGTCGGCCTGCCGGTGGCGCTGGTGCTGGTGATGTGGCCCCAGGTCGTGGTCGGCTGGCTGCACCGGCTCAACCGGGGCGGACCGGAAAGCCGCCTCGGCAGGGCGGTCGTCCTCCTGGAGGAGTTCCTCACCGGCCTCGGCTCGCTGCGGCGCGGGCGCGAGCTGGGGAAGATCATCGCGTCGTCCCTGGCGATGTGGCTGACGATCGATCTGTCGGTCTGGTGCACGCTCAAGGCCTTCGGCACCGACCTGCCGCAACCGCTGCAGTTCTTCGACATCTTCCTGCTCATGGTGGCGCTCACGGTCGGGATCTCGGTCCCGACGCCGGGGGGCGTCGGACCGTACGAGTATTTCTGCACCCTGGCGCTGACCGATCTCTGGGCGGTGCCGGCGGCGGTCGCGGGGGCGGTCGCGCTGACCCTGCACGCCACCGCCATGCTGCCGACGATCGTCATCGGGCTGCTGCTGATGTGGCGCGACGGCGTCCGGCCGGCGGAGATGCGCGGGCTCGCCGCGGAGGAGACGTCATGAGGTGCCCCTTCTGCGCCCATCTCGAGGACAAGGTCGTCGATTCGCGCGAGGGCAAGGACGGACGGGTCATCCGCCGCCGGCGCGAGTGCCTGAAGTGCGCCAAGCGCTTCACCTCGTACGAGCGCATCGACGAGATCCCGCTGATGGTGATCAAGAAGGACGACCGGCGCGAGCCCTACGACCGCAACAAGATCACCGCGGGGCTGAGGCGCGCCTGCGAGAAGCGGCCGGTGTCGCCGTCGGTGCTCGAGGCCATCACCGACGAGATCGAGCAGATGATGCAGGACTCGCCCGAGCGCGAGATCTCCACCCAGGCCATCGGCGAGAAGGTGATGGAGCGGCTGCGCACCCTCGACACCGTCGCCTACGTCCGCTTCGCCAGCGTCTACCGCCAGTTCCAGGACGTCGACCAGTTCATGCGCGAATTGAAGGAAATCCTCGAGCAGCGCAAGTAGCGATCGGCCGCCCGGGCCCATCGCGCATCCGGAACTTTGGATCGTTGCAGGTCTGTGATCGCCCCACTATATTGGCGCCGCGCCGGACGTCACGGGTTCCGTCGGGGAGGATCGGGATGGACAG
This sequence comes from Candidatus Polarisedimenticolia bacterium, assembly GCA_036005805.1. GTDB lineage: Bacteria > Acidobacteriota > Polarisedimenticolia > Gp22-AA2 > Gp22-AA2 > DASRAU01. The sequence goes on along the minus strand of DASYQE010000224.1, from coordinate 16,477 downwards.
CATCGGACCGTTCGCCGAAATCAGCCGCATCCAGAGCGAAATCAACCGTCTGTTCGACAACCTGATCGAGCTGCGCGCCTCGAAAGGCGAAGGCGGCGGCGAGTGGTTGCCGAGCGCCGACGTCTACGAGACCGAACGGGAGCTCGTCGTGAAGTTCGAGATCCCCGGGGTCACAGCCTCTGACGTCACCATGAGCGTCGAAGGCAACCGGCTCATCGTGCGCGGCGAGAAGCGCCGCCCGTCGAATGGCCACAAAGGCGGCCGCTACCACTGCATGGAGCGCGGCTACGGCAAGTTCAAGCGCGTCGTGCACATCTCTTCGCCCGTCAACACGCGCGAGGCGCAGGCCATCCTCGCCGAGGGGGTGCTCGAAGTGATCTTCCCGAAGGTCCCGAACCGGCGCGGCGGCGAGATGTCCATCCGCATCACGGAGAAGTCATGACCGCGGCCCGCACCGACGCACCCGAGGCGGGCGAGGCCCGGATCCCGAAGGAGCTGCCGGTCCTGCCACTCCGCGATCTCGTCGTCTACCCGTTCATCATCGTGCCGCTCTCGGTCAGCCGCGAGCGCTCCATCAAGGCGGTGGAGAAAGCCCTCTCCGACAACCGGATGATCCTGCTGGTGGCGCAGAAGGAGAGCGACACCGAGGAGCCGGGGGAGAAGGACGTGCACACCGTCGGCACCGTCGGCGTGATCATGCGGATGCTCAAGCTTCCCGACAGCCGCATCCGCGTGCTGGTGCAGGGGGTCTGCCGGGCGCGCGTCGAGGGCTTCAACAAGAACACCCCGTACCTCGAGGCGAAGATCCAGCGCATCCACGAGCCGCCGGCCGAAGGCTCGCTCGAGGTCGAAGCGCTCCTGCGCTCGACCAAGAAGGCGCTCGAGCGCGCGGTGTCGCTCGGCAAGGCCATCTCGTCCGAGGTGATGGTCATCGCCGGCAACCTCGAAGAGCCGGGGCGCCTGGCGGATCTCGTCGCCTCGAACCTCGACCTCAAGGTCGAGGACGCCCAGGGACTGCTCAAGGTCATCGACCCGCTGGCGCGACTGCGGAAGACCTACGAGCTGCTGAACCGCGAGATCGAGCTGCTCAACATGCAGCAGGAGATCAACACGCACGCGCGCGAGGAGATCGACAAGTCGCAGCGCGAGTACTTCCTGCGCCAGCAGCTCAAGGCCATCCAGTCGGAGCTGGGCGAAGGCAACGACCTCAGCGAGGAGGTCGAGGCGTTCCGGGAGAAGGCGAAGAAGGCCCGGATGCCGAAGAAGGTGAACGACGAGGTGGAGCGGCAGATCGGCAAGCTCGAGCGCATGCACCCCGACTCCGCCGAAACCGCCACCCTGCGCAACTACCTCGACTGGATGGTGAACCTGCCCTGGTCCGCGCAGACCAAGGACACGCTCGATCTCAAGAAGGCCCAGGAGATCCTCGACGCCGACCACTACGGCCTCGAGGGGATCAAGGAGCGCATCGTCGAGTACCTCGCGGTGCGCAAGCTCAAGAAGAAGATGCGCGGGCCGATCCTCTGCTTCGTCGGCCCTCCGGGCGTCGGCAAGACCTCGCTCGGTCGCTCGATCGCCCGGGCGCTCGGCCGCAAGTTCGTGCGCATCTCGCTGGGCGGCGTGCGCGACGAGGCGGAGATCCGGGGGCACCGGCGCACCTACGTCGGCTCGATGCCGGGGCGCATCATCCAGGGGATCTCGCAGGCCGGCTCGAACAACCCGGTCTTCATGCTCGACGAGGTGGACAAGATCGGGGCGGATTACCGGGGAGACCCGTCGGCGGCGCTGCTCGAGGTGCTCGACCCGGAGCAGAACAACTCGTTCCGCGATCACTACCTCAACGTGCCGTTCGACCTGTCGAACGTCATGTTCGTCGCCACCGCCAACCTGCTCGACCCGATCCAGCCGGCCTTCCGCGACCGCATGGAGGTGATCACCCTCTCCGGCTACACCGAAGAGGAGAAGGTGGAGATCGCCAAGCGCCACCTGATCCCCAAGCAGATCGAGGAGAACGGGCTGCGCCCCGACCAGCTGGCGCTTCCCGACCGGTCGATCCACACGGTCATCCAGAAATACACGCGCGAGGCGGGCCTCAGGAATCTCGAGCGCGAGTTCGCCAAGATGTTCAGGAAGCTCGCCCGCCGCGTCGCCGAAGGGGAGGCCGGGCCGTTCAACGTCACGCCGAAGACGGCGGAGGGATTGCTCGGCGTGCCGCGGGTGACGCCGGAGATGACGCTGCAGCGCGACCAGGTGGGTGTCGCCACCGGGCTCGCCTGGACCGCCGCCGGCGGCGAGATCCTCTTCGTCGAGGCGACCACCATGCCGGGACGCGGCCGGCTCATCCTGACCGGGCATCTCGGCGCGGTCATGAAAGAATCCGCCCAGGCGGCCCTGTCGTACGCCCGCTCGCGCGCCACCGATTTCGGCCTCAACAACAACGCCTTCGGGGAGCTGGACGTGCACGTGCACGTGCCCGAGGGTGCGATCCCCAAGGACGGCCCGTCCGCCGGCATCACCATGGCGACGGCGATCCTCTCGGTCCTGACCGGCCGCCCGGTGCGGCGCAACATCGCCATGACCGGGGAGATCACCCTGCGCGGCAACGTCCTGCCCATCGGGGGCGTGAAGGAGAAAGTTCTCGCGGCACGGCGCGCCGAGGCGTCCACCGTCATCCTGCCGGAGGCCAACCGGCGGAACCTCGAGGACGTGCCGAAGCTGTTCCGCAAGGGGCTGCACTTCGTCTTCGTCTCCGACGTCAACCAGGTGCTGGCGGAGGCGCTCGGCGAGCCGATCGCCCGCCCGCGCACCCCGAGGGTGGCCGCCGGCCGCAGCGTCGCGGCGCTCTAGTCGGCGGCCGGGTCCGGCGCTGCGACCGGACCGGGGCACGTCGAGGCTGTAGAATCCGGCGCCGCGGAGGCCCCCTCTCGTGGGGGCGGAACACCCGACGCCGATGCCGCCTGCTCTCACCGAAGACCGGTTCATCCGGCTCATGCTCCGCCTGAGCCGCGGCCGCGGTCCGCGTCCGGTCGTGGGCATCGGCGACGACGCCGCGGTCCTGCAGACCTCGTCGAAGAGCCGCACCCTGGTGACGACCGATTTCCTCACCGAGGGTGTGCACTTCCGATCGCAGTGGACGCCGCCGCGGCTCCTCGGGCGCAAGGCGATGGCGGTGAACCTGAGCGACATCGCCGCCATGGGCGGCGTGCCCCTGACCGCCGTCGTGTCGGTCGGCCTGCCGCGCGGCACGAGGCTCTCTTTCGCGGCAGCGCTCGCCCTCGGTCTCGCCGAGCAGGCGCGCCGTCACCGGACGACCATCGTCGGAGGCGACACCTGCGCCGCGCAGCGCCTGTTCGTCTCGGTGACCCTGCTCGGCGCCGTCGAGATCGGCCGCGAGGTGCTGAGGTCCGGCGCGCGCCCGGGTGACCGCCTCTATGTCACCGGCACCCTCGGCGCCTCCGCGGCCGGCCTCGCGATGCTGCGCCGCGCCCGGCGAGGGGTGCGGCGAGGCGCGGGCGCCGGACAACCCGGCGCGCGCGCCGCCGCGATTCGCGCCCACCTCGATCCCACCCCGCGCGTTCTGTTCGGACGGGCCCTGGGGCTGAGCGGGATCGCGCGCGCCATGATCGATCTCTCCGACGGGATCGCGAAAGACCTGCCGCGGCTGTGCGAAGCGTCCGGCGTCGGCGCCGTCCTCGGAGCGAGCGCCTTGCCGGTCGATCCGGCGGCCCGGCATCTCCTGGGACCGCGGCGCGCTCTCGACGCGGCGCTCTGCGGCGGCGAGGACTATGAGCTGCTCTTCGCGGCGCGCCCGGAGCACGAGCCGGTGCTGGCGCGCCTCGCCGCAAGCCTCAAACTCCGTGTTCAGGGGATCGGCGCGGTCCTGCCGCGGAGCAGCGGCGTGCGCCTCCTCGGCCGCGATGGCCGGTATCGTCCGCTGCCGCGGCCCGCCTTCGAGCACTTCGCGTGAGCGCGGCCACGTCGTGGGCGGGCCCGTGACCGATCAGGAGCTGGTCGAGCGGGCGGCCGAGGGGGACGTCGACGCCTTCACGCAGCTCGTCGACAGCCGGCGCGATCGCGTCTTCCGCATCGCGCGGCACCTCGTCGGCGACGACGAGCTGGCGCGCGACATCGCCCAGGATGTCTTCTTCCGACTGTTCCGGGTCATCCACCGGTTCCGGCGCGGCGGTCGGTTCGATCCGTGGCTGCACCGGATGACCATTCATCTCGGCATCGACGCCCTGCGGCGCGAGCGCCCGTACCGGCAGTCGGCCTCGCTCGACGAGCTGACCGGCCAGTCGGACACGGTCGCCTCCTCCCAGCCCGGGCCTGCGCAGCTCCTCGGGGCCGAAGAGGTCCGCCGGCTCTTCGCCGAGCTGTCGAAGCGGCTCGGGCGCCGGCAGCGGGCCGCCTTCATCCTGAGGGAAATCGAGGGTCTTACGACCGTCGAGGTGGCCGAGGTCCTCGGGACCTCGGAATCGACCGTCCGGAACCACATCCTCCAGGCGCGCAAGGCCCTTCAGAAGGCGCTCAGGGAGCGGTTTCCAGAGTACCTGCCACGTGGACAGCGCTGAACGAGCGGCATGACATCTGTGGCTTGGCTGGAAGGCCCGTGAAATAAGCTATTTCACGGGGATCGGCCTGGTAACTTCTCCCGCCGCACCTGCGTAGAAGCGCCATAGACGAATTGCCGGTGGCCTCCGTATAAGAAACGACCGGTGAGCCGAACCGCCGGTCGCCCGAAGGAGACCGGCATGGATCACGGAAGTGGCACTGCCCGGATGGACTGCGCCTCGATCGCCCCCCTCCTGAGCGGTTTCGTCGAAGAACGGCTGGAGGAGAGCACCCGCCAGGCGGTGCGGGCCCACCTCCTGGGTTGCGCCGGCTGTGCCCGCGCCGCCACCCTGCTGGATCCTTCCATCCTCTTTATGCCGCTCGGGCAGCAGACCCCGAAACCGGCCACCTGGGCGGGGTTCGACGCCTCGCTGCGCCGGCGGATCGAGGCCTATAAGGCCCGGCCGCACCGTTTCTGGGAGGGGTGGGATTTCCGCCCGTCCACGCCGCTCGGCATGCCGCGCCTGGCGTTCGCGGCTCCTCTCGCCATGGTCGTGCTGCTCGCCGGCCTGGTCTTCGTCAGCCAGCCCGGGATGATCCTGCGCGGACCGCGCGGGCCGATGGTCGAGGGGATCCGGCCGCCGAACGAAGTCGTCGCGCCGGTGCGCCCGGGCGATCGCGCCCCCTTCGATCGGGTGGGCGCGGCACTGCGCCCCGGTTCGCGGCTCGCCACCGACATCTCCGCCCTGCCGACGCTGGAAGAGGTCAGCTCTCCGGCGGCCCGTGTCTACCGTCTCGTCCCCGGCGCCGCCCCGCAGGCCGGCGCCGCCGTGGGCTCCGATGACGCGAGCGCCGTCTACTTCGTGGTCGACGAGACCATCAACTTCTGAAAGGGACGAACGTGCGCCTCCGTGCCGGCATCCCGACGACGCTTGTCCTCATCGCGCTGATCCTGCCGCTCCTGCCGGTCGTCCCGGCGAGTGCGCCGACCAGCACCGCCGAAGCGGCGACCCCGCCCAGCGCCGCGGGAGCGGCGCGTCCCAACGAAGGCGCCACCGGGCGCGCCGGCGTCGGCGTCGTGCCGGTGCCGGCCGGGGCCGACGGGCTGGTGACCCGCGTGTTCACGCTGCGCTACAAGTCGGTGGACGACGCCTACCTGCTGGTGTCGCCGTGGCTGACGCCGAAGGGGTCGCTGCGGGCGGCGCCGCACCAGAAGACGCTCACCATCACCGACACGCCGGACGGCGTGAAGCAGGCCGAGACGCTCATCGGCGGATTCGACCTGCCGCCGCGCGTCGTGCAGGTGGCGGTGCAGCTCATCCTCGCCTCCGCCGAGAGAAACGCCATCGTCCCGACGCCGCCGCCCATCAAGGGCGTGGTCGATCGGCTCAACGCCCTGTCGACGCGCTGGAGCGACTACAAGCTGGTCGGCGACGCGCGCGTCCTCGGCACCGAGGGGGAGCGCGGCACGCTCAAGGTCGGCGACGACTACAAGGTGGATTTCCGCATCGACCAGATCGCCGACGAGAGCCGCATCATCCGCTTCAAGCCGTTCGAGCTGGCGCGCAGGGAGCCGGCCATCGAAGGGCAGGAACACTACCAGCCGGTCCTCAACACGGTCCTGAACCTGCGCGACTCGCAGTTGTTCATCGTCGGCGCCTCCAAGATGGAGAAGGCCGACAAGGCGCTGTTCATGACCATCACCGCGTCGTTGACGCTGCCGTAGCGGAGCCGGCCCGACACTCATGCCCGAATACGTCGCACGCCTCGGCGCCCCCGACGGCACCATCCTCGAGCGCTCGTACACCTCCGAGTCGGAGAAGACGCTGCGCTCCGAGCTGGCCGGCCAGTACCTCGTCCTCGGGGTGCGCAAGAAGCAGACGGTCGCGTCGCTCCTCCCGGGGCTCGGGCGCGGGCGTGGCATCAAGATGAAGGAGTTCCTCCTGTTCAACCAGGAGCTGGCGTCGCTCATCAAGGCCGGCCTGCCGATCGTCGCGAGCCTCGACATCCTGACCGAGCGCCGCAAGAACCTGGTCTTCAAGCAGGCCCTCCTCGATGTCCGCGACCAGGTGCGCGGCGGGATGTCGCTGTCAGAGGCGTTCTCGGCGCAGGGGGAGCTGTTCCCGCGCATCTACTGCTCGACGCTCGCCTCGGGGGAGCGCTCCGGGGAGATCGCCTCGGTCCTGACCCGCTACATCGCCTACCAGAAGATGACCCTGGCCACGCGCCGCAAGGTGGTCGGGGCGATGATCTACCCGGCCTTCCTGATGCTCGTGTCGATCGGCGTCATCGCGATTCTCGTCGTCTTCGTGGTGCCCAAGTTCGAGGACTTCTACAAGGACATGGGGTCCGACCTGCCCTTCATCACCCGGGTCCTGATCGGGCTCTCGGCGATGGTGACGACGTACTGGCCGCTGGTCCTGGCGGCCATGGTCGGCGGGCTCGTCGGCTGGCGCGCCTGGGCCGGCACCGCCGCGGGGCGGTTCTCGATCGACCGGATGAAGCTGCGCATCCCGGTCGTCGGCGGCCTGATGCAGAGCTTCTCCGCCAGCCGCTTCGTGCGCACGATGGGGACGCTCCTCGCCGGCGGCATCCCGGTCGTCGCCGCGCTCGGCATCGCCGCGCGCGCCGTCGGCAACACGCTCTTCGAGCGGGAGCTCCTCGACGTCGAGCGGAAGGTGCGCGAGGGGGGCTCGCTGTGGCAGGGGCTCGAGGAGACGCACCTCTTCTCCGACATCGCCGTCGAGATGGCCAAGGTCGGCGAATCGACCGGCGCGCTGTCCGAGATGCTGATGAACGTGTCCGATTTCTACGACGAGGAAACCGACAACCGCGTCGCGACGCTGATGGCCCTGATGGAGCCGGTGATGCTCATCGGCATGGGGATCATCGTCGCGCTGATGCTCCTGGCGATGTACATGCCGCTGCTCAAGGCGTACGGGCAGACCGGCTAGGAGAATCCGATGGCGAACCCCGAGAAGTCCCCGACGCTCGACCCGGAGGTGAGCGGCCCCGGGCCCGGCGCCGGCGCCGGCGACGAGGCGGAGGCGCAGCGCGCCGCCGCGCGCCTGGGCATCCAGTACGTGGACATGGCCGAGTTCAAGATCAACCAGGACCTGTTCCGCGCCATCCCGGTGGACCTGATGTTCCGCTACAACTTCATCCCCTGGAAGGAGGAGGCGGGCCGCCTCGTCGTCGTGATGTCCGACCCGTCGGACGTCCTGATGGTGGACGAGCTGGAGACGCTCATCGGCCGGCCGCTTCAAGTGGCTGTTGCCAGCCGCCAGGCGATCGCCGACGTCCTGAAGAAATCCGAGTCGGGGCAGCGCGTGCTGGAGGCGGCGACCGAGGAGTTCCGCATCCAGGTCATCCGCGACGAGGACGACGAGAAAGGCGACGAGGCGCTGTCGATCGACAAGCTGACCTCGGCCGACTCGCCGATCATCAAGCTGGTGGACTCGACGGTGTTCAACGCCCTGCAGCGCCGCGCCTCCGACATCCACATCGAGACGCGCGACCGCGAGGTCATCATCAAGTACCGCGTCGACGGCGTGCTGTACCAGGCGATGGACCCGATCGACAAGCGCTTCCACTCGTCGATCATCAGCCGCATCAAGGTCATGTCGGAGCTCGACATCGCCGAGAAGCGCATCCCGCAGGACGGCCGCTTCAAGCTGAAGATCAAGGGCCGCACCATCGACTTCCGCGTCTCCATCATGCCGTCGGTGCACGGCGAGGACGCGGTCATCCGCATCCTCGACAAGGAGTCGGTCAACGAGGAGTTCGCCGAGCTGCGCCTGGACATCCTCGGGTTCACCGCCGACGACCTGAAGCGCCTGCGCAAGTTCATCCGCGAGCCGTACGGCATGGTGCTGGTGACCGGGCCGACGGGATCCGGCAAGACGACGACGCTCTACGCGGCGCTCTCCGAGATCCGCTCGCCCGAGGACAAGATCGTCACCATCGAAGACCCGGTCGAGTACCAGCTCCCGGGCATCACCCAGATCCCGGTGAACGAGAAGAAGGGGCTGACCTTCGCCCGCGGCCTGCGGTCGATCCTGCGGCACGACCCCGACAAGATCATGGTCGGGGAGATCCGTGACGAGGAGACGGCGCAGATCGCCATCCAGTCGGCGCTCACCGGCCACCTCGTGTTCACGACCGTCCACGCCAACAACGTCGTCGACGTGCTGGGCCGCTTCCTCAACATGAAGGTCGAGCCGTACAACTTCGTCTCGGCCTTGAACTGCGTCGTGGCGCAGCGCCTCGTGCGCATCATCTGCCCCAAGTGCCGGCACGCGGTGCGCTACACGGCCGAGACCCTGAAGGATTCGGGGATCGACCCGAAGCACGCCGAGCAGACCTTCTACGAGGGCCGCGGCTGCATCGACTGCAACGGCACCGGCTACATGGGCCGCATGGCGATCGCCGAGATCCTCGACATGAGCGACCGCATCCGCCAGCTCATCCTCGACCGCCGCTCGGCGGCGGAGATCAAGAAAGCGGCGCGCGAGGACGGCATGGCGTTCATGCGCGAATCCGCCGTGCTGCGCGTCCTCGAGGGGCGCACCACGCTGCGCGAGATCAACAAGGCGACGTTCGTCGAGTAAAGGGACGGGGAGAGGGAGAGTCGATGGGGCTGAAAGACTCGCTGGAGCGGCTGCGCGTGCTGTTCGACGGCACGTCGCTCGATTCCCCCCTCCCGCCGCCGTTCCCGCCGGCCGCCGTCGAGATCGGCCCGGAGCGCGTCTCGGGCGTGCGCGTGGTGCGCGACCGGCGCAGCAAGCGCATGGTCGTGAAGGCGGCCGCGTGGCGCGACCTGCCGGCGGGGGCCATCGAGGCCACCCTCGTGCGCCCGAACGTCAAGGACGAGGGCGCGGTCGGCGCGGCGCTCGACGAGGTGCTCAAGGCGGTCGCTCCCGGAGAGCACAAGATTTCGCTGCTCCTGCCCGACGCCGCCGCCCGCGTGGCCATCCTGACCTTCCCGTCGCTGCCGGGCACGCGCCGCGAGCTCGAGGACATGGTCCGCTTCCGGATGACCAAGGCGCTGCCGTTCAAGGCTGAGGACGCGGCGATGGACCTGATGCCCCTCGGCGCGGCGGTCGGCTCCGGCGCGACGCCGGGAGCGGGCGCCGTGATGGCGGTCTTCCTGCACCGGCCGATCCTCGAGCAGTACGAGGCCCTGCTGACGGCGCGCGGCTACTGGCCGGGGCTGGTGGGGCTGTCGACCCTCGAGCTCTTCAATCTCTACCGCGCGCTGATCTCGAGCGGCGGGCAGGAGCGGGATCTCATGCTCCTGAACCTGACGCACCGGGATCTCGCGCTCCTCATCGGCAGCGGCGGGAAGATCATCTTCTACCGCTGCAAGAACCTGCCGGTGGGCGAGACCGGCCTCCCCGACCTCCAGGCCGTGCGGCGCGAGATCTACACCTCGCTGGCCTTCTACCAGGAGAAGCTCCTCGGCCGCGGACTCGGCCGCGTGTGGCTGCGGACCGCCGGCATGGACCCGCAGCCGATCGCGGCGGCGGTGCGCGAAGAGGCGGGGACGAACGTCGAGGTGCTGAGCCTGTCGCAGGTGCTCCACCTCGGTGAGGCGATGGAACTGCCGGAGACCGGGTCGGCGCTGCTGGCGCCTGCGGCCGGGGCGGTCGCCGGGAGGCGCGCATGAAGGCGCTGCCGCTCAACCTCGCGAGCCGCCCGTTCCGCAACAACGTCCTGGTGGGGACGTTCCTCACGGTGATCGGACTGTCGCTGGTGTTCGGCACCGCCTACAACCTGTACGTCTACCTGTCGTACGGCGCCTCCTACGCCACGCTGCAGCACGCGCAGGCGGAGGATCGCGCCCGCATCGTCGAGCTGCAGAAGCAGGAGCGGGCGCTCGCCGACGAGATCAAGAAGCGCGACTTCCGCACCGTCTACAACCGCGGCAAGCTCGCGAGCGAGCTCATCCGCAAGAGCGCCTTCTCGTGGACGCAGCTCTTCAACACGCTCGAGACGGTGGTGCCGCCGAACGTCGTGCTCGCAGCCATCCGGCCGAACATCAGCTCCGACGGGATCGTGCTGCGCGTCGAAGGGGTGGCGAAGGATCACGGCGCGCTCCTGACGCTCGAAGAGAAGCTGCAGCAGCACGAGGCCTTCAAGCGCGTGGCGCCGATCAGCGAGCGCCGGCTCAACCCGAACCTGCCCGACATCACCTTTCTCGTGACCTGCGACTACATCCCGCCGCAGCAGGCGGCCCCCGCCGTGACGGCCTCGAACGGCGGCGCCGCGGCCGCGGGCGCGTCCGATCCCGCCGGCGGGCCGAATGCGGGCGCGGATCCGAACGCCGCGGCCGGCACGCCGGATGCGGCCGCCGCTGCACCCGCTGCCGGTGCAGCCGGAGCGGGCGGCACGAAGGCCCCGGCGCCGCAGGCGGGCACGGTGACGGTGAATGGCGTCGTCGGCCGCGATGGACGGCCGAAAGATGCCGGTGAGAGCGTGATTGCGCCGGGAGGCCTCCTCATCGCGCAGGCGATCGCGGCTCCGGCGCCCGGGAAGGCGAGTGCGAAGAAGGGAGCCGCGGCTCCCTCGAGCGCGACGGCCCCGGCGACGAAGACGACCCCGACCGGTGGCGGGACGACCCGCGGCACGACGGCAGCCGCGGGGACGACTCCCGGCGCGAAGAGGATCGCCCACACCACGGCCGGAGCGCCGGCGCAGAAGACGGCCTCGGTCCCCGTCCCGGCGCCGCCGGCGGCGCCGCAGCGCAGCTTTGGACGCACCTACGATCCGAACGACCCGCGCACGATGCCGGGGTCGCTGCAGGCGGCCGCGACCAGGCCGAAGCCCGGCCTGCCGCCGGTCGCGGCCGAGCGGCTCGACATGCCGATGACCTTCGTCGGGCGGCCCGCGGGCGAGGTGTACAAGAGCCTCGCCGTCGCGCACGGCGTCCGCATCGACCTCGACCCGACGATCGATCCGGCGACGCCCGTGACGGTCGATCTGAAGGGTCGCCGCCTGGAAGAGGCGCTGATGGCCCTCGCCGGTCTCCTGCACACGCGGACGACTCATCCCGCCGAGGGCGTGTACCGCATCGTCTCGAGCGAGGTGCGCGCGCCCAACGGCGACGCGCCGCCGACCGAGGAACCGATCGTCGAGGAGGCGCACTGATGAGCGCGCTCCTCAAGAAGAACCCGGGCGCGCCGAGAAGCGGCGGCGGCCGCCGGCGGCGTTTCGACCTGCGCCAGGACCTGTGGCGGGTCGCGACCGTCCTCGGGGCGCTCGTGCTGCTGAACATCGGGTTCTACCTGTTCCTCAACATGCCGCGGCTCCGTGCGCTCGACGACCTGGCGACCGGCAATGACGCCATCCGCCGCACGCTCGTGGACGTCAGCCGTTCGTGCCAGTCGATGCAGGACCTGATCACCCGGTACGACGGCGAGAAGGCGCGGCTCGACACGTTCTACGCCGACCGGATCGGCACGCAGTACGAGCGCATGACCCGCATCCAGCAGGCGCTGCGGCAGATCGCCGCCGAGTTCCGCGTCGACCCCGAGTCGATGGACTACAACACCAGCGAAGTGGAAGGCAGCGACCTGGTGCGCTTCCAGATCACCATCCCGCTCAACGGCGGCTACCCGAACCTGCGGCACTTCATCAACCGGGTGGAGACGGCGAAGTACCTCGCCGTCATCGACTCGATCGAGCTGGCCGGTTCGCGTGACGGCGGGGCGATGCTGAGCCTCACCATCCGCATCTCGACCTACTTCCGCGAGCCGGACCTCGACCGGCTGCTCGAGAAGGGCGAGGGGGACGCGACCCGGGCGGACGGCGTCGATCGTCCGAAGCGCCCGAAGAAGGGAGGGCCGGCGACGTGATCCCCGAGGCCCTCATGAAGCGCAAGGAGCTCGTCCTCGGGGTGCTGGTGGTGGCCCTGGCGTTCGTCGTCTGGAAGACGCTGTTCGGCGAGGGGATGCTGATGCCGGGCATCGGCGCCACGCCGACCCAGCCGCGCGCCAAGGTGGATCTCGCGTCGATGAAGATCTTCCCGGTGGACTGGGCGTCCCTCGACGCGCCGCGTCCGGCCTACGACCCGAACGGCCGCAACCTCTTCCAGTACGGCGTCATCCCGCCGCCCCAGCCGCCGCCTTTGACCGCGGCCGAAAAGGCGGCCATTGCCAAGGCGCAGGCAGAAGCCGAGAAGGCGCGCCTCGCCCAGGAAGAGGCCAACCGCCTCGCCATGGAGGAGGCGAACAAGCGCGCCCAGGAAGAGGCGGCGCGGCAGGCCGAGATCGCGAAGAACACGCCGCCGCCTCCGCCCCCGAAGCCGGAGCCGCCGCCGATCACCTACAAGTTCATCGGCTACATCGGGCCCAGCAACGCCAAGGTGGCGGTCCTGTACGACGGCACCGACACGCTCTTCGTCCGCTCCGGCGAGACGCTGCCGAAGGGGATCAAGGTCCTGGAGATCGGCTACGAATCGATCAAGTTCGGCTTCACCGACCCGCAGTTCAAGGATCAGTCGCGAACGTTGCCGATGAGCAGCAGTTACTGATGCACGCGCACGTGGGGAGGGCACAGTGCACGTCTTGAATCGCACCGATCGCAGGCGGGTCGCAGGGCTCGTCCTGATCCTGTTCGTGATGCAGCTGGCCTGCGCCACCGGGGGTTACAACTCGGGGATGAAGGCGTACAAGAGCCGCAAGTACGACCAGGCGGTCGTCGACTTCTCCCAGGCGCTGTCCAGGAAGCCCGACAGCACCCGCTACAAGGTCGCCCTCGCCCGGGCCCGCATCGCCTCCGCCCAGGAGCACTTCCAGAAGGGGGACAAGTACAAGAAGGCGGGGCTCCTCGAGGAGGCGATCGCCGAGTTCCAGCAGGCGGTCTACCTCGACTCGTCGCACCAGTTCGCCGCCAATGAGCTGCAGAAGGCGGTGTCGGAGTGGCAGCGCAAGCAGGAGGAGCAGTCGTGGGACCTGGAGAAGGCGAAGAAGCGCGCCAAGGCGTCGCCCGGGCGCGAGGCGCCGCGCCTGAACCCCTCCGCCAACATCCCCATCGTGCTGCGCTTCAAGGACGAGAACGTCAAGAAGATCTACGACGCGCTGTCCAAGGCGACCGGGATCAACTTCATCTACGACGAGCGGCTGCCGCTCGACAAGAAGATCTCGGTGGACATCGCCGACGTGACCTTCGAGCAGGCGATGGACCAGCTGATGACGATGAACAAGCACTTCTACAAGATCCTCGACGAGGGCTCGATCTTCCTCGCCGAGGACACTCCGCAGAAGCACAAGGAGCTGGACGACCTGGTCATCCAGACCTTCTACCTGTCGAACGCGGACGTGAAAGACGTGCAGGTGCTCCTGAGGACGCTGCTCGACGCGCGCCAGATCGCCCAGAACGACCGCCTCAACGCCATCACCATCCGCGACACGCCCGAGCGCGTGCAGGTGGCGCAGAAGATCATCGAGGCGAACGACAAGGCGAAATCCGAGCTCATCGTCGACGTCGAGCTGCTCGAAGTGAACCGCAACATCCTCCAGAACCTCGGCATCGACCTCATGGGCGTCGGGACGGGAGGCGGAACCGGCAAGGCGGTCAACCTCACCTACGGCGGCGGTACCAGCGTGCCGCTCAACAACCTCGACCTCCTCAAGCAGGCCGGGTCGTGGCTCGTCGGGCCGATCCCCGGCGTCATCGTCAATTTCCTCAAGACCGATGCCGACGCGCAGGTCATCGCCAAGCCGCAGCTGCGGGTCAGCGAGGGAGCGAAGGCGACGGTGCGCATCGGCGACCGGATCCCGATCCCCAACACCACGTTCAACTCGGCGCCGACGGTGGGCGGCACGGTCGGCGTGCCGATCACCTCGTTCACCTACCAGAACGTCGGCATCAACATCGACCTCGAGCCGCGCGTGCACCACAACCGCGAGATCACCCTCAAGGGGAAGATCGAGATCTCGTCGCTCGCCGGGCAGGTCTCGGCCGGCGGCGGGCTGACGCAGCCGATCATCGGCACGCGCGAGATCGAGAGCACCATCCGCCTGCGCGACAACGAGACCAACATCCTCGCGGGCCTCATCCGCGAAGAGGAGCGGCACTCGCTGTCGGGCGTGCCGGGTCTGTCGGACATCCCGGTGCTGAAGCGGCTCTTCGGCAACACCGAGACGACCATCCAGTCCACCGACATCGTGCTGATGATCACGCCGCACATCATCCGCATCCCGGACATCAGCGAGGAGGACCTGCAGGCGCTGTGGGTCGGCACCGACTCGAACGTCGAACTCCGGGGCGCGAGCCGCAAGAGCGCGGTCGCGTCGCCCTTCGACACTGGCGCGGAAGAGCCGAAGTACCCGGGCATCCCGGACATCCCCGACCAGGAGCTGCTGCAGGACGAAAAGAAAGCGACCGAGGAGAAGCCGACGACGCCGGACGCCTCGCGCGTCCCGCCGACGGTCACCGCCCCGGTCAATCCGCAAGGGCAGGAATATCCCAACCAGCCGCCTCCGACCGAGAACCCGCCGCCCGAGACGCCGCAGAACGGCGGTGGCACCGGCAACACGATGCCCGGTGGAGGAGGCGGTGGCGGCGGTGGCGGTGGCGGCACAGGGAACACCGGCGGCGGCACGGGCAGCAGCAAGTCGACGCAGCCGGCGACCATCTCCTTCTCGCCCGCCTACCTGACGCCCAAGCTGCGCGAGCCGTTCAAGGTGGCGGTGACCATCACCGGCGGGACGGGGGTCGGCAGCGTGCCGTTCCACCTCGCCTACGACCCGGAGTACCTCGACTTCACCGGCGCCGGCGGCTCGTCGCCGTTCCTGAGCAAGGACGGCACGCCGGTGTTCGTCATGGCGACCAAGGGCGGCACCGGGCGCGAAGTCATCGTCGGGCTGTCGCGGCAGGGGAGCCGCCCCGGCGTCAACGGCGACGGCGTCCTCATCGAGCTGAACTTCATGCCGCTGAAGCCGGGGACGACGAGCCTGACCTTCTCGGATCTCGCCGTCCTCGACACCCAGGCGCAGCCGCTGCCGAGCGAGCGGCTGCCGATGACGATCGTGATCCAATGATGGCGTTCTCCCGCGCGCACCAGGCCGGCGTCACCCTCCTCGAGATGGTGGTGGTGATCGGCGTGCTCCTGGTGCTCGCGGGGGTGGCGGTGCCGTCGGCCCGGTTCGCCATCAAGCGTCAGAAGGAGCTGGAGCTGCGCCGCGACCTGCGTGATATCCGCCACGCCATCGACGAATACAAGAAGTACTGCGATGCCGGGGCGATCCCCAAGGAGGGCGTGGACTCGGAGTGCTACCCGACCGACCTCGACATCCTCGTCGAAGGGGTGGACAAGGTCGGAACCGTCGGCCAGAAGATCAAGTTCCTGCGGCGCATCCCCATCGACCCGTTCACCAAGACGAAGGACTGGGGGAAGCGGTCGCTGCAGGACGACTCCGACTCGGACTCGTGGGGGCAGCAGAACGTGTACGACGTCTACACCGAGTACGAGGGCACCGCCCTCGACGGGACCGAATATGCGGATTGGTGAACGCAAGCAGGCCGGGTTCACGCTCATCGAGCTGCTGATCGTCGTGGCGATCATCGGCATCCTGGCCTCGATGGCGGTGGTCCAGCTGCGCAGCACGAAGCAGAAGGCGATGGAGGCGGCCCTCAAGGAGAACCTGTACGTCCTGCGCAACTGCATCGACCAGTACTTCACCGACAAGGGGAAGTACCCCGAGAGCCTCGAGGCGCTGGTGGACGACGGCTACATCCGGAAAGTCCCGGTGGACCCGTTCACCGAGTCGGACACGAGCTGGGTGGAGGAGCAGGCGGCCGGACAGGCCTCGGGATCGCAGGGGGCGACCGACGACGACCCGAGCGCCCAGAGCGGCATCGCCGATGTGCACAGCGGAGCCACAGGCACGGCGCTGGACGGAACGTCGTACAGCGAGTGGTA
>DASYQE010000223.1:0-6468 GCA_036005805.1 Candidatus Polarisedimenticolia bacterium | reverse complement strand
CATGGTGCGCACCAACACCATGGTGCGTCCCGGCTCCGACGCGGCGGTCATCCGCCTGAAGGGAACGACCAAGGCGCTGGCGCTGACGAGCGACTGCAATGCGCGCTATTGCTACCTCGACCCCGAGGAAGGGGCGCGGCTCGCGGTCGCGGAAGCGGCGCGCAACCTGGCGTGCGCCGGGGCGACACCCATCGGCACCACCGACTGCCTGAACTTCGGCAACCCGGAGCGTCCCGAGATCATGTGGCAGTTCGCGCGCGCCATCGACGGCATCGCCGACGCCTGCCGCGCGCTCGAGGCGCCCATCGTCGGCGGCAACGTGTCGTTCTACAACGAAACCGAAGGCCGGGCGATTTTCCCGACGCCGATGATCGGCATGGTCGGCCTGATCGACGACGTGCGCAAGTCGATGACCCAGTGGTTCAAGCGCGAGGGGGACGCCATCTACCTGCTGGGGGATCCGGCGGGCGCGAGTCTCGCCGCCAGCGAATACCTGTCGCTCGTGCACGGTCTCGAGGCGGGCCGCCCCGCGGCGGTGGACCTCCGCAAGGAAAAGGCGCTGCACGACGCCCTGCGCGCGGCCATCGGGGTCGGGGTGGTGGCCTCGGCGCACGACTGCTCGGAGGGCGGGCTCGCGGCGGCTTTGGCGGAGTGCTGCATCACCAACCCGGCGGGTGCCATCGGCGCGCGCATAACACTCGAGGGCAGCGGCCGGGCGGACACCATCCTCTTCGGCGAAGGGCCGTCGCGCATCATCGTGTCCACCTCGGCCGACAACGCCTCGCCCCTGGAGGCGATCCTGCGCACCGCGGACGTGCCGTTCCGCCGCCTGGGCGAGGTCGGCGGCCCCAGCATCGAGATGCGCCTGAGCGGCAATGCACTGTCGCTCAACGCCGCCGACCTGCGCCGCGCCTGGCAGACGGCCCTGCCGGAACTGCTCAACCGCTAGTTCGCCCGAGCTCCATGACGACCTGCCAGTGCTGCGCGGCCGACCAGGAGTTCGGGACGGCCATCGCCTCGCGCGAGCTGCGCCGCTTCCGCAAGCGCGGGCCCAACAAGCCGACGCGGCACCTTCTCGATGCCGTGCGGCGGGTGACGCTGCCGGCCCAGCCGAGTCTCCTCGATGTCGGCGGCGGGATCGGCGCCATCCACCATGTGCTGCTCGCCGGCGGCTTCGCGAGCGCCACTCACATGGACGCGTCGCGCGCGTATCTCGACGTCGCGCAGGAGGAAGCCGAGCGGCGCGGACACAAGGCGCGGGTCGCCTTCGTCCACGGCGACTTCCATGCGCTCGCGGCGGCAACACCACCCGCCGACGTCGTGACCCTCGACCGGGTGGTCTGTTGCGATCCCGACTTCGCCACGCTTTTGGGAGCGGCGGCGGATCACGCGCGGTATCTTCTCGCGCTGACCTATCCGCACGACCGCTGGTATACGCGGCTCTTCGTGAAGGCCATCAACGGGCTCCGGCGGGTGCGGGGCACGCCGTTTCGCGCCTACATCCACCCGCCCGAGGCGATTTCCGCCGTCGTCGAGCGGCGCGGGCTGCGCAGCCTTTGGTCCGGCGGCACGGTCGTCTGGCGGGTGGAGGTGTTCGAGCGCTAATAACGCCAAACGCTGTTCGCGTTATTAGGGCTTCACGGTATTCACGTGGCGAGAACAGCCAAACTGCCCCTGGCTCAGCCTAGAGCTTGCCGCGATGCCGCAGGTCTTTCAGGACCGAGTCGAAGTCGAGGTTGGGTTCCTGCGCTCGTCCGCGACAGGCGGTGAGATCCTCGGCGTCCTCGTTCAGGGTCAGGCGGACTGCCTCGTTGACCAGGTGGGAGATGCTCTGATCGGTTTCGGCGGCCTTGACCCTGAGGGCTCGGTGCAGCCCAGGGTCGAGACAGATGGTGGTTCGGCGCAGGCGGCTCACGGGGGAACTATAGCGTCGGAGCGCAAAATCTTCGCACCGCCGCTGACAGCTATTCACGTCGTGAATGATGATCATTCACGAGGCCGTACCGAGGCGTCCCGGCCCGTCTGCTACCTGCCCGCCGCTCCCCGCGACACCTGCTCTCCCCACCCCAACACGACATCGATCCGGTCGGTCGGCGGGTCGGACTGGGCCTGCTGGATGCGCAGGAAGCGCTGGCTGTCGGGAGAGAGAGACCACGGCGTGTTGCCGTTGGGGCTGCGGCGGTAGCGGCCTTCGTAGAGGCGACGCGGGCGGCCGAAGCGGGGGGGCGTGCCGGGGGCGACGTCGACGGCCATGAGAACGGCGTTGTTCTGGAAGAAGAGGGTGCGGCCGTCGCGCGCCCAGAGCGACTCGTAGCCGCCGTCCACCGAGATCTGCTGGCTGGCGCCGGGGCCCGGGAACGGCATCACGTAGATCTCCATGCGACCGGAGATGTCCGAGGCGTACGACATCGAACGTCCGTCGGGGGAGACCTGCGCGCCGTTGACCCGGGCCGGCGACAAGGGGAGCATCGGCTCCGGCTGAGCGGCGCCCCCCGGTTGCCCGGCGCCCCCCGGCTCGCCGGCGTGGTCCAGGCGGAGCCGCCAGATCATGCTCTCGCCGCCCATCATGGCTCGAAGTCCGGAGAAGACGAGCCACTGGCCGTCGGGGGAGATCGAGGTCGGGGTGAGCGCGCGGCCGACACCGGCGGTGAGGCGCACTTCGTCGCCGGTGCCGTCGGCGGCCTTGATGTAGATGTCGCGCTGGCCGTGGCGGGTGGCGCGGTACAGGATGCGGCGGCCGTCGGGCGTCCAGACGGGGGCCTGGCTGCTGCCGGGGCCGGTCGGGAACGGCGTGAAGGTCTGGTGCTCGAAGTCGTAGATCCAGATGCCGATGGTTCCCTCGCTGACCTGCACCGCCGCGCGGCGGCCGTCGGGGGAGAGGGCGACGCTGCCGTAGTCGCGCTCCGGGAGCGGCAGCGGCTCGGTGCGGCCGGCGTGGTCGGTCCAGACGATGCGCTGCAGGTAGCGCCCCGCGCCGCCGGGCAGGTACACGAGCGTGCCGCTCGCCGAAACGTCGTAGGCGGAGCTCCCCTCGTTCTCGAGCCGCGGGTGCTCGGGCATCGTCACCGGCACCGCGCCGCTCAGGTCGGTGACCGTCGGCTGCCACGGGATGGCGAAGAGGTTGTCCGTTCGCCCATAAAGCAGGTGCCCGGTCGCGGACGCGCCGGCGCCCGCCCCGGCGCCCCCGGGCAGATAGCGCGCGCTATCCCCGCCGGTGACGAGGTCGTGGCGCGCGCCGGTGGCGATCGTCTGCATGACGATGCGGCGCTCGTCGTTCCCCGGCCCGGTCCAGATGGTGAAGAGGAGCGACTTGCCGTCGGGGAGGACCTGCGGCCAGCGGTGGCTGATCTCGCCCTTGTCCGGGTCGAGGGTGGTCAGCGGCTCCCCCGTGCCGCCCGAGGCAGGGACCTTGTAAAGGCCCGACATGTTCGTCGGGGAGTAGTAGATGACCCCGTCGCTCCCCCAGGTCCCGCCGCGCGGATCGGGGACGTCCGGCGTAATGGTCTGCAGCGCCGCCCCGCCGACCGCGATGCGCTTGAGCTTCATCTGCGCGAAGAACGCGATCCACTGGCCGTCTGGGGAGAAGAACGGCGTCACCGCCCCTTCGGTGCCGGGGAGGGGGACCGGCTCGGGATCCGTCAGGCGGCGCAGCAGGAGCTGCTGGACGCCCCCATGGCTCCCGACGAAGGCGATCATGGAGCCGTCCGGGGAGACCGCCACCGGCCCGCGGTTCGTCTCCATGACCACGTCGTTCTCCGGCAGCGCCACGCTGAGCCGGGTGACCCCGGCCTCCTTCCGGGCCGCCGGCGCCGGGGCGATGGAGAACATCAACGCCGCGGTGGCGAGCGCTGCGGCGGCCGCGAGGCCGAGGGCGAGCGGGAGGCTGAGGCCACGCCGGGCGGGGGCGGAGGCGGCGGCAGAAGTGGCGCCGATGGTCGCCCCGGCCGTCTCCGTGTCCTCCATCTCCAGCCGCGCGTCGGCCATGGAGGCCAGCCGACGCCGCGGGTCTTTCTCCAGACACCTCCGCAGCAGGCGCCGCACCCCCGGGGGCAAATCGCCCGGCAGGGGACTCCAGTCGACGCTTTCCTTGAGGACATTCGCCAACGTGAACGACACGTCTTCGCCTTCGAAGGCGCGCCGGCCGGTGAGCATCTCGTAGAGGACAGCCCCGAAGGCCCAGACGTCGGCGCGGCGATCGACGGCGCGGCCGCGCGCCTGCTCGGGGGACATGTACGCCGCCGTCCCGAGGATGACGCCGGCGCGGGTCGCCTGCGCGGTCAGCGTTGGAGAGAGCCCGAGCTCGCCGCCGGGGCGGCTCCCCGAAGCGGAGGCCAGCGGGTCCATCACCTTCGCCAGGCCGAAGTCGAGGACCTTGACGGTGCCGTCCCGCCGCACCTTGACGTTCGCCGGCTTCAGGTCCCGGTGGATGATGCCCTGCTCGTGCGCCGCCTCGAGCGCTTCGGCGATCTGCCGGGCTATCGGCAGCGCCTCGCCAACCGGCATCGCCCCGCGCGCGATGAGAACCGACAGGTCGTCCCCGTCCACCAGCTCCATGACGAGGGCCCGGATGCCTCCCGACTCCTCGAGGCCGTGGATCTGCGCGATGTTCGGATGGTTGAGCGACGCCAGCGCCTGCGCCTCCCGCATCAGCCGCCCGAGCCGCTCGGGTTCTGTGGCGAGGGCCTCGGGAAGAACCTTGATGGCGACGTCACGCTGCAGGCGCGTGTCGCGGGCGCGCCAGACTTCTCCCATGCCGCCGGCCCCGAGGGGGCCGACGAGCTCGTAGACGCCGATTTTCGTGCCGGGGAGAAGGGGCATGCGAGGGGGAGGGTAGCAGAGAAGCCGAGCGGGCAGGTCGCGCATCCGGCGGCGGGCGCGACACCAGGATCGGGGAGGGCGCCCGACGACCGATTCCCCCGAGGTCAATAGGCCGTAAGGGCGGATGCGGTCAGTGTCGCCAGGAGTGACCGTGGTGGCCGTGCTGGTAGGGAGCCGGGCCCACGGACGCGGGAACCGGAATGCCGGTCAGCTCGGACGCCACCGGCAAGACGGGCGCGATCGGGATCCCGGTCACCACGGGCACGTACTCGCACCAGCCGCCGCAGCCGTAGGCGTGTGAATAGAACCAAGCGGCGCCTTCGGCGCGCCACTCCGCGTCCTCGGCCGCTTCGGCATCGTACTGGGCCTGGACATCAGCCTTCAGTTGCTCGAGCTCGTCGGCACGGGCCTTCGCGTCGGCCTCGCGCGCCGAGCGCTCCTGCGCGGCGACGTCCAGGCGCAACTGCGCCTCGGCGGGGAGCATCCACTCGCCGTCGAACTTCACGAAGCCGTGCGCCCGGTACGCGACCGCCTCGGGGACCCAGCGCTCGTTGAAGAAGACGAAACCCAGCGCCGCCTCGGCCTCCGCGTCGTCCGGCTCGACCGCCAGGATCCGCTCGAAGGCCTGGCGCGACTGCTTCTCCAGTCCCTGCCGCGAAGCCCAGCGACCGAGCGCCCGCCATCCCTCGAGGTCCCACGACCCCAGCCGCGCGGCTCGCGCATCGAACTCGTCCATCGCGGTGGCGGCCTTGACGATGCGATCGACCCTCGTGACCGGGATGCCGATGGTGCCGCCTCCGACGTCGATCACGACGGTCGTCGCGGTCTGGTCCACGACGCGTCCGGTGATCGAGCCGGCCCCTTTGACGAACACCTCGTCAGCGATAAGCGCGGTGGGGAGGAGAAGCAGAACGACGGGGAGGACGACCGGCACCAGCGGAGACTTGCTCATGGGAACCTCGCCGTAAGATCTTGGCGGGGATGCTAGCACGGCAGATCCGGGCCGGCGATCCGGATTTCAAGCGGGGTTTCCCGGCGCACCGAACCGGACGTCCATATGACACCCGGTTCAACGAAACTTCACTGTTTCCCGGGCTTGACGGATTGTGTCTTCCCGGCTCGGTGCTCCTCGAGAGCCTCGTCTGCGAGCTTCTCCAGCACGCCCGCCGAAGCGGAGAAGGAGCGCTCCCATTCGTCCTCTCCGAGCACCTCCGCGAGGATCGACTCGGCCAGTGCGTCCTGTTCCTCGTCGGACCAGCAGGCTGTCAAACGCGGACTCGAGATCAACCGGGCGCGTTGGACACGGGACATTCAGGTCTGGCGGCGACTCCGGGACCGGCGGCTGCGCGCGCTCTTCAGCGTGGCCAGTGCGTCCTCGAGCACCGGCAGGACCAGCCGGTCTTTCTCCCGGTTGGCGGCTTTCTTGCTGGCGATGATGCGCGCCAGCGGCAGGACGCGCACTCTCGCCTTGCCGATCCGCATGAGGGTCGTGCCGCGGAGTTCCTGGTCGAAAGAACGCAGGCCGTCCAGCCGGACCACGATGGCGAAGAGGGCGACGCTTTTTCCGGCGAAAAGCGGCGGGGTCGCCGCGGTGGGCGGGACGTAGATTCCTCCGACCCGGTCGAGGGCTTCACGGATCCGCTGGTCACC
>DASYQE010000222.1:0-2490 GCA_036005805.1 Candidatus Polarisedimenticolia bacterium | reverse complement strand
GCTCCTGCGAGGCGCCGATCTCGTCCTCATCCTCGGCACGATGCTGCACGGCATCGGGGTCGGCAACATGACGCCCTCGTGGGTGCGGACGGTCTGCGTGGACATCCATCCGGCCGTCGTCACCAAGCTCGTGGACCGCGGGTCGGCGCAGGCCTCGGGGATCGTCACCGACGTCGGGCTCTTCCTGCGCCTGCTCGCCGACGAGCTCGAACCCGCGGGATGAAGCGGTCGACCGGCCGGCGCCTCGGCCGGGCTCCCCGCGTTGCATCAGCGGACGCTGGGCAAACTCCTTCGGCGCCTCGGGTAAGGACATGAACCGGGTCTCCGTCGCAGAATCCGCTTCTCTCATGGAGGTGGGATATGCGAAGACCTGGTTCTTGGAGTGTGGCGGTCGTTCTGGCCTGCGTCGCCGTGGCGGGGGCCGCGCTCCTCGCCCAGGAGGGGGCGAAGCCGGCGCACGTCATGGTCATGCCCGCCGACCTCACCTGGGGCGATCCTCCGCCGGTGTTCGAGAAGGGGATGTCCTTCACCGTGGTCTCGGGCGATCCTGGCGCGAGCGGCATCTTCGTCGTCCGCCTGAAGATGCCGGCCGGCTACAAGATCGCGCCTCACTGGCATCCCACCGATGAGCACGTGACGGTGCTGCAGGGGACGCTCGGCCTCGGCATGGGGGACAAGTTCGACAAGGCAACGGCGAAGGAGCTGGCCAGCGGCGGGTACGCGCTGCTGCCCGCCCAGATGCATCACTATGCGTTCGCCAAGACCGACACGATGGTGCAGGTGCACGGCCTGGGCCCGTTCGCCCTGACCTACATCAATCCGGCCGACGACCCGCAGAAGCGCACCGCGGCGAAGTAAGGGGGGCACCGAGCCAGTAGAATGCGCCGGTGATCCATCCGGCTCCGGTGAGGCTCGAAGGACACGGCGTGCGGCTCGAGCCGCTGGCGCCGTCGCACGAAGAAGGGCTCGCCGCCGCGGCGGCTGACGGCCGTTTGTGGGAGCTCTTCTACACCTTCGTGCCGCCGCGCGAACAAACCGGCGCGTACCTCGCCGAGGCGCTGGCAGGGCAACGGGCCGGGCACATGCTGCCGTGGGCGGTGCGCGAGACGAAGTCGGGGGCGATCGTCGGCAGCACCCGCTTCCACGACATCGATGCGCCGATCGACCGGGTGGAGATCGGCTACACCTGGTATGCGGCCGGCTGGCAGCGCACCCACGTCAACGCGGCCTGCAAGCGCCTGCTGCTCGGGCACGCCTTCGAGTCGCTCGGCTGCCGGGTCGTCGGCTTCCGCACCGACAACTTCAACATCCCGTCACAGCGCGCCATCGCAGCGCTCGGCGCGCGCCGGGACGGCGTGCTGCGGCACCACAAGATGCGTCCGGACGGCTCGGTGCGCGACTCGGTCATGTACAGCATCCTCGCGACCGAGTGGCCCGACGTGAGAAAGCACCTCGAACTGCGCCTCGCCCGACGCGCCTGAAGGTCCTAGGTGTCGTCCACCGCGAAATCGGCGTCGACGCCCACGTGATCGTGCCGTCGCGCAAAAAACTGCGGCCCGCCGTGAGGGGCGGGCCGCAGCGAATGACCGAGCCGTCAGCAGGCGATCAGGTACCAGCGCGCTACATGTACTGCTCGGTCGTCTTCACGAAGGACTGCGCCACCTGGGGCACCGGCAGGGTGTCCGTGTCGGTGGTCAGGATTTCCTTGGCCCCGACGGTCTTGTGGTAGAGCTCGGCGTTGTCGTCCTCGTCCTGCTTCAGGTTCAGGCCGTCGAGGGACGCGCCCGCGAAGGCGCCGTGCGTGCGTGACCACGCCAGAAGCTGGGTGCCGGATTCAGTGTCGGTCTTCTTCCCATCGTCACCGACCGGACCGGCCGTGGCCGAGAGGTCCGTGCCGATCTCGACATGGTCGTCGTTCAGGAGCTTGTTCATCCCCTCCTCGTCCATGACGAGCAGGATGAGGTCGGCCTCCTTCACGCCGGCCTGCCAGCCGACGCTGCCGCCGCCGATCTTGTAGATGGCCGGGCCGCTCATGCCGTGCTCCGTGCGGCAGGTGAAGACGCCCTTGCCGCCTTCGCCGCCGACTCCGAGGGCGACCTTCTTGAAGCTCGGGAACACGCCGACGCATTTCGCCTTTTCGAGCAGGTCGCGCGAAATGCCCCCGTCTTTCGACTCGGCCGCCGCCTTGAGCACCGCTTCGGCGTCGGACAGCTTCGCCGCGGTCTTGGCTTCCTTTTTCGCGGACTTGGTCGCCTGGCTCGACTTGTAGCCGTCATCGCTCGTGTGCGTGTCGCTCGCGCGCAGCATGACGGGTGCTGCGAGCAACCCGGCGACGAGAACGGCGGGAAGGATTCTGATCGTGTGACGCATGGCTGACTCCCTTCTTCGTTCGAATTGTTCTTCTCCGGAACTGTGCGCCCGGCGGCCTCTTTGTGCCATCGCCAGATCCCCGCAAAGGCTTGTCAGTTCAGGGCCGACGGGCGTGCGCCT
>DASYQE010000221.1:0-2709 GCA_036005805.1 Candidatus Polarisedimenticolia bacterium | reverse complement strand
CTGGGAGGTGAACCCGAGCGGCGGCACCTCGCGGCTCGCCGACCCGAACTTCGACGACTTCCGCGACGGCAACCGGACCTTCGCCGCGATGGCGAAGTACGGCGACTGGGAGACCTCGGTCGCCGGCACGAACGAGCCGGCCCGCACCACGGTCGCGGCAGTGACGCGGGAGTTCTTCGGTGTCCTGGGCGTGCACCCGCGCCTGGGGCGGAGTCTGGCTCCCGAGGACGCCCGGCCCGGCGCCCGGCCGGTCGTCGTGGCGAGCACCCGCTTCTGGAAGCGCTCGCTCGGCAGTGCGGCGGATCTCTCCGGCTTCAAGCTGCGCTTCGACGGCCGCGTCTACGACGTCGTCGGCGTCATGCCGGACGGGTTCGAGTTTCCGAAGGGGGCCGACCTGTGGTTTCCCGCCGAGCTCGACCCCGCCAACCCGAGCCGCACCTCGCACAACGTCCGCGCCATCGGACGGCTGCGCGACGGCGCGACGGCGGAACAGGCGAGCGCCGACCTCAGCCGCATCGCGCGCGACATCGTCGCCGCCGCGTCGGAGCGCAACGACTACCTCCTGAAGGACGCGACGGCGATTCCACTGCTGCGCTCGCTGACCGGGCGCGTCGGCGTGCCGCTCGGCATCCTCCTCGGTGCAGTGCTGTTCCTGCTCCTGGTCGCCTGCGCCAACGTCGCGAACCTCCTGCTGTCGCAGGCGGCGGCGCGCACGCGCGAGCTGGCGATCCGCAGCGCCCTCGGCGCCGGGCGGGCCCGCCTGGTGCGGCAGTTCCTCACCGAGTCGCTGCTGCTCGGCCTTCTCGGCTGCGCCGGAGGCCTCGTGCTGGCGTTCTGGGGCGTGGCCGCGCTGCGGGCGCTCGCCCCCGCGACACTGCCGCGCATCGAGAACGTCGCCGTGAGCTGGCAGGCGCTTGCCTTCGCGGGCGGCCTGTCTCTCCTCGTCGCCGTAGGCCTGGGTGTGGTGACGGCCCTGCGTGCGACCAGCCGGGGGCTGGTCGCGTCGCTGCTCGAGGGAGGACGCGGCCAGTCGGGTTCGCGGCGCGGCCGTCGCGTGGGCCAGGTGCTGGTGGCGGCCCAGTTCGCGATCACGCTCATCCTGCTGGTGGGCGCCGGTCTGCTCGGCCGGTCGCTGCTGCGCGTGCTCGCCGTCGATCCGGGGTTCCGCACCGACGGCATCGTGACCGTCGACCTGGCGATGCCGGCGGCGGACGATCCCGGGGCGCGCGCTCGTCTCGCCACCTTCTATGGATCGACTCTCGAGCGCCTGCGCGCCCTGCCGGGCGTGCGCGAGGTCGGCGTGACCAGCCTGGCGCCGATGGACGGCGGCTGCCCGGACGGGATGTTCCTGACCATGACGCAGGACGAGATCCCGTCGACCCCGGAGGGGTTCGGCGCCCTGGCCGCCCAGGAGGCGCGCCGCGGCGACGCTTCTTTCTGCGTCGCTTCGACCGGGTATTTCCGCTCGCTTCAGATCCCGCTCGTGCGCGGGCGCCTTTTCGACGACCACGACGGCTTCGACCAGCCGCACGTCGCGGTCATCAGCGAGTCGCTCGCTCGGACCCGGTGGCCCGGCCAGGATCCGCTCGGCCGGACCATCGAGTTCGGCAACATGGACGGGGACCTGAAGCTCCTGACCATCGTCGGGATCGTGGGGGACACGCGCGAGGGGGGACAGGAGTCCCCGCCCCAGCCGACCGTCTACGTCAACGCCCTGCAGCGGCCGCGCACGACCGCGACCCTGGTTCTCCGCACCGACGGCGATCCGGCCCCGGTCATGGAGGCGGCGCGCGGCCTGCTGCGCGGGATCGCCCCCGACGTGCCGCCCCGCTTCCGCACGCTGACGTCCATCGTCTCGGCGACGCACGGCTCGAGGAACTTCGACCTGACTCTGGTCGGAGTGTTCGCCGCGGCGGCGCTCCTGCTCGCGGTCGCCGGGATCTACGGCGTCACCGCCTACGGCGTGGCGCAGCGCACCCGCGAGATCGGCGTCCGCATTGCGCTCGGCGCCAGCACGACGGATGTGCTGGGTCTCATCCTGGGGCAGGGGCTGAGGATGACCCTCGTGGGCGTCGGTGTCGGGATCGCGGGCGCCTTCGCCCTGACCCGCACGCTGCAGTCGCTGCTCTTCGGTGTCGCCGCCACCGACCCGGTCACGTTCGCGGCGGTGACGCTCCTCCTCGCCGCGGTCGCGGTGCTCGCGTGCTACGTGCCGGCCCGCCGCGCCACACGCGTCGATCCGATGGTCGCTCTGCGCGATGAGTAACCCGCCGCAGCTTCGGCGGAGTGGCGGAGTGCCCGCCGGCACCGGTAGCATGAAAGGGCCGGATGGCACGCATCCGGCCATGTAACCTCACATCGCCTCCCGACACTATGAGCGAAAGGAGGGGTTCTTGCTCCCCCTCCTCTCTTTCATGGAGGTGAGGCATGTCGAACGTCAGGTCACCGGGTCGGGTCCGCAGGGGCACGTTCGCGTTGCTGGGCGCAGGGGGGGTGGTGCTCGTCGCGGGCCTTGCGGCCCTCTCGTGGGCCGCGCCGCAGGCGCCTGGGGCGCCGGCGCAGGCGCTGGCGATCCAGCTCGACTGCGCATCGGGTCTCGTCACCCTTCGGAATGACCGCGCCGAAAAGCCGATCGACGTGGATTACCGTGTCATCCTCGCGCAGTACCCGAGCGCTTCGCCGGAGTGCGCCGGCGCGCCGGCGGCCCAG